>JAZDKM010000359.1:0-2000 GCA_043803085.1 Planctomycetota bacterium
GCGTGTTGTCGGAGCGCGTCGGCGCCCATGCGGCGGCCCCACCCGCCATCGAAAAAGACACCGGACCACAGAAGCCCTACCATGTTGCGGAACGGTCGGCATCATCCATAAACCTAAAAACGGCAGTTAGCCGAGCGACAAAGAAACCTAAGCGTTTATAATGCAGGCCTATGAGAATGAAAAGACGTGCGGACACGACTCACCCAACGGGTGAGGATATTTCTACTGCGTTGGCGGTGGGGTTTCCTCCGGATTGGGTGGACACCTTCGGGGGGCGGATACAGGTGGCGTGGGACCCTGAGGCGGCGGTGACCCCGCTGGGCCAGTTGTCGTATTTCGTAGCCTTCTTAAAAACGGCAGGGTTGTATGAGCCGTGGGTGGAGCAATGTCCCCTGGCCTACACCAGTCCCAATGCACCGCCCAAACGAGATATTCTGGGGACGTTGTTGCTCAGCATTCTCTCCGGGCATCAGCGGTATGCGCACGTGACGACATTGCGGGGGGATGGCGTCAGTCCGGTGCTGTTGGGGATGGGGGCGGTGCGGAGCGAGGATGCGGTCCGGCGGGCGTTCCAGCGGGTGGATCCGGCGGCGTGCGCCCGGTGGCAGGCACGGCACATGGAATGGAGCTATGGGCCGCTGTTGCAGGAGCCGTGGATTATGGACATGGACACGACGGTAAAGACGCTATATGGACATCAAGAGGGGGCGGTGGTTGGGTACAATCCGACCAAGCGGGGGCGGCCGTCGCACGCCTATCACACCTACTTTGTGGCGCGACTGCGGCTGGTGTTGGACGTGGAGGTGCAGGCGGGAAACCGGACGGCGTCGGCCTATAGCCGGCCGGGGATGTGGGCGTTGTTGGATCGGCTGGGGCGATCCCGGTGGCCGCGGCTGGTGCGAGGGGATTGCGCGTGGGGACAGGAAGACCCGATGCGGGAATGTGAGGATCGGGAGTTGGCGTATCTGTTCAAGATACGGCAGACGGCGACGGTACGGCGGCTGATCGCTCAGGTGTACGGGCGGCGGGAGTGGGTGGATGCCGGACAGGGGTGGGAGGGAATCGAGGATCGGCTGCACTTGATGGGATGGAGCCGGGCGCGTCGGGTGATCGTGTTGCGCCGACGAATCCAGGGGGAGGTGGCCCTGGTGGATCGGCCGGAGGCGGGCGGGCAGGGGACGATGGTGTTCATCGGGCGGGAGGATCCGGTGGCCGCGTATGAATATGCGGTCTTGGTGACGAGCCTGCCGGAGGCCATCGAGAGCCTGGCCCAGCTGTATCGGGATCGAGCGGACGCGGAAAATAATTTCGACGAGCTGAAAAACCACTGGGGCTGGGGCGGCTATATGACCCAGGATCTCTCCCGCTGTCAGATCATGGCGCGGATCGTGGCCCAAGTGTACAACTGGTGGTCCCTGTTTGTGCGCTTGGCCATCCCCACGCATCACGCCGAAGCCCTAACAAGCCGTCCCCTGCTGTTACAAGGGGTGGGCAAGCTGACCCGGCATGCCGGCCAAACCACCGTGACCATTACCAGCACGCACGGCAAACACCTGAAAGCGCGGAAGATTCTGCTGTCGGTCCATCGGCTGTTCCATGCCCTGGCCGCTACTGCGGAGCAGTTGACGCCGCTGGAGCGATGGCGTCACCTCTTGAGCCTGATTTTCCGGGCCTTCTTGGGCGGACGCTTACTCCAAAGCCCACTGGAGCTCGTGGAATCGGGATGAACGCCCCTGCACGAAGGGGTGTCCATAGCTTCGCAGACATCAATCGCCGGCCTCTTCAGGGTCGGCAACTGCCGTTTTTAGGTTAAAAGGAACCGGCCCGGTTTGCGCTCGCGATCAACATTGGCTTTAAGTGCGGGGAGGAGTTCCGGCGCGAATTGGACTTCATCCAACACCACCGGGGTTTTCATGCCCCCCAGAAACCCTTCCGGGTCGCTTCTGGCTGCGGCCAGCACACCGGCATCGTCCAAGGTGAGATAGCGGGCGGGATAGGGG
>JAZDKM010000360.1:0-2488 GCA_043803085.1 Planctomycetota bacterium
CTAACCACATCTCAACGGATTGGAACGGCTGGCCTTTTCGCAGAAGGCGGGCCTCATGGGGCGGATGTGCAGCACGCCCTCGGCCGAATCCACCATAACGATGACGAGGCGGCTAGTGTAGTGCCTCATTGACACTGCAACATATGCGCGACCCGTGCTGGCCGTTGGATGTTCGTTTCTGCCGCTTGGCGACCCAACGTGCGGCTTCTCCGGCCGCGCGCTCACGTTGCGATTATTGTGAGGCACTACACTAGGTTTGTCGCTGCCCCCCGGAGGTCCGTGAACAAGTTCGCGCAGCTTCAATTTGACTGGTCGGCACCGCCGCGGGCGGGAGAGGCCAGTGCCGAGGCGGAGGTTAGCCTGACGCCCCGTTTTGCGTTCGAGCAATCGGACGTCGAGAGGGATGTCGCGTCTGGGGTCGATGACCAATCTGGTCGGTGCCTGTCAGCCGTTGCGGAGTTGGCCGAGAGGTTCGCGGCCCTCCTTGGAGCTTGCCCGTACACGCAAGTGGATAACGCGGTTCTCGCTGACCTGGCTCGCGAAGTCCTCGGCAGTTCTGCGGGACACGGACGCGACGCCTACGACGCGGCCGAGGCAGGAATGAACCTCCACTTGGCACGCACCGGCGTCGAGCTTGGGGATGTGGAACAAGCAATCGGTTTTCTGCGAGTCCTTCAAACGCGCTTGCCTCGGCAAACCCGGCGGGACGACACGCAGGTCGAGCTGCAGCAATTCAGCACGCCTCCGACCGAGGCCCTTGTGGTCATAACGGCGGCGGCGCTGCGTGCAGACATGAAAGTCCTGGAACCAAGCGCGGGCACCGGCAACATCGTCGTCCTGGCGCGGATGGCCGGCGCTGAGGTGGACACGAACGAAATCGACGAGCGCCGCCGGAGCCTTCTATCGCTACAGGGCTTCTCGCCGACGGGCTTCGATGGGGAGCGGCTGGACAACCTCCTCCCAGTGGACAGGTTCTACGACACGATCGTGATGAACCCGCCGTTCTCGGCAACCGGTGGACGGGTGCGGGCGCACAGTATGGAGTTCGGGGCGCGGCACGTCGAACAGGCGTTGTTACGGCTCAAACCGGGTGGGCGGCTTGTGGCCAGCGTCGGGCGGGGCATGGCCCTCGACCGGCCGATGTTCCGTGCATGGTGGGCCGGAATCGAGCAGCGCTACCGGGTGCGGGCGAACCTCGGCATGGACGGCGACGTGTACGCGAAATTCGGCACCTCTTTCGACCATCAGATCATCGTTATCGACCACGACGGCCCAACGGTGAGTGAATCCGACATCATCACCCGCAGCGGGCTGTTACTGCAGGAGGCGTATGAGTTACTCAAGGACCTATCGCAGGAGGACGTTTATGGGCGAGTTCGCGAACGCGCTGCGGCAGCGGGCGGCGCAAGCACTGCGGATGATGTTTCAGCACGACCCGGGCCGCGGAACGGACCCGGTGCTCGAACTGATCGGGTTCCTGCTGGAGGACGGGGCGGGCGGCGTTCACCCTCCGACGGATACGCCGGTGGCGACGGAGCAGTGGCTGACTTGGAACCGCCTTGCGGCGGAGCACCCGCGAGCGCTGGCACGAACGATGTGGCGGGAACTGGAACGCGAGCGTCTGGGGTTGCCGCAGGACAGGGAAGCAATGTGGTCGTGGGCGGCGCAGGTGCTTGTGAGCACTCTGGACCGCCTGGGGATGTTGTAGGCCAGCTTGAACGCGAGGCCAAGCCGGCGGTACTGCGGATCGAGGAGGGGACGGTCTTCGCCGAATACCGTGTCCAGAAGGCCATCGTGCGGGGTGCGCAACCGCACCCGGCCCACGTCGTCGAATCGACGGCGATGGCCTCGGTGGAGCCTCCGGACCCGGCGTATCAGCACTACCTACCGGCCGAAGTGATCAGCGAAGGCCGCGTTTCCGACCTCCAGCTTGAGGATGTCATCTACGCGGGGCAGGCGACGGAGGTTCTCCTGCCCGACGGCTCCCGCAAGGGCCGCTGGAACGGCGACGGCGCCCCGCATCCATGCGCCGCCACTTCCCGCTCACCAGGCATTCATGTCCGCCCCGCCGACGCGCCGGCCCCTGGTCGCCCGCAATGGGCTATGGTTAACGGGGCTTCCGCTTCCGAGAATCCGCCTGTATACTAATACTACAACGCTAGAACGCTCCAGCAAGAACGCATAACTCATGGTCTGGCAGAATGTTACAGTCGTCCGACAGCGGCCCGCAGACGGGGCGGAACGTGCTTGGCAACCGGCTGCCCGGCGAACTGCATTCCGTCCGGTGATTGTCGCCTGAAGGCCGCGTCGAGGCCCATCGGCCGGCCAGAAGTTCTAGCGTTGTAGTACTATTGAGTTTCGCAAAAGTAATGTAAGGAAAACGCCGATCTATGGTGCATGAGACCACACGGATCTGCCAAGACACTGGAGCAGCGACGGCTGCGGGCGGTCGCACTGTTGGAAGCCGGCCTGACCATGGAAGAGGTGT
>JAZDKM010000361.1:0-18247 GCA_043803085.1 Planctomycetota bacterium
TGGTGCTCCTCGTCGAAGATCACCAGCCCGAACTGGGCCCCCATCCGCTCCATGTGGATGTAGGCGCTGTCGTACGTCGTCACCGTGACCGGCCAGATTTCATGCCGTCCGTCGCCGAGGATTCCGGCGTTGAACCCCAAATCCCGAGCGATGCGACGATGCCACTGGTACATCAGATCCCGGATGGGGGCGACAACGAGGCTGGCCACCGCGCAACGGGCCATCGCCGCCAGGGCCACCACCGTTTTTCCAGTCCCGGTGGGCATGATGATCTGGCCGACCCGGCCTGCGGCCTCCCAGGCGGCCAGCGCTTGCTGTTGATCGGGCCGGAGGGTGGGAAGCCCAAGGTGAGGCCAACGGATCGCCCGCGGCGGAGGCAAGGTATCTTGAACCCGCCCATGAAGGGCACGTCGTACCGCAACATAGTGCCGTGCATGACAGCGCCATTGGCGGGTCCGGGCATCCCACGTGAAGGGTTCTGCCAGCGGCTCTAACGCCCCGGAGACCACCAACGTGCCGCGATCAAAGGCCAGCGTGGGCGGGGTCTGGTTGCTGTGGTTCTCCACGGATGGGTGCCCCCAGTAGGGAACTCACGACCCGGCTCCTCGGTCAATGCTGGGGATGCGACAGCGGGGCGGCCGGACACGGGGCCGCGGAAAACTCACCGTGGCAGGCATGCTCGACCCGCTGGTACTCCGCCCTGCTGCGCTTGGTCAACAAGAGCAGCGGAAACACGATGTCGCTCACACAACACGGGACCATCACCGCGACGATGATGAAGAGGAAGATCGTTCCGATCGAATCGATCCAGCCGAGGACCCCGAACGGCCCAATGAGGTAGAAGATGCTCGCCATCGTGGAAACGAAGACGTGCAGCGAGTGCGAGAAGAACGTGCTCCGGCGTACGCCCGGAGACGCCGCCAGCCCGAGGATCACGCCGACGCTCGCAAAAGACAGCACCATCGAGGGATGCTCGATCACGCAGACATGCCACGGCGTGGATTTGCCCAGGATGGTCAGCGCGAGCTGCGGGATCACGATGTCGCTCAGGCCGCATATGCCGATGGCCCCGATCAGGCCGATGATCACCGTCTTGAGCACCCGCCTCTCATACCGCCAGAACATGGCCGTCGTCGCCGCCGCCGAGAACAGCATGTGCACGGGATGGAACAAGTGAAACAGGTTCTGAAACGGATTGGCATAAGCATGGCGGTGGGGGCCCCCGGCGGCCTCGTGCAGGTGCTCGGAGGCTTCGACGCCGGCAGGTCCGCCCCCAGCCGACAAAGTCCCCGGTTCGACCGGCGTCAGAAAGCAGATGATGCCCGCGACGATCAGGCCGATGGCCACCGCGGACACGGAAAAGGGCAGGTGGTGCCCCAATTCCTCGGCCAGCGGCGTGCGGTTCGTCGCCAGCCCTTTCCCATGAGGATGATCATCGTGCTGATGCATAGGGCAACCTCCTCAACGGCCGGTCTGGCTCGCCCTGCGTCGTGCCAGCCGCTACGGTGAGCGCTGCCGGCGTCGGTGCAGGCTGGGCTTTGCTTCGTGCGAACAAACCAGATGCCACCCGTGGCATTCCCCGCACTCGCGCATGGCATGGTCCTCGGCGAACAACTGCCAGTGCGTCTTTTGCTCGGGAGTCAGAATCCCCGTGCCCTGGCATAGCGGGCAAACGTTGTCCAGCGCCGCCAGGATCGCCGCTCGGATAAAGGCGGAGCGGTTGGGCATGGCCTCCAGCGCCTCCCTGAGCGACGCTTCCGCCTTGAAGGTGACGATGGCTTGCTTGTTTGGGGGCATAAGGGTCAGCACCTTCTCCACTACGGCACGCGACCGGCCTACCCGGCAAGCGCGCCCGGCTCGGCCACTGGATTATGACTTCGTATTACCGCGTGTCAAGCCCCCGGACGAATGCGAATCTGCTCCCCCCGCCCGCTGGCTCGCCCTCTCCGTGCGTTGAAAGCAGGAAGTTCTAGATGGGGAAGAATTCGTTTGCGGAATCGCTGACGCAAAGCCGGCTCCCATTGTTGTGTTCTTGCAGCCGGAGTAAAATTACAAACCTCGGAGGCCTTGTGTGGACGGACCATCCCCGCCAGCCCGGCAAGTGCAGAACAACGCCCGAGCCCAGGCTCTCGGTGCGGACTTCTCCAAGCTCAGCGTGGTGGAACTGGGCGCCCGGCGCGGGATCGGCCCGTTGAGCCCCGTCGGCGAGATGGTGTGGCATGGCGAAGCCCGTCCCTGCGTGTCGTGCGGGCAACTGGTGCGGCGGACCGCGTCGCGCTGTGACTATTGCGGGCAGTTGCTCAGCGGCGAGATGATCCAACAAATGCGTAAGCACAGCGGTCCGTGGTACGTACTGGAGCACGTGCGCCCGTTCCCGGGCGTCTCCAAAGAGCGACTCGTGCTCCAGATTCGGCGCGGCGTGCTGACGGCCACCACCATCCTCCGCGGGCCCAGCACGCACCATCAATGGCGGTTTGCCGCCGAAACGCCGGGACTGAGCAAGTACCTCGGCTCATGCTGGGCGTGTCAGGCCACCGTACACGAGGATGACACCGCCTGCCCGGTGTGCCGGCAAAACCTGGACAGCGACGGCGAGGAGGTGCTGATCGAGGGCGACGAAACCCTAAAACCGCCCGCCGGAGAACTCGAACAACTTAAGGCAGCGGTCCAGTCGGCCGCGTCCCGCCCGCGAGCTGCCGATGTGCCGGCCCAAATCGGCAAGGTCCCGGCGCGGTGGATTGTCGCGGCCCTGGTGGTGTTGCTCGTGGCCGTTGTGTACTTTGTGGCCCGGGCGCGCACGAACGGGCGGACCCATCCCCCCAGCGAGGCCTCGGACTCTGCCCCACTGGTGCTGCCACAGGCGCCGGGGGCAAAACCGGCTGCCCCGCCTGATCCGGACGGACGCGCCCCCGCCCCAGGCGACTGACCGGAGAGAGTTCGCATGTTCTACCAGCCCCGGACCCTGCAAGAAGCGCTGGAGCTTCGCGGCCGACTCCGGGATGACGCCGTGGTGGTCAACGGCGGCACCGACGTACTGGTGGGCATGAACCACGGCACGCTCCGCCCGCGCAGCTTTCTGGACCTCTCCCACCTCCGCGATTTCAACCTTATCGAGCGGGACAACGGCTGGCTGGGTCTCGGGGCCGGCACCACCTTCGCCCAACTCGGACGCTTGGAGATCAAGTGCCTGCGCGAAGCGGCCTTGTCCGTCGGCGGGCCGCAGATTCGCAACGCCGGCACCATTGGCGGCAACCTGGTCACCGCCTCGCCCGCCGGCGACGGGATAGTGGCCCTCTTGGCCCTGGAGGCGCAGGTGGAGGTCGCCAGCGCCGCCCGGGGCCCGCGCTGGCTCGACCTCAACGAGGAGTGGTTCCTGGCCTATCGCAAGACGGCGCTGCAGGACGACGAGCTGGTCACGCACCTGCGCCTGCGCGCCGATTTCGAGACCGCCTGGTACAAGATCGGCAAACGCGGGGCGGTCAACATCAGCCTCGTGTGTTGCGCGGTGGGCCGATCGCCGGAGGGCCGCTACGACCTCGCCTTCGGCAGCGTCGCCTTTCGACCGATCCGGGCTCCCAAGGCCGAGCAGTTGCTGGAGGGGCACACCTTGACCGACGAAGTGATCGCCCAAGCCGCCGAAGGCGTGATGCAGGAGGTTTCGCCCATCGACGATCACCGTGCCGGGGCGGCCTACCGCCGGGCCATGTGCGGCGTGCTCACCCGGCGGCTGCTACGGGAATTGTAGGTCGGGTCATCGACCCGACACGGGAGGAATGACCGGCTGGAAAGCCGGTCCCACAGACTGTAGGTCGGGTCCGATGACCCGACTTACGCGATGAGTTTCCACCGTGCAACACGCAACCCATGACCATACGGCGGCCTGCTTCGAGCCACCGGCGTGCTTCCGCCTTCGTTGTACGATCAACGGTCGGCCGGTAGACCGCGACGTGGCCGTGGATCGCTCGCTATTGTCTTTCCTGCGTGATGACCTCGGCCTGACCGGCACGAAGGGCTCGTGTCTGGAGGGCGAGTGCGGTAGTTGCACCGTGCTGATCGACGGGGTGCCGTTCAACAGTTGTATGATGCTCGCCGGCCAGGTGCAGGGCCGCAAGGTCGTCACCATCGAAGGCTTGGCGCATGACGGCCGGCTCGCCATCCTCCAGGAGAAGTTCCTCGAGGCGGGAGCGGCCCAATGCGGCTATTGTACGCCGGGACTGATTATGGCGGCCCAAGCCCTCCTTCAGGAGAATCCCGCCCTCACCGAGGAGCAGCTTATCAAGGGCATCGAGGCCAACCTCTGCCGCTGCACCGGCTATAGTTCGATTTTGGAGGCGCTGCGCAACGCCCAGCGGGAAATGGAGAATGGAGAATGGAGAATGGAGAATTAAGATCGCGCCATCGAGAGTTCCCAGCCTTAAGCAGGCGCGGAGATGCCGCTCTGAATTCTCCATTCTCCATTCTCCATTCTCCATTCGCGTAGGGGAGACACACTCATGACCCCAACGTCGCAGCGGCCGAATTCTGCCGCCGCCCCGCCGTTGGCCGGACAGTCCTGCCGTCGGATCGACGGGGCCGAGAAAGTCACGGGCCAAGCCCTTTACGGCGCCGACTTGTTCCCCAAACAGGCCGCCTTGTTCATCAAAGTGGTCCGCTCGGCCGAAGCCCATGCCAACGTGCTGTCCATCGACACGTTCAAGGCCCTGGCCCTGGACGGCGTGGTCGGCGTGTATACGCACAAAGACGTGGGCGGCACCAACCGCCACGGTCTGATCCGGCGCGACCACCCCGTTCTAGTGGAAGACCGCGTACGCTATCGGGGCGACGCCGTCGCGCTGGTCCTCGCCCGGTCCGAACGCATCGCGGAAATCGCCTGCAGTCTGGTGGAGGTCCGCTACGAGAAGCTGCCGGTCATCGCTACCATCGACGAAGCCCTGGCCCCCGACGCGCCGCGCATCCATCCCGGCGGCAACGTCATGGGCGACAAACGCATCCGCAAGGGCGACGTGGAGGCAGCGCTCAAGGCCTCCGACGTGGTGGTCAGTGATATCTTCCAAACCCAGACCACGGACCACGCCTTCCTCGACCTCGAAGCCGGCGTGGCCCACTGGGATGGCACGCGGCTCACGATTCAGGCCCCCGGGCAGTGGATCCACGAGGAACGCCGCCTGATCGCGCTCGCCGTCGGCCTCGAGCCCGAACACATCCGCATCATCCAGCCCTGCACCGGCGGGGCGTTCGGCGGCCGCGAGGACATCAGCATCCAGATTCACCTGGCCGTCGTCGCCTTGCACCATCCGGGCCGGACCATCGCCCTGCGCTACAGCAGGTCCGAGTCGATGATCGCCCGCCACAAGCGCCACGCCCTGCGCATCCACTACACGCTCGGGGCCGAACGCGATGGGACCCTCACCGCGGCCAAGGTCGCGGTCTACTCCGACGAGGGCGCCTACGCCTCGACGGGCATCGCGGTGATGCGCAAAGCCTCCAGCCACGCGACCGGACCTTTCCGCGTGCCCAACGTCAGCGTCGACGTCTACGGGGTGCACACCAATAACAACCCCACAGGTGCGATGCGCGGCTTTGGCGCCTGCCAGATGGCCATCGCCTACAACGGCATGATGGAGCGGCTCGCCCGGGCCCTGAAGATGGACCGCGTTGAGCTGGTCATAAAGAACCTTATCAACAGCGGCGAAGAGGTCACCACCGCCCAGCACGTACCCGACGTGACCGTGAAGGACTGCCTCCAGACTGCACTGCACCAGTTCCGCAGCCGACCCTATCCGAATGCTCCGCTGCCGGCGTACCTGAAGCGCGGTTGGGGCCTCAGCGTCATGTGCTTCGGCCTGGGGTACGGCGATGGGTTCCCGGATTGCAGCCGAGCACGGGTGGCGATCGACGAAAGCGGCCTCATCACCGTCTACACCGGCGGGGTGGACGTCGGCCAGGGCTTCCTCAACATGGTCGCCCAGATCGCCGGCACCGAGCTGGCCGCCAACCTCGACCACCTCCGCGTTGTGGCCGCCGACACCGCCCGCACCGACGAGTCCGGCTCCTCCTCCGCCACCCGTCAGACCTACTTCACCGGCAACGCGGTACGCATGGCCGCCAGCGAGCTCAAGGAGCAACTCCTCGACATCGCCGGCAAACATCTGCGCGTTCACCCGCACGAAATCTCGTTGGGACCCGGCGGCCCGCAGGACACTTCCGGCTTCGCCTGCGAGACGGCCAACCCGGCCAACCGCGTGTCGCTCCGCGATCTGGTCGTCGAGGGTCGCCGGCGCGGCTACGAGTTGGAGGCGTCGGCCTTGTTCAAGCCGCGCACCGTCCCGGAGGACCCCAATACCGGCAAGAGCCCCAAAGCGTTCATCACCTACTTGTTCGGGGCCCACGTCTCGCAGGTGCTGGTCGACGTCGAGACTGGTGAGATCCGTGTGGAGCGACATATTGCCTGTCACGACGTGGGCAAAGCCATCAATCCCCAGTCGGTCCGCGGGCAGATCGCCGGCGGCGTCGCCCAGGGCATCGGGATGGCCCTCATGGAAGAGGTGGTCATGCGCGACGGCCGACTGATGAACCCCGGTTTCACCGACTACATCGTGCCGACGGTCAAAGACGTGCCGCCGGTGGAAGCGCTCATCCTCGAGCATGACGACCCCGGCGGGCCGTTCGGCGCCCACGGCATCGGCGAGCCGCCGCTTATCGGTGCGGTACCGGCAGTGTTGTCCGCGATCTACGACGCGACCGGCGCGGCCCCCGCCAAGCTGCCCTGCACTCCCGAGAACGTGTGGCTCATGCTGAACGACCCCGCCCGCCGCGGCGATTTCGTGGCTTGACCAACCTCTACCGGGCCGAAGATGAGCAGCACCGGTCGGAGGATGCGCCGGTGTGCGGTGCGCTTGCGGATTCTTCCGATTTGGCGCGGGGTGCCCCAGGGGATATGCTGAGGCCGTTTTCGACGAGGCCAAGGCCGCACATGGCTATCGCGCGGGACAGGTCGTGCTCACACGGAGTCGGTATCAAACTTGCTCTCGTGGTACTCAGTGTGGTCGGGACCGGGGCCTGCGAACGGCGAACGGAGCCGGCCGCCCAGCAGCCGCCGGCCGCGGACCCGCTGCCCATTGACTTCCCGCTGGAAGTTCGGACAAACGATCCCGCAGTGAACCAGTTCGTTCGAGAGATTGCCGCAACCTGCGTCGAGGGGGACTACGAGAAGTTTCGCCTGTTGTGGTCCGTACGGGAGACCCCCGTTCCCCGCCAGGAATTCGAGCGCGGCTGGAAGGCGCTCAAGAAGGTGCGAATCCTGGCGTTGCAGAAAATGAAAACGCGAGAGGGCCAGTATCTGTACTCGCTCCACGCGCGCCTCGAGCTCGACGAGTCGATGCCCGAGCCGACGCGGGAAGTCGTCCTGCTGATCGTGAGCGAGGGCGACCAATGGCGCCTGGCCCAAGCCCCCGCTCACCTGCGCAAGAAAGTCCTCGGCCTCATCGACAACGGGAATGTCAACGAGAATTCGGCGGATCCCAGCACGCCGCCGTGGGACGGCGACACCGCCCCGCCCCTACAACCGTGAAGTTCCGACCGGGTTCCACTCCGCGAGGCAAACCGGCCCGATCACTTCGGGCCCGAGGCCTCCAACGCTGCTCGGAACAGGGCATAGTCGAGGAGGTCGACCCGATTGGTCCCGTTCATGTCGCCCGGTTCGCAGCCCGGTGAGACGGGGCTTTCGCCGAAGCACACCTGGAACTCCGCAAAGTCGGCCAGGTCCACGTCGTTGTCCTCGTTGAAATCGCCGTTGCCGGGCTCAGGATAGATTTCTAGCTGGGCCGTATCGACCGTCGACTCGTTCTCGTCGTCGAACACCTTCAGGCCGATGGTGTGTGAGCCGGGCGCGAGGTGCAAGGTGTTCACCAGATAATCCCATGTCTTGGTGGACGTCTGCCCGGTGGCATCGTCATACTGGCCGTCGGCATCCA
Organism: Planctomycetota bacterium; assembly: GCA_043803085.1. Lineage (GTDB taxonomy): Bacteria > Planctomycetota > Phycisphaerae > UBA1845 > UBA1845 > JAAEQG01. The sequence continues at coordinate 7,974 of JAZDKM010000361.1, forward strand.
AGTCCCATAACCAGGAGGTGATGCTGCCGCCGTCCGGGTCGTGCGACCCGCGGCCATCAAACATCACCGACCCTGCAAAGACCACGCTGTAGGGCCCGTCGGCGTCGGCAATTGGTGGCAGGGCGCCCTCATAGGTGATTTCGAGCTCCGGCCGGGACCACGACGTCCCGTGGTTCCTGGAGGAAAAGAGGCCGGCGGCGATATAGCCGCTCCCGACGAAATTCGTGCTGAAGAGGCTGAACCCATAATTGGCCGCCCCTTGCTCATACCACGCTTTCACGCTGTTCGTGACGGTAAAGTCGACCCAGTTGCCGGGTTTGATGGGTGGCGGATTCCCACCCACCTCGCCATCGCTGTCCTGAATCCAGCGCGTCGTGTTCCCGTCATCGATTTTGTCCCACCACGCACCGTCCTGGCCCGTCCACTCAAGAGTTTGGCCGTCATCACGCCATCGCCAATTGACGCCGTTTCCGGCCTCTCCGACATAAACGTTCTCATACCACCACAGGGTCACGCGGAAGGGTTTGAGCTCGATGGCATTCGAGGGGCCCATGCTCTCGGCGCTTCCGTAGTACAAGTACAACTTCGCCGAGAGAATCCGCTGATGGAGTGGGATCTGGCCGGCCAGCTCGAACCTGACCAGGGTGGCGTCGCTACGCCCGTTGTTCCATTGGATATGCAGGATCGGGTCGGCCCCGTAGTTCTTCGTCTTGGAGCCTTCGTTCAGCCAGGCATCGGTGGTGCCCGCATAACCGCCGGACCCATCCTGCAGCGTGATGGTTGTGCTACCCAAGAGCGGTGCGCTAGGAAGCACTGCTGTCACATAGAAAAGCCAGTTCCACGTCGACCGAGTCATTTTGCTAACCTCCGATCAAGAGATGAAATGGGACTTCTCCCCTCTATCCAGACCACAGGTGTGGTCTCGCAAGGCGTACCCATCCCCTCCGCAAGGGCGGGAACGAACAACTCGACGGCCCCCTTAGCCGCCGCAGCACCGTGTCATAGACGAGACCGTGTCTGGATTTGACACACTTTCTCGGCGTGTGAGAGAATTGGGTTATGGGGCCGACCGACTCCTGTACTCTGGGAGGTCGCCGTACCCCCGGGCACGAGACGCGGGCGGGATGACTTTTTCCGCCTTTCCCCTTACGATGCCGGCGCGCGGTCCCCAAAACGCCCGGCAGGCGATAACGTCGAAATGCCAGCCATCGACCTCGAGAGAATCGTAGCCGAGGACTCCACCAAGGCGCCCGGTGCGAGCCTGCGTTCGCCGCAGTTCCGGCGGATGGTCGGCTACGTCCGGCCTCACCGCAAGTACCTGACCGTGGGGATCGCTGCCGCCGTCGTGGCGGCGGCGTTGAACGCCGTCAGCGTAGGCAGCGTCGTGCCCGTGCTCAACATTCTCATGCAAGAGAGCGGGTTGCACGGATGGATCGACCGCTCCGTCGCCGAACAACGGACCGGCGTCAAGAACCTCGACTTGCTCCTCATCTCCGACCCCGAAATCGGCCCGGCCGACCGCTGGTTTCAAAGCGTCGCCGAGGCCCCGTCCGGCACGCCGATCACGTTTCGTACGCGGTCTGGAGCAAGGGAGGGAAGCCAAGAGCGTGAACGGCAAGTCACGCTGAAGGCGCCGCCCCCGTGGTGGAGCGCTGCCCAAGCGCTGGTCTCCCGGGTCCCTCGCGAAACGAGCCGGCTGGTCACGCTGATTTACGTGCTCATCTTCTTGATTGGCGTAGTGTTGTTGTGCAACACCGCGCGCTTTTTCGCCGAGTACTACGTCTCGATCGGCGTGTTTCGTGGGCTCATGGACCTGCGGCGGAACCTCTATGCCAAGGTGCTCATGCTGCCCATGTCGTTCTTCACGCGCGGCACCGCCGACATCGTTTCCCGCTTCGTTCAGGACGTCCAGGAGATTCAGCGTGGGCTGGTGGTCCTCTTCGGGAAATTCGTTCTCGAGCCCCTCCGGGCCGCCGCGATCCTCGGGGTCGCCTTCTGGAAAGACTGGCGCATCACGCTCACCGTGCTGATCGCCGGGCCCTTCGCCGTGTTCATCTTCATGAAGGTGGGGCACAGCGTACGCAAGGCCAACCGCCGGCTGCTGCGGATGTACGGCAGCATGGTCGAAGCCCTGACCACCACGTTGCAGGCCATCCGGGTGGTCAAGGCCTACACCACCGAGAATGCCGAACGTATCCGCCTGGGGCGCATCGACGAGCAAGCCTTCAAGCAGCAGGTGCGCATCGCGGGGCTGGAAGCGTTTCTGCGACCGATGCTGGAAGTGCTGGCGGTGGTAGCCATCTCCGCGGCCACCGTGTGGCTGGGTCAACAAGTGATCGGCCGGGAGATCAGCCCTGCGGACTTCGCCGCTCTGGTGATTATCCTGGCGATGTTGTTCGACCCGCTGCGTAAGCTGGCCGACGTGTACACCCGCCTCTCGCGGGCCGCCGCCGGGGCGGAGCGCATCTTCTCGGTGATGGACATGGCACCCGAGGCCCAACTGCTCGAAGGGGCCGTCCAGTTACCCGAGTTGGCCGACCGGATCGAGTTCGAGAATGTCACCTTCACCTACCCCGAGGCGGCCCAACCCGCCTTATCCGACATCAACCTCACCGTGCACAAGGGGGAGACCGTCGCCATCGTCGGACCCAACGGCTCGGGCAAGACCACGCTGATCAATCTGCTGCCCAGGTTCTTCGACCCGGAACTCGGGACCCTTCGCTTCGACGGCGTGGATATCCGGATGGCCACGCTCAAGAGCTTGCGCAGGCAGATCAGCCTGGTCACTCAGGACGCCGTGATCTTCGAGGCTTCCCTGGCGGACAACATCGCCTACGGTGCGTCCGGCGCCTCGCGCGAGCAGATCATCGCCGCGGCCCGGCGTGCCTATGCCGATGAGTTCATCCTGGAGAAGGAGCAGGGCTACGACACCATCGCGGGCGAGCGCGGCTCGACGCTTTCGGGCGGGCAGAAGCAGCGGATCAGTATCGCCCGCGCCATTCTCCGCGATGCCCCGATCTTCATCTTCGACGAGGCCACCAGCCAGATCGACGCCGACTCGGAGCACAAGATTCAAGAGGCCCTGCGGGAATTCTCGAAGGGCCGAACCACCTTCATTATCGCCCACCGCTTAAGCACCATCCGTTTCGCCCGCCGGATCATGGTCATGGACCGCGGCCGCATCATCGACTCCGGCACCCACGACGAGTTGCTGGCCCGCTGCGACCTCTATCGCACGCTGTGCAAGACCCAACTGGCCGAATGATCATTCTTCCTTGACTCTCCATTCTCTCTGCGACCCCTGCCCGCTCTGGGGTTCCTGACTTACTCCGCGACTTCGGCCGGCAGTGCCGGCTGGGCGAGTCGGAGGGTCGGGCGCTCGGTGCAGTCGGCCAACTGCCGTACCAAAACCGCCAGGACCGCGGCGGACTGCGTGGTTCCGCGTAGATCGACCTGTTCGTACTTGTCGCCCGCGGAATGATAGAACTTGGCGCCGGGACCGACGTCGCCGTAGAGGGCCAAGGCACAAACGCCTTGCTTCATGAACGCGGCGTGGTCGCTGGAAGTCCAAGTGGCGTTGGCGATTTCCTCGCTCAGTTGAAAGCCCGCCAACCGCTCCTGCATTAACTTCAGGAAGTCGACGATCTCGGCGTGTCCGAAGGTGGCGAACTGCCGCGGGGCGCCGGGCATGTCCACGTTGACGACGGCCACCAGGCGATCCAGTTCATCGGCATGGTCTTTGACATAGGCTTCACTGCCGTGGAGCCCGTGCTCCTCGCCCATGAACCAGATGAAGCGCACGGTGCGTCGGGGTTTCCAGCCGCTACAGGTCAAGGTCCGGGCCGTTTCCAGGATCGCGGCCGATCCGTTGCCGTTGTCGATGACCCCCTCGCCCAGGTGCCAACTGTCGAGGTGCGCACACAGGATCACGATTTCATCGGCGAGGCGGCCCAAGCCCGGGATTTCCGCGACCACGTTGCTGGGCCGGCAAGCCCAGGCATCGGCCTCGATCTGGACGTTGAGCCGCACGGTCTCGCCAGCCGCCAGCCGCCGGACCAGGGCCTCGCCGTCGCTGCCCCTGACGGCCACGCCCGGCTCCGGCCTCGGCTCCGCGTGACACGTGCCCACGCGCGGACGATCTTCCAACGGCGAAACCTGCACCAAACCGACCGCCCCGTGTTGCAAAGCCCAACGCATCTTCCGGCCACGGTGCGGCCCACCCTCTCGGACCAGGGCGAACTTGCCGCGCAGGGCGTCACCCCGCGCGCGGAAGTCCTCCTCCCCGCCGTTGCCCACGTCCGCTACCTCGGCGGTAATGCCTTCCGGCGGCGTGCTCAGCGAGTTGCCCAAGGCCAGTGCTTCCTCGAGCGTCACCAGCGGGTCGTCCAGGACGGTCACCACGGTCCGGCGGTCACGCCACGTGGTCATCTCGAAGGGCTCGAAGTGGACGTTGCGTAGACCGTACTCGCGCAACTTCTCCGCGACGAATTGCTCGGCCTGATGCCCGTTGGGCGAACCGCTGAGCCGCCCTCCGGGCACGGCCAAAGTCCGTAGATTGGCCGCCAACTCGCTGTGCATCATCACTTCACCGATCAGTCGGCCGTCGATGGATGGCCCGGACGGCTGGTGACAACCGCCAAGAAGAATGAGCACCGCCAACAGTCCCGTGGTTACACGGGCGAAGTACCTCGACATTCCATTCCCATCCGTTCGTGTGGGTTTTCGCCTGACCAACCTCAGGCGGAGGGTCTCCGGCGCCAGAAGGCGACTTTGATAGCCGATTGCGTGCCCGGCTGCCAGAGGGAAGCTTGGATGAATTGTGGATCGAGAAGGCCCACATGACCGACGGGGTCTACGTGGATTGGGGCGTGATACGGGCACTCGTCGACAGCGTGCAGCATGCCACGCAACAGGTGTCTGGTCATCGCGCCGTGGCTTCGATATACTTCCGCCACCCTTGGACACGACCGTGCCGACAACTTCACAGCCCGTACCGCCCAGCCCGGCCTCGCCCGCCGACGTCGGGCCGTGGAACCGTTGCGCGTTCCAAGCGGTGCGCGTGGTCCTCTGGCTGCTAGCCAAGGCACTGACCCTCGACGGGCTGTATCGGTTGGGCCAGGGCTTCGGGCTTCTCGAATGGTGTATCAACTATAAGCGTCGGCGGGCCTTCGGCCGGCGTTTGCGGCAGGTTTTCGGTGCGGAGTTCCCGCCGGCCGTGCGGCGGCGCGTCACGCGCGCCCATTTTCAGACCACGCGCTGCGACAAAATTTTTTACCTGGCCCTGGACCTGCTTCCCCGTGAGCAGGTGCTCAAACGGTTTCACATCGACAACCACGAGTTGATGGACGAGGGGCTAGCCAGGGGGCACGGCGTGTACGTGGCGCTCTCGCACCACGGCGCCCATCACGTGGCGGGGTTGTGTTTGGCGCTCTTGGGCTACCGGGTGGCCGGCGTGCGCGATCGTAAGGAGGGCGCGATCCGGCGGTTCATTCAGCAGAAATACGACCGGAAGTACCCCGAGCTGCACAAGCTGCACATCATCTTCTCCGACGCCTATCCGCGGGAGATTTACCGCTGCTTCGAGAACAACTACACCTTGGGCAGTGCCCTCGACGTCCACCGCCCCCGCGAGCCGCACCAGAAAGCCGCCCCGATCACCATCTTCGGGGAGCAGCGGCTGTTTCTCACCGGCACCCTGCAGATCGCCCTGCGCTGTAGAGCGACGGTTTTGCAAGGCTTCATCCTCTCCGAGCCGGGTTTCCACTACCGGTTCCAGCTTCTGGGGCCCTTGGTGGAGCCGGACCGGAGCGGCGACACGCCGCAACTGCTGGCCGATGTACTCCAGACGTACGCTGAGAACATCGCGCTTTACGCCCGCCGCTACCCGTCGCACATTACCCGCGTGTAGGTCGGGCTCCGCCCGACGCGCTCACCCTGTGGCGGGTCAAACCCGCCCTACGCGGGGGACCGGCTTACGGGCCGGTCAGGTGACCTGGGCTTGCCCTCCGCGACACGGGGATGTTATACTTGAGCATGAACTCGGGGGCGTAGCTCAGCTGGGAGAGCGTCGCGTTCGCAATGCGAAGGTCGAGAGTTCGAATCTCTTCGCCTCCAGTGGGTCAGGCGCTTGCGTTTCCGTGTGTCCGGCGACCGTGCGACGCTGGAGACCGCGACTCGGGCCGACATCCACATGCTCACGACGGCTGCCAACTCCGGTCAGGTGTTCACCTTCGATTGCTACGGTACGCTGGTGGATTCGAACACGGGGATTCGAGCCGCGTTGACCCGGCTCATCGACGAGTGCGGGGCCGGCGGCCGCGCCCTTCCGGACCGCGCTCTCGCGGAATACCAAAGCCCGTATCACGACGGCGTGCCGTGCAGGCAATTGGACATCCCCTGGGTATGGATCAACCGGCTCGGCGAGGAGAACCGGCTCGATGCCGCGCCGATCGCCGAATTCTCCGACCTGACCCAGTTCGCCGACGCGTTGTTGGGCCCACAGGCGTAGGCACAGCGTGGGCAACGCCCACCACGAAGGCCTGAATTCCGTAGGGTCCGCGCTCGACGCCCTGTGCCCCAGCGGGGCGACAGAACCATCCCCGCGCCACCGGCGTCCCACTCTCGGTCTGCGACCTCCTACAACTGTCCCTTGAACGCTTGGTCGAGGATCGCGGGCAGGAGGGCGCCGAGTTCGGCGCGCGCGCCGGGTGGTGGATTCGCAAAGAGACGCTGCAACTCCGCGTTTATCGGCGTCTTCGCCTTGCCGCACCAGGCTCGATACCCGCCAGCGAGCCACAGGTACCGGTCCAACTCGCGGTTGCTGCCCGACCAGGGAGCCAGTTCACGCAAGCGGTTCAACTTTCCCACAAACGTCGCATAGCGCGAGCCGGCGTCGGGGATTATGTTCCGGGGGCCGAGGTGCAGCTTCACCATCTGCTCGGCGTACCTGTCCAGAATCGGGAACCGCTTAGCATCCACGAAGAAATGGGCGAACTTTGAAGCGAAGCTCAGGAACACGAGCGGTTTCTCGTCGGGTCGGCTCAGCGGCAACCGTGCCAGGCGCTCGACAAGTTCGACTCCGGCCGCCGCCGTATCTGGGTCTGCAAGGACGCGCTGGACATGTTGGGCCATGCGGACAATGGCGAAGACGTGGGTACCGTACAGCCCGTTGATCGTCACAACCTTCAGCAACGCCGAGTCGGCATCGAATCCGGGGAACCGCTCGCCAAGCTTAAGGAGTGCGTGATCAGCCGCAGTGCACTGCTCCAGATGCGCGTACAACTCGCCAGCGGCCTTGATCTGACGCAGCGTGAGCGGAACCTCCAACTCCATCACAGTTTCCCCTTGAACGCTTTGTCGAGGATCGCGGGCAGGAGGGCGTCGAGTTCGGCGGCGGTGGCGGCCTGAAGCTCCTTCAGCCGGTCCACCTTCGCCTGGAGGTCGTCGAAGTGGGCCACGATGCGACGCTGCTCGGTCAGCGGTGCGAGCGGGAGCTCAACTCTGCTGAGCAGCCTTGTATTGAAGCCCGCCCGCGTCGCACCTCTTATGGCGCCTTCAACCTGCTGCCTGATCTGTCGGCTACCTCGAAAGCCGTAAAACAGATATGCAGGCTCCACGAGTGCGCGATCGAGGCGGATCCGCAGAATATGTCCGGTCATCAGCCAGCCATGAGCCTCAGGTGGCACCACTGCGGACCTTCCAACGGTTCCCGAGCGTGTGAACAGCACATCGCCTTCGGCGAGAACGTACCGGCAGAGTTCCCCAGCCTTCGCCTCCGTTACATGATCGATCTGGCTAAGGTCAAGCCGTCCCCATTGAACGTTGCCAATAGCAAGAACAGGACGTCCCTCGGGGACATAGTCGCGCTTGTGCAGTTGGGCGCCAAATGGACCCGTCTGGACGGTGTCAAGGTGATCCGGTCCAAGCTCGTCGACTGAAACCCAACGCCAATGCGCCGGTAATCCATCGCGACTGATTGCGAAGGTTTCATTGACTTCCGACGACAAAAGAACGCTGGCTGCGTCGATGGCTCTCTCCCGTAGCCCGCGGGCTTCGGCGATCTTGGCGGCGAGTTGGTCGATCTTGGCCACGATCCGCCGCTGCTCGGCCAACGGGGGCAGGGGGATTCGGATTTCAAGAAACTTGTCCGGTCGGATGCGGTTCTTTCCGCTAGTTCCGCGGGCATGCTCGTCGCAGGCCTGCCAGAACCACCGCGTCTTCGTGATCCAATGAAACCACTGGGGCTCTAACCGATCCCGACACGGGGAGAACATGGGGAATTCGCCCGAGCCGAGACAGCCGGCCAACTCTTCGGGAACAACAGCTACGCTTCCGTTCCGCGCCCAAATCTTGTTGACGATGATGTCGCCTGCGTCGGCCCGGTATAGTCGGGAGTACTTGGTCGCGGCGCCGTCGATTGGTTCGCGCTCGTATGCGCCCTCGCCCCAGAGCCGGACGCCGATCTGGCGATAGGTTTGTCCGGGCTCCGGGCGTTCGGCCCGATCAGCCCTGTCGGCAATCTCCTTGAGCGGAACGATCGGCCACGGAGCGCTCATGGTCGACGCCCTCGCCTGCCCTTCGTGGATTCTGCAATCGGCGATTGCGGAATCGGATCCGCCCGCCCCGTGGCGGATTTTGCAGGCGCTGTCTGCACAATCGGCGCGCTCGTGCCGCAAAATCTGCACGCCGGTGGAGACGGTTGACTATGCTCTCGTTCGCTCACGGCCCGATCCCCTTGGCCAGCACCCCCTTGATCTCGCCCATGATCTCCATGATCCGCCGTTCCTTTACGAGGATGTCCTCGACGAGCTGCTCGGGCGGCAGGTGCTCCAGGTCCGGTGCGCCGCGCGGGTTCTTCAGGTCCAGGTTGCAGGAGACGAGCTTGCCGTCGGCGTCGGTCTTGAGCACGTCGGCCGCGGCCACCTTCCACGCCCGGTCGCTTTCCTTGCGCTTGCCCCACCACTTGAGGCACTCGGCGAACTCCTCGTATTGCAGCGGCTTGGTCTTGGAGTAGTTCTTGCGGCTCTCGGGCAGCGGCTGCTCGTAGTACCAGATCGTCTTGGTCGGGCCGGACGCGTCGAAGAACAGCAGGTTGGTCGGGATGCTGGTGTACGGGGCGAACACGCCGTTGGGCAGCCGCACGACGGTGTGCAGGTTGAACCCCTTGAGCAACTGCTCCTTGATGCGGGCGCACACCCCGTCGCCGAAGAGCGTGCCGTTGGGCACGACCACACCCGCCCGGCCGCCGCGTTCGCTGCCGCCCTGTCCGGGGCGCTTGAGCTTGCGCATGATGAGTTGCAGGAAGAGCAGGGCGGTTTCGGCCGTCTGCTTGTCTTCCGGGAAGTTGGCCTTGATGCCCGCCTCCTCCTCGCCGCCGAAGGGTGGGTTGGTGAGGATGACGTCGACGCGGTCGCGGACGCCCAGGTCGGTGAGCTTGTGCCGCAGGCTGTTGGCGGGGTCGATCTGCGGGAACTCCAGGCCGTGCAGCAGCAGGTTCATCTGGCAGAGCAGGTACGGCAGGGGCTTGGCCTCGCCGCCGAAGATGGTCTTTTCCTGGAGCGTGCGGCGGTGCTGGACGGTCCGGCACTGCTTCTCGAGGTGATTGAAGGACTCGACCAGAAAGCCGCCCGTGCCGCACGCCGGGTCCAGGATGACTTCGCCGAGGCGCGGGTCGGTGACCTCGACCATGAAGCGAACCACGGGGCGCGGGGTGTAGAACTCGCCGGAGTCGCCGGCCGCGTCGCGCATTTCGCGGAGCATGGTCTCGTAGAGGTGGCCGAGCGTGTGGATTTCGTCGGACGACGTGAAGTGGATCTCGTTGACCTTGTTGATCACGTCGCGGAGCAGGTAGCCGTTGATCATGCGGTTGACCACGCCGGCCCGGCCGCCGCGTTCGCTGCCGCCCTGTCCGGGGCGCTTGAGCTTGCGCATGATGAGTTGGAGGAACAGCAGGGCGGTTTCGCCCGTCTGCTTGTCCTCCGGGAAGTTGGCCTTGATGCCGGCCTCCTCCTCGCCGCCGAAGGGCGGGTTGGTGAGGATGACGTCGACGCGGTCCCGATCACCTAGTTCCGTGAGGTTGAAGCGGAGAGTGTTGCCCGGGTCGATTTGAGGGGACTCGAGTCCGTGCAAAAGCAGGTTCATTTGGCAGAGTAGGAACGGCAGTGGCTTGGCCTCAAAGCCGCGCAGCGCATCGGTCTGAAGGGTGCGGCGGTCCGCTACGGTCTTCACCTGCTTCTGGAGATGCAGGAAGGACTCGACGAGGAATCCACCAGTGC
>JAZDKM010000362.1:0-6466 GCA_043803085.1 Planctomycetota bacterium
ATTTGAATCACCCGCCGCTTTGCAGTACAAGAGCCCCGAGAGGCTGATGGCCATCAACTCCGCACAACTCCTGGCCACCAACGGATTGGTCGCTCGGCGCCTGCCCAACTACGAGCTCCGCCCGCAGCAGGTGGAAATGGCCCGGGCGGTGGCCGAGGCCTTCGACCAACGCTTCCACCTGCTGGTCGAGGCCGGCACCGGCGTGGGCAAGAGCTTCGCCTACCTGCTGCCGGCGATCGAGCGGGTCGTCGACCATCAACAGCGCGTGGTCATCAGCACCCACACCATTGCCTTGCAAGAGCAACTCATCCACAAGGACCTTCCCTTCCTGCAAGCCGTGTTGCCCGACAAGTTTTCGGCGGTGTTGGTTAAGGGACGCTCGAACTATGTCGGGCTACGCCGCCTGGCCCTCGCCAGCCGCCGTGAACAACTGCTCTTCGACACCCACGACGAACTGGCCCAGTTGCGGACCATTGAGGATTGGGCCTATCACACGACCGACGGCTCGCTGGCCGATCTCCCGCAGACGCCTTCTCCGGCAGTGTGGGAACGAGTGCGGAGCGATGAAAACAACTGCCTGGGCCGGCGCTGCGACTACTACGCCAAGTGCTTCTACCAGCAGGCCCGCCGGCAGACCGCGACCGCCGGGTTGCTGGTGGTTAATCACGCCTTGTTCTTCTCCGATCTGGCGTTACGGGCCAGCGGGGCCGCCCTGCTGCCCAAGTATGACGCCGTCGTCCTCGACGAAGCTCACAGCGTCGAGGCCGTGGCCGGCGACCACCTCGGAGTGGAGTTGGCGGACACCCAGCTTCAATACCTGCTCAACGGCCTGCACAACGAACGAACCGGCAAAGGGACCTTGGTCGGCCTGGGCGCGGAATCTGCCATCCGGGCAGTGAGCGCCGCCCGGCCGGTCATCGCCCGCTTCTTCGATGAGCTGGTGACCTGGCAGGGTCGCCACGGCCGGCCCAACGGGCGCCTGATCGAACCGCCGCCGGTCAAGAACACGGTCAGTCCTGCCTTACGCGAGTTGCATGGCAAGATTCGGGGCCTCCGCCGCAAGGTGGAAGACGGGGACCACAAGCTCGAGCTCAACGCCCAACTCGACCGCCTGACCGCATACGCCGACGCCCTCAAAGAACTCTTGGAACAGCAGCACGAGCAGTGGGTGTACTGGATCGAGGTCACCAAGCAGCGTCACCGCCGCGTCACCCTGAACGGACGACCGATCGACGTCAGTCCGGTCCTGCGCGAACACCTGTTCGGCAGCGTCCCCAGCATCGTGATGACTAGTGCGACCCTGAGCACCGGCCGCGGCGACGGGTTCGCTTATATGAAGGAGCGGCTGGGACTCGGCGAGGTCCGCACGCTGGCCCTGGGCTCGCCGTTCGATTACCCCGAGCAGGTCGAGTTGCACCTGGTGCCGGACATGCCCGATCCGAGTAGCCCCGAGGAGTTCATGCCCGCCGCGTGCGCCGCGATCCGCAAGTACATCACGAAAACCGACGGACGGGCGTTCGTGCTCTTCACCGGCTACGACACGATGTACCGCTGCGCCGACCAGATGGAGGACTTCTTCAAAGAGAAAAACATCACGCTGATGGTGCAGGGCCGGGGCCTGAACCGTTCGCTGATGCTGAAACGCTTCCGCGAGGACGTGCGCTCGGTCATTTTCGGGACCAACAGCTTCTGGGCGGGGGTGGACGTGCCCGGCGAGGCCCTGTCCAACGTCATCATTGTCAAGCTGCCTTTCGAGGTGCCGGACCGGCCGCCGGTCGAGGCCCGTATCGAGCGCCTGCGCGCCGAGGGCAAAAATCCCTTCATGGACTATCAACTGCCCGAGGCCATCCTGAGACTTAAGCAGGGATTCGGACGCTTGATCCGGGCCAAGACCGACCGCGGCATCGTGGTCATTCTCGACCCGCGCGTGCGGACCAAGCGCTATGGACGGGCCTTTCTCGACGCCCTCCCGCGCTGCCGCCTCGTGGAGGACGAACCACTGTTCGGGTGCCGACCCGCATCGCCCTAGGGTGGGTGGAGTCGTAGGGTGGGTGGGGTTGTAGGGTGGGTGGAGCGAGCGAGGCGAGCGCAGCCCACCATCGAGACGGATGGTCGACTCTGTCCGCTTGTGACCGACGCCGCCTGTCCCGCCGCCGGGCACCGCCGTAGACAAAGCGGATTGCTCGGATTCGGGCCCTCCTTCAGCCCTTGTACGTGGTCACCGAATCGGTACAATTATTCCCCGGTCTTCGGGACCGGGGAACGTCGTCCCGTGTCGGCGGCGTCATGTTGAAGTTCGGGTTGATGCTAAAGGAGATGCGCGATGAGAAGAACTGTCGTCTTATTGGCTGCGTTTGTGGGTTTGGGCCTGTGGGTCGGCAATGCCCGCTTGGGCGCCGAGGAGAAGAAGCCGGGCAAGCCGGAACCGCCCAGCCCCAAGCAGCCCGGCGGGGGCGAGCACAAGGACGCCCACGGGGAAAAGGAAACGCACGAAGAGTGGGTGCCGGTGCCGGTCGGCCCGGAACACAAGCGTCTGCACGACTTCGTGGGAACTTGGAAGATCGAGCACAAAATGTGGCACATGCCCGACAGCGAGCCGTTCCTCAGTACCGGCACCTTCGTGGCGACGCTCACGCTCGACGGCCTGGCGGTGATCAGCGAGATGCAGACCACCGGGCCCGAGGGGACCTTCAAAGGCCACGGTCTGACGACCTGGATCGTCGCCCAGAAGAAATACCAGGGTGCCTGGCTGGATGTGTACAGCTACAACGGCATCCTCCTGTCCTTCGGGACCTACGACGAGGCGGCCAAGACCTGGAACTGGCAGTTCGAAAGGACCGGTCCAGGCGGGGAAAAGATGCCCCCCCTGAAGTCCATCACGAAAGTGGAGAGCAAGGACCGCATGTCCGAGGACGTTTTCACGATCGACACGGACGGAAAGGAATGGAAGACGATGGCGATGACCTACACGAGGATCAAGTAGCGTAGGGTGCGGCCCGCGCCGCACCAACGCCGTGTTCGCCAGCCGAGGAACGGTGCGTCAAGGGACGCACCCTACTCCAGAAGAGCGTTACAGGGTTCTCGAGTCGAGTGCTCTGAGGCGGAGAATCCCCGAGGGCTAGCGCCGCCCTTTCTTGCGCTGCCTGCGTTTGTCTTTCTTGGACACCGGCCGCTGGCGGGCCGCCGTCGAGCCTTTGAAGCGCGGCATCACGCCGCCGCCAGCGGCCATCTGCGAAAGCTGCGTCCCGAAGCGCATCCGTTGCAGCATGGACATGCCCGCCATGGCTTTCATCGCCTCGCGCATCTGATCGAACGACTTCACCAGCCCCCCCACGTCCTGCGGGTCGCAGCCGCTTCCCTTGGCAATCCGCCGCCGCCGCGAGGCCTCGATCAGATCCGGGTTCTCCCGCTCCTTAGGGGTCATGGACAGGATGATGGCCTCGAAGCGGTCCAACTCCCCGTCGTCGATCTCCATCTCGCCCACCTGACCGCCCAGCCCCGGGATCTTCTTGAGCAACTCCTTCATCGACCCCATCTTCTTCATCTTGCGCAGATGGCCGAGGAAGTCGTCCAGGTTCATCCGGCCCTTGGCCATCTTGGCCTCGAGCTTGGCCGCCTCTTGCTGGTCGAACTGCTTCTGGGCCTGCTCGACCAGGCTGAGCATGTCGCCCATGCCCAGGATGCGCCCGGCGATGCGGTTCGGGTGGAACGGCTCCAGGGCGTCGAGCTTCTCCCCGACACCCATGAACTTGATGGGCTTACCGGTGATCTTTTTGACCGACAGGGCCGCTCCGCCGCGCGTGTCGCTGTCGAACTTGGTGAGGATGACGCCGTCTAACTCGAGGCGCTCGTTGAACGCCTTGGCGGTGGCCACCGCATCCTGACCGGTCATCGCGTCCAGCACCAGGTAAATCTGGTGCGGCGTGGTCACCTCGGCGATCTTGGCCACTTCCGCCATCATCTCCTCATCGATGGCCAGGCGCCCGGCGGTGTCGAGGATCACCACGTCCCGGTCCGTGTCGCGGGCCCGGGCGATGCCGTTGCGGCACACCTTGACCACGTTCTGGTGCCCCCTCTCGGCGTAGACCGGCACCCCCACCTGTTCCCCGATAACCTCAAGTTGGTCGATCGCCGCGGGGCGCTTCAAGTCGGCGGCCACCAGCAGCGGACGCTTGGCTTTCTCCATGATCATTTTGGCCAGCTTGCCGCAGGTCGTGGTCTTGCCGGAGCCCTGCAGGCCGGTCATGAGCAGGATGGTCGGCCCGGGCGTGACGAACGGAATCCGCGGATCGACCGGGCCCATCAGGTTTACTAACTCGTCGTGGACGAGCTTGATCATGAGTTGGTCGGGCTTGAGGGTCTTAATGACCTCGGCCCCGACGGCCTTGCGCTGGACCTCGTCGCAGAACTCCTTGGCCACCTGCACGTGCACGTCGGCTTCGAGAAGGGCGGTCCGGACTATCCGCATGGCGTCGGCGACGTTGTCCTCGGTGATCCGGCCGACGCCGCGCAGACTTCTGAACACGCCGCTAAGCCGTTCGCTGAGAGTATCGAACATCGCAGAGTTTCCGTAGTTCCCGATCTACTCGTCCGGAGATTTTAGCCGACGATACAACTTTACCGCGTGCGGTGTGCCAGGGTCAACCGACCGGTGTGGTGTTTCCGAGTAGTCCCTGATCGCCGTCCACCGCCATCAGGGGCCATCGGTGACCTGGTAAACGTCCATGGCGTATTCGTCGTAGAGCGCCACCAGGGGGACGTGCTCCACGCCCGCGAACGGCCGCAAGTTACGCTCGATACAGATGGGCCAATCCACGATGTACCCCACGTTCTCCCGGCGGAGGTAGTCCCATAGCCGTTTCTCGCGGGAGGCGCGCAGGGCCGCGGCGTTTACCACGCCGTCCAGATTCACGCAACGCTGGGGCAGAAAGTAGCTCAGCACGCCCGACTGAAAACACCCGATGACCGCGTCGGCGGGTAGGTGAGTCCTGACCCAATGCAGCACTGGGGTGTAAGGGTCGGGTTCTTCCGAGGCGCAGTCGCGCGCGTAGTAATGACCCGCCTGGGTGATGAAGAGGAACGCGTAGGCCGCCACGCCCAGACCCAGCACGGCACGACGCAAGAGGCGCCGGTTTCCAAGGGAAGCATCGAGGAAAACGTCCACCACCGCCCCCGACCCCAACGTGAGCAAGGCAAGGACCGGATACAGGTAGCGATGCGAAAACCAGGGACACAACACGTAGAAGGCGTAGGCGGCAATCCATCCGACCATGGCAAAGCGCAGGAAGGCCACTGCACCCAGCCCCGGGCGAACCGGCCGACGTCGTTGGCCAAGAATTGCCGGCGCGATAAGCACCACCACCGTCAGCAGCCCGAGAAGGACAAGAAACGCCCCTGGCGCATGGGCCACGAGTCGTCCAAGGGGGAACCGGTCCGCCGGTCTGGCCAGGTAGCACGGCGAGAAACCCTGGGCGTGGGCCGTGATGGGCAAGAAGGAAAGAAGCTGCACGGCGTAGCGCAGCACATTATTGGCGTAATACTCCCAGGGGACGTCGTGCACGGGGAACCGCTCGGGGCCGACGTAGCCGATCAGATTGCCAACGTTGTGCC
This sequence comes from Planctomycetota bacterium, assembly GCA_043803085.1. Classification (GTDB taxonomy): domain Bacteria; phylum Planctomycetota; class Phycisphaerae; order UBA1845; family UBA1845; genus JAAEQG01. The sequence goes on from JAZDKM010000362.1 coordinate 5,611, forward strand.
AGCCGTTCTGGAGGGCGATGAAGCGCACGGCGGGTCCGCTGTCGGGGATGATCGTTTTGCAGAGCACGAGGTTTACCGCCAGCCAGGGGGCCAGGGTGACGAGAAAGGCGGCCGCCCCGACCGCCCCAAGCCATTGCGGATTGACGATTGACGATTGACGATTGCCTGGGTGCCCCACGGCTTTGTGCGTGTCTAGCGTTTCGCTATTCAGTCCCGGAGGGACCAAAGAGGGTAGCCCAGGACGCAAGCCCTGGGGTGCCGGGGCGGATGGAACCAAAGTCCAGGAGGGGCGAAAGAAACCACGCCACAGGAAGTGCAACGCAACACAAACCACGAAAATAACGGCATCTACACGGGCGAGTACCGTGAGCCCCGCTAGGATCCCGAGGGTCACGCATTGGCCGATGGAAGGCGACCGCCTGGCGATCGCGGATTGACGATTGACGATTGACGATTGGGGATCAGGGATTGCGGATTGAAAAGCGGCAGAGGACTCATCGGTGGGCGATCCCACACCGACCAAACGCGTCAAGTAGTAATACAGCGTCGCGGCGAGGGTCAGGCCGTAGAGGGCCGTTTCCAGCCCGTTGACGTCCGTGGCCACGAAGTAGTGCGAAATCGTGAAGAAAAACAGTACGCACAGGGCGGCCGTCCGCGAGAACAGGCGCAGCGCGATGAGATAGAAAATGCCCGCGGCCGCCGTCCCGGCCAGGGCCAGCAAGGTGCAGGCGATGTGCACCGGTAACACCAAGTTGTCCGGCGGCACCAGCAGGTACACCGGTACCATCAGGAAGACGTACAGCGGCTGGAACCCGTTGGTCACGTGCGTCCCGTCGCTGGTCATCCCCTTGCCTAA
>JAZDKM010000363.1:0-2346 GCA_043803085.1 Planctomycetota bacterium
CCAACATCCTGTTGACCGCCTGACGGCCGTCGAGTAGCTTATGGTGGGCGTTAGGGGGGCGTGAGTGGTCATGGATGCCCGGAAGACAAGGCACGGCGAGATTGGCCCGACGGACACCTGGGTGAGAAACACCCGCCTGTACCGCGAGTGGGAGACGACTCGCGACGAGATCCTCAAGCACAAGTGGATCGAGAGTGAGAAGGCCGGCCGCGACATCGGCTGGGAGCGCGCGGCGGTAGACTGGCTTGTCCGCTTCGGCAAGCGCGGCAAGAAAACGCCCTGAAAACCCCCGGGAATCCACACCATGGGCCCAGTCCCACGGCCGCGCTATTGACAGGCCGCCTTTTCGGGGTAAACTCCCTTAACATTATTTGATAACTGTTATCAAATGAGGTCGAGATGATGTCCTCGGATCAGAGATGTAACGAATCCGCGGAACTCTGGGTCCGCAAGACACTGCTTTTCCGCCGGTGGGAGAAGATCCGGCGCGACATCGAAGCCCACAAGTGGCTCGAAAGCGAGAAGGTGGGCTACGATATCGGCTGGGATCGCGCCGCCGTAGACTGGCTCGTTCGCTTCGGCTGCCACGACCGCGACCGCGCGGCGGAGTGAGGCAGCCACCCCCGTGCGGGCTTCGCCCGCCAGCCTATTGCCGATTTCCAATTGCCGATTGCCGATTTGAAGACCTTCTATCCCGGATGCGCAGGATGCTTGCGAGCCCGCGGATGCAACATTCAACAATCAACATTCAACATACAACTATCAATAAAGAGAAATCCTCAGAGATTGATCGTTGAGCGTTGAATGTTGATTGTTGGGCGTTGCGAAGTCCAAATCCCCTCGTGACGCCACGCATCGGCGTGCTATCATGCCCCCCTCAAAGGAGCGCCCGCATTGGCTGCCAAGCCGCATACCGGCAGAAACCGCGACCGGATCGCCGCGTCGATCGGCGACATCATCCCCGGCGTGATGAAACAGCTCGGGCTCGACAAGCACCTCTGGGAGCAGGCAATCCTGAGCGAGTGGCCCGCGCTGGTCGGGCCCCAGGTCGCGGCCCACACGCGTCCCGGCCGGATCGAGCGCGGCACGCTGTTCGTGTTCGTCAGCCACTCGACCTGGCTCAACGAGCTCAGCCGCTACGGGAAGAAGGAGATGCTCGAGAACCTGCAGAAACGCTTCGGGGCGGACAAGATCAAGAGCATCCGGCTGCAGCTGGACCCGGACCCGGGGTCAGTAACCAGTCATCAGTAAGCAGTGGCCAGTGGTCAGGAAGTAATGGTCAGTGGGAATGGCCGCAGCCGGAGCAGGAACTCGCCGAGCAGGACGAACAGCTGCTGCCGCCTCCCCCCGACACGCCGTGCGCGGCGAACGTGGAGAACAGCTTCCGGGTCTTCTTCGCCCCGCACTTCGGGCACGCGGGCACGGGCGCCGAGCTGCTGCGCACGAGCATCTCGAAGACATGCTCGCACTTTGAACACCTGTACTCGTAGATCGGCACGAACAGGACTCTCCGCCCCGGCGGCAAAGGATTGCCGCCCTCCAGACACCATGCCCCTGGAGGACCGCAATCCCTTGCGGCCGTGGGGCGAAATGATCTTACGCTACCCTTCCACCTCGCACTCCAGCGTCACCGTCACCGGACATTTCAGCGAATGCGAAATCGGGCAGTTCTGCTCCGCGAGGCTCATCACCTTGACCATGTCGTCCCGGGTCGAGGGCGCGGCGACCGTCGCGCGGACCTTGACCTCCACCGTCGTGATGGCCAGGCCGTCTTTTGTCTTCTCCATGCGCGCCGTGGCCGTGCTGGCATAGGCGCGCAAGGCAACCTTGAGCTTGTCCACCCAGTAAAGCGCCGTGGTCATGACGCAGCCCGCGACCGAGGCCGCCAGCAGGTCCTCGGGCGTCCACGTCCCGGGCGGACCGCCGAACTCCGGGGGCGTGCCCACGGTCACCGCGGGCTTGCCGACGGCGCCGAGTTCGCCGGCCTTTCCCTCTTTCCACGCAAGCGAGATTTTATAGTTCCACATGGCGGCCTCAGGACGCCTCGTCAATGGCTTCGGCCAGCGACTGTTCGCTCTGCACGCCGACCCACTGCTGGACCGGCTGGCCGTCCTTGAAGAGGATCATGGTCGGGATGCTGCGGATGCCGTAGCGCATGGCCACGGCCTGGTTCTCGTCCACGTTCACCTTCGCGATCGTGGCCTTGCCGCCCACCTTGGGCGCCAGCGCCTCGAGGATCGGCGTCTGCGCGCGGCACGGTCCGCACCAGGGCGCCCAGTAGTCCACCAGGACCAGCCCGCTCTTCACTTCCGCGTCGAAGCTGTCGTCCGTCAGCTCCTTGATGTG
>JAZDKM010000364.1:0-8417 GCA_043803085.1 Planctomycetota bacterium
GCCATGAAAACACGCGAAGGCAACGGTGTAGGTCGTGACTACACGGCCACTCGCACGCAGCAACCACGCTCATGGCCAACAAGCACCGATCCGAGCGGCAAGAAAACCCAAAAACGCTCAAAAGTGTTCAACTTGGGTTAACCCGGTAAGGCGTGATGGAACATGGCCAGACCCCCCTCGGGCGAAAGCCCTACCACACACCATCGACGTAGCAGCGTAACGCACAGCCGGCGGCGCCGATCACCCCGGCGTTGTTGTCGAGTTGCCCGATGACGACCTCGGGAAGGTCGGTGTGCAGGTGCCACTTCTCGGCGTTCACGTGGGCGTGCACGCGCTCCAGCAGAAAGTCCCTGGCACGGCTCATGCCCCCGCCGAGCACGATGCGCTGGGGATTGAACGTGTGCTGGATGTTGATGCAGCCGATGGCCAAAAAGCGGCAAGCGTCATCCCAGATGCGGCCGGCGAGGGCGTCGCCGGCCCGGGCGGCTTCGCAGACCGGAAGGCTGCCCAGCGGTTCACCCGGCTTGACCAGGGCCGCCAGCGCACTCTTCACTCCCCGCTCTATCTCCTCGACCGCGCGCCGCCCCAGGCTGCTCGCGGAGCAATACTGCTCCAGACACCCGCGCTGACCGCACATGCAAAGGCGACCGCCGGGCTCGACGATCGTATGACCCACTTCCAGAGCGTTCTCGAAATGCCCGTGGAGCAACTCACCTTCGACAATGGCCCCCGCGCCGACCCCGGTCCCCAAGGTCAATGCTACAAGGGTGCTCACCCCCCGGCCGGCTCCGGCCCAGAACTCGCCATAGGCCGCCGCGTTCCCGTCGTTCTCCAGCGTGGTCGGCAAACCTACGCGCCGAATGATGCCGCGCGGCACACGCACGTTCTCCCACCCGGGAAGATTGGCCGCCTTGTAAATAATCCCGTCTCGGTGGCTCAGCGGACCCGGGGCCCCAATCCCGATCCCGATCACGTCGTCGTGCGAGGCCCCGACCTCGCCGATCACGGCCTCGATCAAGCCGGCCATGTCGTCGAGGACCGGCTCGGGCCCACGCTCGGGTCGGGCCGGCCTGGTGACCCGGTGGAGCACGGTCCCTTGCTCGGTGATGATGCCGCACTCCAGGTTGGTCCCGCCCAGATCAATCCCGACGATCAACTTCTGTCCCACGCGGTCCTCACGATCCGGCGTCTCGTCCTGCACGCAGCGAAGCCGTAAACACGATCCCCGCGTAACCCACCGCGTCAGACCCGCTCCGCCTGCCGAGCACTTCGTGGCTGGTGGTGTGTTCCAACAGGACGGCCTGATCGGCGCCGAGCTGCTGCACCGCTGCCATGGTGGCGGCAATCGCCCCGGCGCCGCACGCGTTGTGGTGCGCCTGACTCTCCGCAACCACCGCCTGCGGCTGGAGCCCCAGGATCAGTTCGAGCATCCGCCGGTCATTCACGTTCTTGGCCCATGCCAGCCCCTCGGGCCCCACCCCCGCCGGGGTAAAACCGTAGGATGGACCATAATGCGTCAGGTCCGTGGAGCCGACCATCACCGCGTGGATCTGGTAGGCCTCGACGGTCCGCGCCACCGCCTCGCCCACCTGCAGAGCGTCGGCCGTCGGTGGCACCATAATAGGCAGGATCATCGCCTCGGGCAGCAGATACCGGATGAGAGGCACCTGCACCTCGATCGAGTGCTCCTGCTCGTGCGCGTAAGCGTCCTCGATGATCAAGTTGGTGTGTCCGAGGATCCTTTCGGCCAACCGCCCATCCACCTGCACTGGCCCGATGGGGGTCGCCCAACAACCGGACGGAAACAAGGCGGCCTGCCGCCCGCGGTGGCGGTGAACGGCCCCAAAGAGGACCACGGTCGTCGGCCGGGCCTGCGCGGCGATGGCGGCGAACACCCGTCCGGCGACCTTGCCGCTGTACATCCAGCCGGCGTGCGGGACGAGCCCACCCCGGATCGTCCCCTGCACCGGGGGCACCGGCTCTGCGACGCACGTTTCCAGGTCCTGACGGCACTGTGCTTCCGAGGCGGCGTAGAAACATCCGGCCTGCACAGGTTCACGGATCATCATGGGCTACGCTCACCGCGTGGGTGCACGGCCCCGAGGCCGTTTTCGGCCGGATGGGCCACGCCCCTCCCCAGCACGCCAGCGCTCCTTCGTCACCCAAAAGGGGTGACACTACTTTTCATGGCCACATCGCCCACCTCTATAGCGGCGCCCCTCGTGGGCGGCGCCAGGAGCACGAGCAACCTAGCGCTGGCATATTGGTCCGAGGATACTGGAATCCCCCGGCAATGCCCACCCCTCCCATCAAAAAAACGCCCCGCGTCGGCCGACAGACCGTCCACGAGGCGTCATGCAGGAGTCTGGTTGCGGCAATGCCGCTCGGCCGATAAAGGACGCCGGAAAGAAGTAGGGTGCGCGCTCGCGCACCGGCATAAAAGCGGATCAGTCGAACGTTCTCCGCCGCCGCGAGTACCTTCTCGCACCCTTCCACGTAACCAGGGTCATCGGCAGCAGGATCAAAGCCACGCCGTTGTAGATGCCGCAACCCCGACTCCGGCCGGCGGGCACCGGTTCAGGCTCGGGCTCGGGTTCGGGTTGTGGCTCCGGTTCGGGAGCACAAGCATCGCCCACCCCGTCGTCGTCACCATCAGCCTGGTCGCCGTTGGGGACCTCGGGGCAGTTATCGCAGGCGTCGCCCACTCCGTCACTGTCCCCATCGGCTTGGTCCGCATTGAGGACCTCCGGGCAGTTGTCGCAGGCGTCGCCCACCCCGTCAGCATCTCCGTCAAGCTGATCGGGGTTCTGCACCAACGGGCAGTTGTCGCAGACGTTGCCGAGGCGGTCGCCATCGGCGTCGGCGTTCGTGGAGTCGGGAGTATCCGAACATAGATCGCACGGATCGAACACCCCGTCACCGTCCCGATCCGTATTCGGACCGGTATCGCAGTCGTCGCAGACGTCGCCGAGGCCGTCGGTATCGCGGTCCGCCTGGTCTTCGTTCGGATCCTCCGGGCAGTTATCGCACGCATCGCCGAGGCCGTCGCCGTCGTCATCGTTTTGCTGCCCCATGTCTGGATTGCGCGGGTTGATCACATCAGGACAGTTATCACAGACATCCCCGACGCCGTCGCCGTCCCGGTCCGCCTGGTCGGCATTGGACGCCAGTGGACAGTTGTCAACACAGTCCGCGACGCCGTCTCCGTCCATGTCTGCATCGGGAACGCTACAGCCACAGATGCCCGGCGCGGTCTTGTCCGGATCGTTCGGGCACAAATCAGTGATGACCGGCGTGGGCGGGGGGGGCGGCGGTGGACAGCCACCGTCGCATTCGTCGGGAATGCCGTTTGACTGGCAGTCTGCACTGGTCCCGCCGGCGATGTCGCACTCATCGGGGATGCCGTTGGAGTTGCAGTCCGCACTGGAGCCGGAACCAATGTCCTGTTCATCAGGAATCCCGTTGCTGTTGCAGTCGCACGCGGACTTCAGGACGGCTGCGCACTCGTACGGAACGTCACCACCCTGCAGCGGTACCGCGGCGTCCTGGCATACACCCGTGAAGCATACGTTGTCCAGGTAGCTGCAATCGACTGGGGTGTCCGGTGTGCATTGGTTCGTAATTTGGTCCCAAAAACCGATCTGACACGGGTTGGTGTCAGCGAAGCAAGCACACCAGGAGGCCTGCGGATCGCAGAAGGTTTGCGGAGGGCATTGCCCTGGGCCGGTACAGATGATAGGCACGGGCTGTGCGGAGGCCGTCTGGCTGCCGCCCGCGCAGAGCCCCGATGCCGCCACGGCCACAACGGTACAGAGCCCCCACGGCGTACGCTTCGCGTCGTCTGGATGATGAAAACGGAATCTGCTAGGCATTAGCCAGCCCTCTCGCTATTTTGAACGGCTACACCTGGCCCGACGCAGGGCGGCCAACCCGCCGCCTGCGAGCAGGAGAATCGTACCCGGCTCGGGTATCTGGTAGTGCAGGTTGTCGATGAAGGCATACCCGTCGACCGGATCACTGATGATGACCCGATCGAACGTGTCTGTTGACGAAACGACGCCGCCGAAGTTGCCCGTGGGCGCCGTCCCGAAGTCGCCGCTCCACAACAGGTTGAGGCCATCGTACAGCGCGAGGCGCACATTACCAGGAAACTCCACGCCGATGTGGGACCGGGGACTCGTAAACAGCAGCTCGATGGAGCCGCTCCCGTTCACGCCGCGTCCGTCGATGAACGCCGCGTTCGCCAGGACCGTGTCATCGTTTCCGCCGCCGGGCACCGCCCCGTCCGCAAAAAGCACGCCCAGGGCCGAATACTGGTCGTAGAGAATGTCGCCCGGGCTGACTACCGCCTCGGTAGACCGGATAATCTCGTGGACGCCCGCCGCAGCTCCATAGAGGCTGAGGTCTATATACGTCGTCATCGATCGAAGATCACCCGTGTCCCCTCGTGCCGCAGCCAATTCCAGACCTGCTGCACCTTCGTTCCACGGCGTCAGTTCGTCACCCCATGCGATCGCGACGCCCCAGTAGGTGCGCGTGTTGTAGGGCGGGTACTGTACATTGCAGGGGGCCACAACCATCAGCCCGACCGCTACAGCAGCGGCCCGGGCCACACCTCGGGTGTGCGACATACGCGAATTGAGCATCTTTCTCCCTCCTCCAGTCAAATGCGGTCCGTCTTGTGACTCGCGGGGACCCCACCCCAGTGAAGAGGCCCGCTGCACAGACGCCGCGTTCTTGCGGACTCGATGACACTCCCCTCCCCTAAAACCGGAAGTGTGTCGGTAGCGACATTCTCATTCTTGGCGCGCGTCAAGTCTGTGTCATCCAAAAAGCAATTTTTTTTCGATGGGGATCCTATTCCACTTCTTAACAAATGCTTATCGGTCGAGTCAGGACCGTGTCCCGCGTCCTATAAGCCCTGGCCCACGACCCGGGAACGAGGCCCTAGGTCCTCTGGGACTGAAGGGCACAGGATGGCGCTCCGCCGCATTGACCCCATCGCCCTCGCCGTCGAGCATGATAGGCATGAACGGCCTGGAACCATCCCTCGGCCAGGCGCCTTCCTCCGGCGCTGCCCGCGTACTCCGCGGGTGGCTGCCGGATATCGTCGTCGCCGCCTTCATCGTCATGCTCTGGGGATGCTGGCTGTACCCGGACGTCACCCGCCGGCGTCCGGTCGCCTTTGACACCTTCCGCGACGCCGCAGGGGCGCAAAACGTGCTGGCCGGCCGTTGGTTCCGCGACGCGATGATCGCCGACCAGACCTACTGGTACGCCCCGTTGGGACCGATCGTATTCGCGGGCATCAGCCGCCTCACCGGACAGCCGCCGCTCGTCGCCTATGCCACCAGTATCCTGTGGCTAAACGTGCTTCTCCCGATCGGGTGGTATGCGCTCGCCCGGTGGTGTTGGGGACGGCGGGCGGGCGTCGCGGCCGTGCTGCTGGTCTGGCTTGGCTCGCGGTGGTGGTCTACACATGCGGCCATGCCTATGACCTCTACCCAGGGCGTCATCCTGCTGATGAGTGTCTTCTTGGCCTGGCTGGTGTCGCTGCGTCGCAGGCGGCGCTGGGCGGTCGCCGTGGGCGTGCTGTTGGCGGCATGTACGTGGTATCACGTCCTTTCGGGATTCCTCGCCGCCGCCACCCTCGGGTTCCACGCCTTGATCGGCGCTGGATCGTCCGCGACCGACGCCAGACGCCGAGAGCCGATCCTTCGCCTGCTTATCGTGGCCGGTGTCGGTGCTCCACTGGTGGCACCTTTGGCGTGGCATTTGCTGGACCTCCCGAAGCTCAACATGTTTCCCATTGAGTTCCTCGCCCCCCAACTGCTCGATCCCGAGTTCGCCCTGCAAACCGGCGCCTGGCCGATTTTCCCGCTGGCCTTACTCGGCTTGGTGTCCGCTGGCCGACGGCTCCGCCAGCCGGCCGGCCTGATCGTCGGCTACGGGCTGGTCGCCCTGCTGGGTCAGGGGCTGGGTTATCTCCGGCTGCTCGCCGACCTTCGGACTCCGGTACTCATCCCGCACGAGTTCCAGTGGAATTTCCAGATTGCGGTGGGGATGCTCGCTGCTCATGGCGCTGAGCGCGTCGCTGCATGGATTGCGGATCGGATCGAACGCCGAGTATCTGCTGGCAGCCCGTGGCAGAGGTTGTGGCACAGGCTTCCAGCCTGTGTTTCCGCGGGCGCTTGGATGCCCGTGCCACACCGCTCTTGGCCACTTTCACCAGGGGCTGCTAGGCGGCTATGGGAGCTGCTGGTGCTGTTGGTCGTGGTCGCCGTGGCGGTACGGAAGGAAGCCCGACCCGCACTTGAGCGGCAGGCGTACTACTGGGAGCCGACCGGCCTTTCTGCCTCCAGCGCAAAGGCGGTCGAGTGGATCTGGCGCCACACCGGTATCGATGACGTGTTCTTGGCGTCGGAGCGGGTGAACTATCGGCTGGTGGCCGGCTGGACGGGACGCAAGCTGGTTTGCCCGCCTCCGGGCCACCTCAGCGTTGCCGTCTCCTTCGAGCAGCGCGCCCGGGACCGATGGCGGATGCTGAAAACCACCGATCCAGTCGAGTTACGCGAGCTGCTCCTGGAGTATGATGTTCGATATGTCCTGCTGGCTGACGAGGACCTCGCCTGCTGGGACCGTTGGCAATCCTGGGGATTGTTCGATCCGGTCTTCAGGGTGGGGCTGCTGATGGTTGGGCGGCGGCGGTCGGTTGATGCTGCGGAGGTGCAAACGCCGCCCGCGCTCGGGGATGTGGATTGAAAGTGGATAATCTGTCACTAACGAGGTTTGCAAGAATATTTTACGATTCGTCTTACGACGGTTAGCTTATGTGGTTTGGGTACTTACCGTTAGGCGATGACGCCCAAGTCTAATTTCACAGCCTGTTATCTGAACGCCCGGACTTGCTTTTCTGACGCTTTGTGCTATGTATATTACATGCGACGTGAAGGTCGCGTGTGCTCGGCGCCTCAGGCGGTCCCGGGCGGCTCCGGTAGAGCGGAGGATGCTTTCAAGGATCGTCGCGTGGCCCGCAGCAATGTGGGGCGCGGCGTGAGGTGAACCCATAACCCGAAAGCGGCCTTCCTCGAACGGTCGGGATCGTACCGGCGCGAAAAAAACCCAAGGGAGCATCCGGCGCTCGGCGTGCTAAACACGCGTCCGGGCGCGAGGGACTCTCGAGAGGGTCAAAGCCCAGGAACCGCGGCCCGGCGGGGCGGCCCGTTGTTTCGGCAACGGGAAGAACGTCGGGAGAAACGGTAGGTGGGTCCAGACGGGCGGAAACGTCCGGATACCTCCCGAGAGGAGAAAGCTCCGAAGGGTGAATCCCAGGAGCGCCGCCGGTGTGAAACAAAACCGGCAGGGGTTCGAAGGGAGTAAGCCGTCGAGAGGGTGACCAAACCCTGCGGGCGGACCGTAGCGGGCAGGCAAAGCCCGCGGCTAGTGGACCTTCGATCCCGCGTGTGCTGAAGGGAAGCAAAGCTCACGAGAGAGGCCGACCCCGCTGCGGCGGGGGTGGCTAGGTTTCGCCGGGTAAGGCTCTACACGGAGGCCAAGCTCGAAGAGAGGAGTCGTCGGAACCATTGAATGCTTCCGGCGGGGCTCGCTGGAGGAACACCGCCAAGCCGAGGGCATGGCCAACGGCAGAGCGGGGGTGCCTGACCCATACGGGTACTACTTCAGCGGGCGCGAAACTCTGAACGAGCAGCTAATCCGACAAGAGTATGATCCCCTGCGGTGACGCAGTGGCTCAAGCGGCGAAGCTGAATACTCTGAAGAGCACGACGGGCACCGCCAGCTTCACGTCGCTTTTTTTCTTTCCAGCCAGTCCACCAGCAGCCGCACGCCAAAACCGGTGGCCCCTTTCGGACAGTAGGGCCCGTCATTCTCGACGTCCGCCACCCCGGCAATGTCCAAGTGGGCCCACGGGATTTTCGGATCTACAAACTGCTTCAGGAAGATCGCCCCGCAGATGGCCGGGGCGTCGCGACCGCCCGCGTTCTTCAGGTCCCCGTCATCACCCTTGATTAGGGGGAGGTAATCGTCCCACACGGGCAGAGGCCAGAGCCGTTCGTGGGTCCGCCGGCCGGATTCGATGAGTGCTTCCTGGAGTTTCTCATCGTTGGAGAAAATGCCTGCGGCCTGCCGCCCCAGCGCCACCACGACACCGCCGGTCAATGTCGCCACATCGACGAGGCAGCGGGGCGCGTACTTCTTCTGGGCGTAGGTCAGGGCGTCGCATAGCACCATCCGGCCTTCGGCGTCGGCACTGACAATCTGCACCGTCTTGCCGGACATCGTGGTAATGATGTCGTCCGGCCGGTACGCTCGCCCCGAGATCATGTTCTCCGCCGCCGCGATGATGCCCACCACCGGGTACTTGTACTTCATGGCTGCGACGGCCTGCATCACGCCGA
>JAZDKM010000365.1:0-2750 GCA_043803085.1 Planctomycetota bacterium
CCATCGCATAACACCCATCGCCGCCAGCAGCCGTTTCACGGCTACTATAGGAAGGGGCGGCTTGTGTGCTATTGCTTAAGTCGTGCCATTTTTGGACTTGGCTGTATTCGCAGGGGAAACGAGGTAGCTACTTTTTGGTGCAGGTGAGGTGTGATCTGCACTGTTCTGATGCAGTGTAGTGCAGGAGGGCGAGGCGAATGAACGAGGTCTGGGGGAGACCGAGACCAGCGGCCAATCGCGATATTTCGCGATGCAGCCCAGCGTCGAGCAGAACGTAAAGAGGCTTTACATGTGGGGAGTGAGGGTTTTTAGGGCGTCCGCGTGCAGTCATAAGGGTTGGTGCCCTAAACCCAGTCGTTCCATAGGCAGAGCTTATGATTGGTAAGCCACGTTACCGGGCGGAAATTGTGTGGTGTCCGCGACGGCCAAGGGGGGCAACCCCCTCACCAGCACACTGCGCCGCGGCCTGGCTGTAGCGAGACATATCATGGGGATGGCGGGAGAAGGCCAGTCCTCACACGTGGGGTGGGTAGGGGGTAGGCTTCCCGACAGGCACACTGGGACCCGGGGGTGGGGGGACCGACCGATTCGCACGCTTCCCCTACCCCCATTTGCCGCACCGCGTTGCGTTTGAAGGTAGCGTCGAACCGCTTGCCGAACTCGACGGCCGACACACTCATCGGTCGCCGCTTGCTGCCTTTGCCGTTCACCGCGTCACCAACCTCATCTTCCCATTGGGCTTCGCCGGCATGGCGCTCGCCGGGATGATCTTGGCCTCTTGCACGAGTTGCCCTTGCGCCGCGAAGTACGCCCCGCACCCAGCGCACTTCGCCTGGACGACGACCCGGTTATATACCTTGAGCAAGAACTCCACGTCAGCCTTGAGCGCTTCCTGGTCTTGCGCGGTGACCATGGGCCCCGCGGCCGAGACGCAGGTGACGGACTGGCACTTGGGGCAGCGGTAGACCGCCTGCTCCCAGCTCGCCAGGCTGTTCTTGACGTTCATCGTCGCGATGGGGACGATGGTCTCTGTTTCTTCGTTGCTTGCCACGTTCGCCTCCGTGGTGTAGGATGGTTCACTGTGCCTGAACGTATTACCGGTGTCAAGCGGACGGTCTACGTGTCGCTTGGTGAGAACGCCTCCGAGCTTGAGGGCATGGGGTACAACGTCATCGACGTGTTTAGCCTGCCGCGGGCGACCGACGACGAGCACCGGGACTACTTGCTGGCGCGGCTCCAGGGCGTGACCGAGGGCACCATCAAGGCCGGGCCGCAGGACATCCGGGCTCTGGAGCTTGAGATGCGGGCCTATGGATTGCTCGACAAAGAGAGCAAGCGCCTGAACGTGAACGTGAGCCTGGGGCCGGGTGATGTTGACAAGATGATGGGCTGGCAGCGTTCGCGCCACACGCTGGCCGACAACAGCACTGTGCAGAGCGCGGTGCGGGAGAAGCGGGATGTCGAAAAGAAGTGACCCGCCAGAGAACTCAGACAGCAGATCCGAATCCGCGTCCGAGGAAAGACTGCGCTTGCTTCGTGCGTATCTCGACCCCCGCGGGGCGGTGCAGGGAGACGCGAAGTACCTGGCCGGGCAGGATGACTCGCGCAGTATTCGCAGAGATCAGCTCTGGGAGACGATCAAAAGAATAACAGGCAAAGATCCTGAGCAGTATCTCGTCGATCGCAGCAAGGACCCGTATGCCGATCTCGGAGAGAACTACTCCGACCTGTCGTACGCCAAGCAAGAGCCGCTGTCTCCGTGGGAAGAGATGTTGATCGGAAAGACGGGAAAGAAATGAGCGACTACCTCCGGCTGCGGACCCTGATCGAGATCAGTGAGCACAGCGACTACCACCTCGCGTCGCAAGGCGAGATGGAGTACGCGGCGACGCCCGACGAGTGGGAGGGCCCGGCGAAGGTCGACGCGCTGACCACGGGGACCACGGTCGAGCTGGGCAACTACACGTCGGTCACCGTGGCCCTGGTCGAGAACACGGACCCCACGAACTTCGTGGTCGTGACCCACACGTACGCCGCGGCATCGGCCGCCGTTCGGGTGCCGCCCGGTGCGTTCATTGCCATCTACTCGCCGACCGTGGCCAATGACCTGTTGCTGACGGCCGACACAGCTACCTGCACCTGCAAGGTGTGGATTGCGGGGACGTGATATGGACAGACTGATGACGTTTCTGGCTGGCTTGTCGGTGTCGGCATCCGAAGCCGCCGAGAGCCTGTATTACCTCCTTGGCGACGAGGGGCCGGTCGTGGCGTGGTTGGTCGGCAGGACGCGGGCCGGGCGCGAGACGGCTGCCCGAGCCGCCATCTTCGATGCCGAGTGCGCGGAGCGTGCTCGTGTTTTGGCGGCAGAGAAGAAGCGCCGGTATCGCGAGGTCGAATTGGACCCCAGAAACGTACCGTCAGTCGTCGTCGTCCACCACGAGGGCGCGGTTACGCGCGAACCGATTGCGACGGCTTGGATAGAATCCCCAGGCGAGGAGGCGTGATGAAATTTCGAGAAGCGGAGACGCTGCAAGACAAGGGCCTGGGCTTGGTGCTCAGCACGAGCGCCCTTACCGACCTCAGGTTCAGGTTGCAAAAACTCTACGCTACCCCGGACGAGGTGTTCAGGGCCAACACCCTGCGCCCCATCGGCAAGGCCGTCGAATGCGAAGACGGGGGCTTCTACGCACCGTTCAAGGTCGAGCTTCATCCGGTGAGTGCGGTGAGCGAGCCGGAGCCGGTCACGGTGT
>JAZDKM010000366.1:0-2046 GCA_043803085.1 Planctomycetota bacterium
CCTTGTTCAAGCGTGCATTGAACTTCTTTTCGTAAGTGCTGGACAAGAAAACACTCGAAATGCCGTGATTTCTGCGTAGATTAGGGATTCGCAACAAGCCCGGAACCTGCGCAGAAAGGACATTTCGAGTGAGCACGATTAGAGCACGGAAGCTGGCCAATCGCAAGCGCCGAATCCAGCGCCGTTTACGCGATCGAGTATGGTCACCGCAGGACCGGCCGATGCTGACCGCAGCCAACATCTACTATGAACTGGCGGACAGGACGCGCGGGCTGAATGCCGGCGGCATCGGGCTGATGCACGGCCTGGCTCGCCGCGTGGGCCTCATCGACGAGATCGACCGCCGGCTGCACCTGCTCAAGGTGCATCTGCCGTACCACGAGTCGGACCACGTCTTGAACATCGCCTACAACCTGCTCGCCGGCGGGCAGTGCCTCGAAGACCTCGAACTGCGCCGCCACGACGAGGTCTACCTCGACGCCCTGGGAGCCCAACGCATCCCCGACCCCACCACCGCCGGCGACTTCTGCCGCCGCTTCGATGATGCCGACGTGCACATGCTCCTGGCGTGCATCAATGCCGCGCGCCTGCGGGTGTGGCGGCAGCAGCCCGAGGCGTTCTTCAACCTGGCCACCATCGACGTGGACGGGTTGATGGCCCCGACCACCGGCGAATGCAAGCAAGGCATGGACATCTCCTACCAAGGCGAGTGGGGCTATCACCCGCTGCTCGTCTCGCTGGCCAATACCCGCGAGGTGCTGTACGTCGCGAACCGCAGCGGCAACCGGCCGTCGCACGAAGGGGCCAGCGCATACCTTGATCAGGCCATCCAGTTGTGCCGGAGCGGCGGATTCAAGAAGGTGCTCCTGCGCGGCGATACGGACTTCACCCAGACGCGCCACCTGGATCGCTGGGACGACGCCGGCGTGCAGTTCGTCTTCGGTGTCGATGCCCAGCCCCACCTGGTCGAATACGCTGAAACCCTGCCGGAATCGGCGTGGACGCGGCTGGAACGACCGGCCAAGCACACCGTCAAAACCCAGCCGAGACGCCGACCGGACAATGTCAAGGAGCAGGTGGTGCGGGCGCGGCAGTTCGAGAACCTCCGGCTGGGGTCGGAGGACGTGGCGGAGTTCGCCTACCGCCCGGGCAAGTGTCGCCAGCTCTACCGGTTGGTGGTGGTGCGCAAGAACCTCTCGGTGGCGAGAGGCGAGCAGGTGCTGTTCGACGATGTGCGTTACTTCTTTTACATCACCAACGCCGACCGCCGGTCGGCGCCCGAGGTGGTGTACACCGCCAACGAGCGTTGTGATCAGGAGAACCTGATTGCGCAGCTCAAGGGCGGGGTGCGGGCGCTCGCGGCGCCGGTGGACAACCTGGTGAGCAACTGGGCGTACATGGTGATGGCCTCACTCGCGTGGACACTGAAGGCGTGGTTCGCATTGAGGCTGCCCGAGAGGGGACGATGGGCAGACAAGCACAAGGCCGAGAAGCAGTCCGTACTCAAGATGGAGTTCAAACGGTTCTGCAACGCATTCATGCGTGTGCCCTGCCAAATTGTTCGGCAGGCCGGGCGGATCGTGTACCGGCTGCTGGCCTGGAACCCCTGGCAGCACGTGTTCTTGCGTGCGGCAGACGAACTGCGGTGCCCGATGCGCTGCTGATGTAGCAGGCATGACGTCGGGGTACGGATGCCCCGATCAACCGCGGCCCACGAACCCAAGGAAGGCGAGGTGGTAGTGAGTAGTGCACAAGGCGAAAATGCGGCGGCGACCCAAAGAAGGGTCGAGGTGGGCAGACCCCGCGCTCACGCGCCCGGCCGCCCGTCAGGCCCAAATGCCTTCCGCGTTCGCTTGTTCTGGGGCTAGGATGAGGTCAGTGAGCGGGGCCTTCGCGGCTATGCTGGGTTCCGCGGCTTGTGAGTCGGATGACTAGATAAAGGGCAAGTCGCCTCGGCGACGGGCTCGTTGACGAGTACACCGACGTGGTTGAACACCTCAGGGTGTTTGACCACGTCGGTTTTTTTGTTTGCGGTGGCAAGTAGTG
>JAZDKM010000367.1:0-17898 GCA_043803085.1 Planctomycetota bacterium
CAAACTGCACACAAAGTGCTTGTTTTCGCCTGTCACCCATGGGGTGCTCCTGTCAAAATGGCCGAAAACCCTTCGGATTACAGGGAAAACATGCACGTATCGTGCCATCAGGAACAACGGCATCTGGGAAATGCGGGTTGACGTCCTGAACCTGCTCCGCGAACGCCGCCACATCCTTCAATCCGGCCGGCTTTTTGTGCCGCTTGCAGTCGAAGACGACGAAGACAGTGTAGGCGCCGATCTTCTGGGTAACGGTCACGTCGAGCTTGCGACGGCGACCGGATCGCCCGCCAACCCGCTGATTGTGGCGAACTTCAGCACTAGGTGCAAGCTGCCTTTGGATGTCAGCGACAATCAGTTCAAGTTGTTTCCAATCGGGCGTCTCAGGTGGCATCCGTATCACCGATCAGTAAGTGTTGAGTGTGCATGTGGCGACCTAACGTAGCTCTGCTCAGTGGCGAGCCGCCCGCGGGAGCAGACGCACAGCCCAAGCTCATTCTCCGCCGCGGGCATCGCTTGTCAACCAGAGCGGTTGGTTAGGTCGCGTACTCAAGGTGGCGTCTTCTCGATCAGGTCAAGAGCGTTCTGGAGGTCTTTGCGAGTGACGATCAACTCGCATAACTTCTTCGGTTGATCATCAGCTCCACGGGCCATAATCCAAAGCGTGACGTACTCGCCTTCCGAGAGCCTGGCAGAGCCTTTTGCGGAGAACTGAATCCAACGCTCGGAGACCATGCATGGGACGGCAAAGTCACCGAGCTTCTTCTTCAATCGGTTGTGCCAGTTTTCCGCCACGATTGCGGCCTAATCTCTGCTTAACTGGTTACCAACTAAAACCGCTTCCCGGCTTTGCTTCCAGACTGTTACTGCAACGAAATACCCGCGTAACGAGCCTTCTGTCAATGGGTTACGGCTCGCCGCGTCGCGGCCGAGTCGGGGGGCACGGTCGAGAACGAGTCTATCCGGGTTCCCGCGCCCATGCTGCATAGCTGACACTCCTGCCGGCGAAATGGCTTGGGCGACCGCTGGGGGTCGACGGTTCGCCAGCATGCGGGCGGGCGCCAGGCGAGGCAAGGCTGGTGTTGAGGAGCAACCCCGTTCACGGGGTTTTCCCCTGGGCACCGCGGTGCCCGGGGGACTCAGGCCAGCCCCTGGGGGGCTGGTCGGCATGCTGTATTCTTGTTAGGTGGGCGTGATGAGCCCCGGATGGGGCGATAGAAGCGAGCCCACGGCGTGAGCCGTGGGTGAACCCGACCGAGTTCGTTCCCAGCCCCGGAGGGGCGAAAGACGGCTCACCGGACGCAGGGGTGTCCCGGTGCGGTTCTGACGCCTCTGCCGGGGCTGAGGACGCCGCCGGTTCCGTCACGCACGCACCCGACGCCGCCCATAAGAGGCGACGCACTATCGCCGGACGGCACGCGGGAAGGCCGGTCCCGCAAGTCAAGGTACTTCCACCTTGGACGGCTAGAGCTCGATGCGGACCTCTCTGGTGTGCGTGTCGTCCGCCGCACCGTATCGCTTGATGACATAGCCGCCCTTCGCGTGCGGAGAATCGCTTAAGATCGGCGCGACCGCCGCGAACAATGCGTCAGGATCGGGGCCATACATGAAGAGCGTGCACTCGCCGCCACCAAACTCGTCGCCGTCGAACTCGCCAACGCCCGCGTCCTTGATCCACGCTTCGAGGCGATCGGACAACTCGTGAATGGAGTCGCGCTCATCCGCGGTGCCGAATGCGCCATTCGAGAGCGGGAGGTAGGCTAATACTGCGTGTTCTGACATAGGTCGCGCCCAGCAACATGATTTCAGTCTGCATGGTCACAGCACGTCGCGGCGTCCAGGGCGGGTAGGAATCTCCCATGATCGCGAGAGTCTGCGGCTAGGGTCGCGCGCCCTGCCGGGCGAAGAGGGACAGGAGAGGTGGTTTTCCTCCCAGGGGCCTAGGCCCCTGGCAACTGGCGTGCGCCCTCCGGGCGAAGAGGCGAACCCTGGGTCGCAAGCGAGCCTGCCCGGGTTGCAGTGGCGTTGCTGCACAGGTCACACTCCGGCCGGCGAAATGGCTCCCGCAGCGGCCGTGGGTCAACGTACCGGCAGCATAAGGCCGGGCGCCGGGCGAGGCAAGGACGTGAGGAAACAGGCGAGAGGCAAGGGGCATGAGGCAAGAGGGGAAGAAAGCCGGGCGCGGCCCAGTCTCAACGACGGAGGGAGGAAACGGGGGTGCTCCGCAAACCAGCCGTCAAACGGCTGGCCTACCGCCCTGCAGGCTACGCCGTGAACGGCGGGGGAATGTGAGACCAGCCGCCCGGGGTGCCGGGTCGTCACCCACGAGGGGTGACGTTAGGACCGTCTCGGGTATCGCTTGCGCATGACCGGCTGGAAAACTGGTCCCACAGGTAAAGGTTGCGTCGATGCGACGCCCGACATGGCTCGGCAGGAGCCTCGCCCTCCCGGCAGCCCTCACCCGGCCCTCTCCCGACGGGCGAGGGGCAGTCAGAAGGTGCGTCGTTGACGCACCCTACGCAAGCTGTGTTGCATTCTCGACATCGAGAGCGCGGTCGGGCTCGGAGCCAGTCCCCTTTGGCCGCGGGCGGCTGGCAGCCCGTGGTGAAAGTGGCCAAGAACGGTGTGGCACGGGCATCCCTGCCTACTGGCAGGCGGGTTGCCCGTGGAAAGACAGGCTGGAAGCCTGTGCTACAACTTCTGCCACGGGCTAGTGGTGAGTGCTGGGGACTGAGGGTGTACCGGCCCGGTCAGTCGGCCGGAGGGGCGTGGAGCGTGGTGTGGTGCGCCTGCTCCCAGGCTTGCAGTTCGCCGATGATGCGCAGGTGATGGCGGATGGTTTCCACGAAGTGGGGAGTTTCGGGGACGACCTCGAAGACGTGCGGTTGGCTGTGCAGGCGTGCTTCCAGGTCGCGCACGAAGTCCTCCCAACTGCCCTCATACAGCGTGTCGCGGACCTCCAGCAACATACGCTGGGCCGCCGACAACTCGATCGGCGGGGGCGGCCGGGAAGCATCACTCGATGGCGATGACGGCCGGGACAACACGCACCTCCTCATCAACGCTCCGCCAGTTCTTTACACGTGCGGTAGAACTTCAACGCGGCGCGGACTTGGGCCTCATCCGTTTTATCGGCGACGGCGACGGCCTTTTCCTGCCATTCTATGGCCTGGTCGATCTTCCCGACGTCGTGCAGGGCGCGGGCGTGGGCCTGGAGGGCTTCCACCGAGCGCGGGTCCGCCGCACAAGCGGCTGCGGCCGCCGCCAGCGCCAGGTCCGGATGCCGATCGCCAAGGTCAGGAAACGCCATGAGCGTATTCACTACCAGGGTCAGCCCCGCGGCGGTCTTCCCATGTTCGCGCAGGTAAGTCTCGACCCACGAACGCACGTGGGCGCGGTCCTTCAGCTCTTTGCTGATGATTTGCAGGGAGAACCGGATGGCCATCTCGTTGGACTCGTCCACGCGCAGCATCTGGTCAAGATGTTCGAGGGCCTTTTCCCACTGCCCGAAGGTCACCGCACGGCTGAATTGCGTGGCCAGGCCGTCAATCTTCTGCTTGTTCGCCGCCGCGGCCGCCGCCGCCTGTACGTCGTACTTGCCGGCCACGACCTGCTCAAGGACCTGTTCCAACTGGCCGTCCGGATAGCCGTGCCAGGCGATTCTCCCGTCCTTGGCGATGATGCATGCGTAGGGGATGCCCATGGCCCCGGCGGCGAGCATGTAGTTGTTGTGGGCCTCTTCGGTTGAGTCGAAGCCCACCGTGTAAGCCATCTTGTCGCCCTGGCCCTCCACGAAGCGCTTCACGTCCTCCAGCCGCTGCCGCTGCCACCCCGGGCTGGTTAAGCCAATGAAGCGGACGCCGGCTTTCTCATACTTGCGTTGGAGTTCGGTCGTGTGCGGAATCTGCACCACACACGGGGCACACCAGGTCGCCCAAAACTCCAGGACGTAGATTTCTTTCCCCACACCCTTGGCCGGGTCGATCGGCCCGCCCTTCACCCATTCGATCTTCTTCCCGATCGGCGGGGCGGGATCACCTACTTTCAGCTCCGCCAGCGCCGCCGGCGCCAAGACGAGGCCAAGCAAGGCGGCAGGTGCGATCCTCAAACGCATCACGGTTTCCCCTTGGTCAGCCGACGCAACCGTTCGCAGGCCGCTTCCAGATCGTGCATCTGCTTGGCGAAGCAGAAACGCAACTGCGTGCGCCCCTGGGACGGGTCTCGGTAAAACGAAGCGGCCGGTACGGTCGCCACCCCAACCTGCTCGAGAATCCGGTCCGCCGCTACGACCCCGTCGGGATATCGGTCGCCGAAGTCGGCCATGAGATAGAAGGCGCCATCCGGGACGTAGGGCGTCCACCCGATGCTCCGCAGGGTATCGACCAGCAGGTCTCTTTTTCGTCGATACTCGGCGGCCATCTCGGTGTAGTACGACTGGGGGAGTTCCAGCCCGGCCGCTATTCCATGCTGGAACGCCGACGGTGCGCAAATGTAGATCAAGTCCCCTACGACGCCCACCCGCTGGATCAACTCGGCCGGTCCGACGGCATAACCCACCCGCCACCCCGTGACCGCATAGGTCTTGGAGGCCCCGCTGAGGGTGACGGTCCGGCCGGCAGCCTCGGGCAGGCGGGCCATGCCCACGTGCGGCATGCCATAGGTGATATATTCGTAGACCTCGTCGGTGAGGATCCAGGTGTCCCAGCGCCGGGCCAGCCCGGCGATTTCCCGAAGCTCGGTCTCGGCAAACACCTTGCCTGTGGGATTGCACGGCGTGTTCACCACCACCAGCTTGGTGCGGGTGCTGAACGCGGACGCGAGTTCCTCCGAGGAGTATTTCCAATCCGGCGGGCGGGTATCCACGAACCGGCAGGTCACGTCGAACAGCCGCAGCGCATCGACATAGTAGTTGTAGAAAGGTGAAAAGAGTACGACCTCGTCGCCGGGTTCAAGGAGCACCATCGCCACACAGAAGAACGCGGCCGCTGATCCCACGGTAACTACAATCTCACGGTCGGGATCGGCGGTGATGCCGTTGAATTCGGCCATTTTCCGGGCGATGGCGGTGCGCAGCTTCTTGATGCCCGCGAGATGGGTGTAGATGGCATGGTCCTCGGCGATGGCCCGCTGAGCGGCCGTCTTCACCGCATCCGGCGCGGGTTGATCGCACACCCCTTGCGATAGGTTGATGCCGCCGATCTCCTGGCAGATCGCCGACATGCGCCGGATGTCGGACGGCCGCGCACCTCCGACCCGTTTAGCAAAGGATATCGCCACGGGGCTGCTCCTGGTTCTGGTCGGTGTCTCCGCCGAGGTAGCCATCGCCTGTCCCCGGGGGGCGTGTGGCCATGGGCTTCGCGTCTGCCTCGGTGGCGCCCGCGCCGAGGTCCAAGAGGACGAGGGCGACCTTGGCGTTCTCGGTCTCCGGCACCGTCGGCACCCCCGGCGGCAGTTCGACCAGGCAGCCGGAGAGCGTCAGCGAAACCAGGATCCCGAGCAGGCTTTGCACGACCGTCTCCATGGGCAATCACCTCAAGTGCAAACGTTGGTCAGACCATCCCCCTTCCGTGCCCGAACACTATAGAAGCGCGCAGTAGCCGTCGTCAATTGAGGTGGTGGGGCACCTCGCGGAGATCACAACTCGCCTACGGTAACGCGCATGGCCTCCTCGAGGGTGGTCAGGCCGTGGCGGACTTTGGCGGTCGCGTCCTGGCGCAAGGTGGTGGCGCCGTGTTCGATGGCGTATTGGTAGAGGGTCTGGGTGGCCGCCTTCTCCATGACCAGTTCGGACAGGCCGCTATCGAACGGCACGAACTCGAAAATCCCGATGCGTTCGTAGTACCCGCTGCGCATGCAGCGCGAGCACCCGGCCCCACGGTAAATCTTCACGCCCACCTGCTCGGGCGGGACCTCGAGCAACCGGCGTTCGGCGGGGTTGGGCTCAAAGGCCTTGCGGCAATTCACACAAATCCGCCGCACCAGCCGCTGGGCCATCACCCCGATGATGGCCGAGGCGACCAGGTACGGCTCGCAGCCCATGTCCAGAAGGCGGGTGAGGGCCCCGACGGCCGAGTTGGTGTGCAGGGTGGCAAAGACCAAGTGGCCGGTCAGCGAGGCTTCCAAAGCCAAGTGGGCGGTCTCCTCGTCGCGGATTTCGCCGACCATGATCACGTCGGGGTCATGGCGGACGATGCTGCGCAGAGCCTTCGGAAACGTGACCCCGAACTCGTTGTCGACCTGCACCTGGTTGACGCCCTCGATGTGGTATTCCACCGGGTCCTCGATGGTGATGATGTGCTTCTCGATGGAGTTGATTAGCTGCAAGGCGGCGTAGAGGGTGGTGCTCTTGCCGCTGCCCGTCGGCCCGGTGATCAGGATGATACCGTGCGGGCGGCGGATCAGCCGCTCGAAGCCCTGCTTGATTTCCAACTCCATGCCCAGGGAGGTCAGGTCCAAACTGGAGCGCTCGAGGGAGAGCAACCGCAGGCTGACCCGCTCTCCATTGGTCGTCGGGATGCAGGCCACGCGGACGTCGATCTCCTGTTCGAAGCTGCGGTGGGTGAAGCGGCCGTCCTGGGGTTTGCGGCGTTCAGTGATGTCCAGCGTGGACATCACCTTCACGCGCGAGATGAGGGCCGGTGCGGCTTCGATCGGGTAGGCGCGGGATTCAATCATGCGCCCGTCGATCCGGAGACGCACGCGCAGACGATCACGCTCAGGCTCGATGTGGATGTCGCTGGCCCGGCGATCCACCGCCTCGTCAATGATGCTGTCGAGTTGTTCCACCATGTTGAGCCCGGTGGCCGAGATGGTGGCGACGGCGGAGGCGACGGGCAGGGTGTCGGCCATTCGTGCCCCGCGACGCCGGGCTTCGCCGTAAATCTCGTCCTGGGTCTGCCGGATCTGGAAGCGTGGGCTGACCACGTACTGAATCGGACGGTCGAACCGGTTCGCCATGGCGCTACGTACGGCTGGGTCGAACGGATCCGCCACGGCGATCACCAATTGACCGGAGACCTCCCCGAACACCACGGCGCCATGGCGCCGGGCGCGGTTCTCCGGCAGCGACAGCATCCAAGCGGTGGACGGTTTCCTGCGGGAGAGGTCCACGTAGCGCAGCCCCAAAGAATCGGCCAGGGCCTGCGCCGCGTCCGCTTCACTGAGCACGTCACGGACCAGCAAGATTTCCAGCAGCGACTGGGCGGCGATCTCCGATTCGATCTGCGCGTCGACCAATTCCATCGGGGAGAGCACCTTGTGGTCTACGAGCTTGTTCGCGAGTTGGGATTCGACGGCAAAGGGTACGAGCATGGTCCGCTCACTCTCTGCTAAGTACACAAATCATCGCGTCGTCCAACAAGGCGCAGCCCGCAAGGTGCGCTTCCAGCGCGTCACCCAGTCGGCCGACGAGCACCGCCGGGGCCGCAAACGCCTCGTGGTCCAGGAGGATTTCGTGCAGGCGTTGTTCCCCGAAGCCTTCGCCGGCCGCGTTCGCCGCGTCCACCAGGCCATCGGTGTGGCAGATCAACCTGAACTGCGGGGGCACGTCCACGGTGCTAGCTTCGTAGGGGTAGTCGTCGTCGATACCCAACAGCAGCGCGGGCTGGTCGAGGGTGACCAGCCGACCCGGTCCGGTCAGCAGAAGCGGCGGCATCCCGCCTGCGTTGAGGTAGGTCACTTGGGCCGACGCGACGTCCAACAGCACTAGAGTGCAGGTGACGAGTTGGCGAGTTTTCTGGCGGGCCGTCGCATGGTTCAGGGTGGACATGACCACCGCCGCGTCGAGTTCGTCGCCGCCGGTTTTCAGGGCAGTGATGATCCCACTGCGGATCGCCGCCGCCTGCACCAGACCGGCAATACCCTGCCCACCGGCATCCACCATGATCACGACAACGCGGTGGTCATTAAGTTTGAGCACATCGCAGAAGTCACCGCAGCGTCCCTGGCCGGGAAACAACTTGCAGGCCGTCTCAAACAGCTCGCAGGCCGACGGAGGTGCGGTCATCGCGGTCTGCAACCGGCGCAGGGTCGTTAACCAGGCGGATCCCTCGCGGACCGCGTTCTGAGCCAACCGGGCCGACGCATCCGCCATCCGCCCCCCCAAGTGCGCCCCCGCCGCCGCCGCGTATTCGAGGTCGGGCTTGGTGAACGGCTTCTTGGAGGCCGGGCGATCCACGTAGACCAGCCCGATGACCGTCCCTCGAAACATCAGCGGGGCGACCAGCCCGGTGGTGGCGTAGCCGGCCTTGGGGTCGATCTTCCGGGCCTCATCCGGATAGCGCCCGGCGACCTGCTGGAGGATGGCGTTGTAGACAAACGTCTCGCTGACCGGCATCCGGGAACTCGTGGGTGATGGCGCCAGCCCGCGGTGGGCGATGACGCGGAGGTCCTTCTTGCTTTCCCCCCGCAAAGCAACAAAGCCCCGCTCGGCCTGAAGGTCGAGCAGCAGTCGGTCCAAACCTGCTTCCGCCACATCCTCCGGACGGGCCGTCACGCCCAAGTCGGCTGACAGCCCCGACAGCCGCTCGATCTGGGTAAGCGGGAGCGTGATGGAGCTCTTGATCTTGATCCAATCGCTCCCCTCAGGGTCTCGGGTGTCGGGAGTGAGGAAATCGAGTCCGAGCTTCTGGTGTTGGGCTTCCTCGTCGATGAATTCCAATACGTGATCGCCGATGCGGATGAAGTCGCCCGGCTGCAGCAACGTCTCGTTGGCGATCTGTCCGTTGACGTGGGTCCTGTTGCGGCTGCCCAAGTCGCGGATGCGGTAGCGCCCATCCATGTCGCGGTCGAGGCGGGTGTGCTCACGCGACACCATGTCGTCGATGAAAATGATCTGGCAGGTGTTGTTGCGGCCGATGAGGAAGGCACCATCGCCTAAACGAGCTGTTTGCAACATACCGGCTTGATCGAGATAACGGAGTTGAGCCATACTCTAAGCATATCCGTGACCGAGCGCGCGCTGCAAGTAGGGGGGCGAGCGTCTGCG
Source organism: Planctomycetota bacterium (assembly GCA_043803085.1). Taxonomy (GTDB): domain Bacteria; phylum Planctomycetota; class Phycisphaerae; order UBA1845; family UBA1845; genus JAAEQG01. Next base: position 8,987 of record JAZDKM010000367.1, read on the forward strand.
GGGGGCGGCGGGCCAGCCGGGCGGGCAACGCCTACGTCACCGCACGCAGGGTCACGGCGTGGGTGTACCAGCGCAGGACCACGTGGCGGCAGGCATAATCCTCAATAGGAAGACCGGGGAATTTGGTGTGCGGGGCCGTTTGAACGTGGTGCTCTTGGCGTTAGGATGGGTATTTGATGTACACCGTCGAAATCGAAAATGTGTTCAAGCGCTTCGGCGAGGTCGTGGCGGTCCATGACCTGACCTTGGCCGTCCCGCGCGGCTCGGTCTACGGTTTCATCGGACCCAACGGCTCCGGCAAGACCACCACGCTGCGCATGATTATGAACATCTTGTACCCCAACGCGGGGACCATCCGGGTCTTCGGCGAAACGCTGCACGGGGCGGCCACGGACCGCATCGGTTACCTGCCGGAAGAACGCGGGCTGTACAAGAAGATGAAGGTCCGGGACGTCCTGCGGTTTTACGCCGAGTTGAAGGGCCGGCGCGACCTCGCTCGGGCCGTCGCTGAGTGGCTCGAACGCATGCAACTGTCCGAGTGGGCCAACAAGAAGGTAGAAACCCTGTCCAAGGGCATGGCCCAGAAGGTGCAGTTCATCGCCGCGGTAATCGCCGAGCCGGAGCTTATCATTTTGGACGAGCCGTTCACCGGACTCGACCCGGTGAACGCGGAGGCGATCAAAGAGGTCATCCTCGAGCTCAAACGCCAAAGCGCCACGATCATCTTCTCCACCCACGACATGAACGTGGCGGAGAGGATGTGCGATTACATCTTCATGATCTTCAACGGGCGCAAGGTGCTGGACGGGACCATGACCTCCATTCAGGAGGTCTACGGCGCCGATACCATCCGGGTGGCCCTGAACCGCGACGTGGGCGATTTGACCGCGATCCCGGGCGTGCGTCACGTGAACGACTACGGGCCGTTCAAGGAAATCCGCATGGATGACGGGACCGACCCGCAGCAGATTCTGGCGGCCCTGATGCAGCGGGCGGCGGTGCAGCGTTTTGAGATCACCTGTCCGTCGTTGCACGACATCTTCGTGCGTATTGCCGGTCCCGCGGCCCAGGAGGCGATCCATGCGTAAGACCATCGTCGTCGCGGTTCGTGAGTACCAGGCCGCCGTCCGCACCAAGACCTTTATTGTCATGCTGGTGGCCATGCCGCTGCTGATGGGGGGCAGCATCATCGGATCGACCTTGACGGAGGGGAAAGTCGACACCAAAGACAAACACATCGCGGTTATCGACCGGTCCGGCATACTCTTCGACCGTCTTCAGGCCGCCGCTGAGCAGCGCAACAAGATCGAGATTCGCGATGGCCAGAGCGGCAAGCAAACTCAGCCGAAATACATCATTACACGCATCGACCTCGGTGAGGCCGACCCTCCTCCGAGGCAATTGGCCGAGCGCTGTGACCAAATCCGCACGGGGAGGCTGTTCGCTCTGGTCGTGGTTGGTCCCGACATCCAGAAGGTGGAGCAGGGCCGGACGGCCGGCACCGTGGAAGTCTACTCTGAGGCCGGGGCGTTTGACGAGTTCAAACGCTGGTTAGAGCGTCAGACCAACGCGGTGGTCCGCGAGTTGCGGTTTGCCGCCGCCGGGCTGCCGAAAGAAGAGATCGACCAGGCCTCCACGCCCGTGCCGGTCGAGTCGCGGAAGCTGTTGAGTATCGACGCCGCAACCGGCCAGGTCAGCGGAGGGGCGCGCAAGAGCGAAGAGGCCGCCTTTCTCGTGCCGTTCTTCGTCGTGATGCTCATGTTCATGGTCGTCAACATCGGAGCGGGACCGCTGATCAACAGCGTTCTCGAAGAGAAGATGCAGCGGATTGCCGAGGTTCTACTCAGCTCGGTCGGGCCGTTCGAGTTGATGGCCGGCAAGCTGCTGGGCATGGTGGGGGTGTCGCTCACGATTCTAACGGTTTACCTGGCGGGAGGCGTGCTCGGGGCCCGCGTCGCGGGATTCGGCGAGTTCATTCCGGCCAACCTCAGTGTTCTGCTCGTCTGGTTCGTCGTCTTTCAAGCTCTGGCGGTGCTCCTGTTCGGGGCCATGTTCATTGCCGTCGGTGCCGCGTGCTCGGACCTGAAAGAGGCCCAGAGCCTGATCATGCCGATTTACATCTTCATCGCGTTTCCCATGTTCGTGTTGATTCCGGTTATCCGGGAGCCGACGAGTACGCTTTCGGTAGTGCTTTCGCTCATTCCCCCGGCCACCCCGATGCTGATGACCATGCGTCTGGCCGCCCAGCCTAATCTGCCGTTGTGGCAGCCGCTGGTTGGCGTGGGGCTGGTGTTGCTGACGACTGCGATCTGCGTGTTTGCGGCCGGTCGCATCTTCCGGGTCGGGCTCCTCATCCAGGGCAAAGGGGCCAGGTTCTCGGACATGATCAAGTGGGCCGTGCGCGGTTGATCCTTCGGTAGCCGCGTAGGGCGGGCATTGCCCGCCGCGGCAGAGCGTCGGGCAGAGCCCGACCTACGTTTCTGCGGGGTGAGGGTGGCGATGCTGTTTGACCCCGAGGCCGCTTTCGCGCAAGTGCTTTGTTCCCCACCCCTTGCTATTGCAGGGCGTCATCAATGGCGCGACGTTGACCGCTTGAGCGAAGTTTCTATACTCTCAGAAACATCACGCCTCGCCACCGGACAGAGCCGCTCAGCGGGGACGACCGGTACGTGACATCGGCGGTGTGATCGGGGGCAGGGGCCGTAGCTCATTTGGGAGAGCGCCTGGTTTGCAACCAGGAGGTAGCCGGTTCGAACCCGGTCGGCTCCAATGTGACGACTCGTGGTCACTCGAGGACCGCGAGAACCGTACTGCGTTTTATTCCGGAACGTGCATCGACGATTCATGCAACTGCGGCACACAAGAGCTCTGCCTGTTGGAGAACGGTCAGCGTCGCCTTCTCCTGTTTGTCGGGTGGGTAGCCGTACTTCCGCAGGATGCGCTTGACGAGCACCCGCAGCTTGGCCCGCACCGATTCCTTCACGGTCCAGTCGATTGTCACGTTATTGCGCATCGCGTCCACCAGTTCGCGAGCAATGCTCTTCAGCGTCGGTTCACCCAGTACCTTGACCGCACTGTCGTTGACCTCCAGCGCATCGTAGAACGCGAGCTCGTCGTCGCTGAGACCCAGGTACTCGCCGCGCCGATCCGCTTCGCGCATCTCTCTCGCAAGCGCGATCAACTCCTCAATCACCTGGGCCGTCTCGATGGCGCGGTTCTGGTAGCGTCGGATCGCGTTCTCCAGCATCTCCGCAAAGGACCGCGCCTGAACGAGGTTCTTCCTGCCCCGAGTCCTGATCTCGCCGGTGAGCAGCTTTCGCAGCACCTCGACGGCCAGATTGCGCTGCGGGAGCCCGCGCACTTCTGCCAGGAACTCCTCGGACAGGATCGAGATGTCCGGCTTGTTGAGCCCCGCCGCCGCGAAAATGTCCACGACCTCATCGGACGCAATCGCTCGCGATACGAGCTGCCGGATTGCCTGCTCCAGTTCCTCCAGCGGCTTGCGCTCGCCTGGGGTCGCCTTGGCCAACACCGCCCGCACGGCCTGGAAAAAGGCCACGGCGTCTCGGATTCGAATCGCCTCTGGATGCGGCACGGCCAGCGCGAACGCCTGCGACAACTCCGTCACCGCGCGCAGCAGCCGCGCCTTACCGTCGTCCTGCGCGAGAATGTGCTCCTGGGCGGCGGGGAGCAGCGCCAGCCGCTCCCGTGGCGTGCCTCGGACCCATAGCGACCAGTCGAAGCCATCAAAGAGGTCGCAGCACACCTCGTACTTCTCCAGCATGACGGCGACCGCTTCTTCCTGATCGATCGCGGTCGTGCCCGTGCCGCCGCTGTCGGTGTAGGTCGCCAGCGCCCGCTTGAGCTCGTGAGCTAGCCCAAGATAGTCAACCACCAGCCCGCCGGGCTTGTCCTTGAACACGCGGTTCACCCGCGCGATGGCCTGCATGAGCCCGTGGTCGCGCATGGGCTTGTCGACGTACATCGTGTGCAGGCATGGAACGTCGAAACCGGTAAGCCACATGTCGCGTACGAGGACGATCTTGAACGGGTTGCGCGGATCCTTGAATCGCTTTGCCAGCGCCTCCCGCCGGGCCTTGTTGCGGATGTGCGGTTGCCAACCCGTCCGATCGGACGCGGAGCCGGTCATGACCACCTTGATTTCGCCTTTGTCGTCATCGTCGTGGTGCCAGTTCGGACGGATCGCGACGATGGCGTCGTAAAGCTCGACGCAGATGCGCCGACTCATGCAGACGACCATCGCCTTTCCGTCCATTGCCTCAAGCCGGCGGTCGAAGTGGTTCACCAAGTCCTGCGCAATCAGGCGGATTCGTTTCTCCGCTCCGACGAGCGCCTCAAGTTGTGCCCACTTGGTCTTCAGCCGCTCCTTGTGCTCGATCTCCTCGCCTTCGGTGACCTCCTCGAACTCCGCGTCGAGCGTTGGCCGCTCTTCCTCGTCGAGCTCCAGCCGGGCCAGCCGGCTTTCGTAGTAGATAGGGACCGTCGCCCCATCCTTGACGGCTTGCTCGATGTCGTAGATCGGCCTGATGTAATCCCCGAACACCGCCCGCGTGTTCTTGTCCGTCAACTCGAGCGGCGTTCCCGTGAACCCGATGAACGACGCGTGCGGCAAGGCGTCGTGCATGTGCCGGGCGAACCCGTCGATGAAATCGTACTGGCTGCGGTGCGCCTCGTCGGCAATGACGACGATGTTCCGGCGATCTGACAGCCCCGGGCGCCGGTCGTCCTGGCCCTCTGGGAAGAACTTCTGGATGGTCGTGAACACGACGCCGCCCGGCTGGCCGCCTGCACCGGCTCCTGGCGCAGCAACTCGTGGCAACGGGCGAACGTGCCGAAGAGCTGGTCGTCCAAGTCGTTCCGGTCCGTGATGACGACCAGCGTGGGATTGGCCATCGCCGGGTGTAAGATCACCCGGCCGGCATAGAAGGCCATCGTCAGGCTCTTGCCCGAGCCCTGCGTGTGCCACACGACGCCGATCCGCCGATCGCCTGCGGGCCCGGAAGCGTCGACGGTCTCCTGGATGGCCCGGTTCACGGCGTGGAACTGGTGATAGCCGGCCATCTTCTTCGCCAGGACGCCGTGCCCCTCGTCCTCGAACACGACGAAATGGCGGATCAGGTCCAAGAACCGGCGCTTCTCGAACACCCCCTCCAGCACGATCTGCAACTCCGGCGCCGACGCTGGCGCCAGATCCTCCCCGCCGATCGTCCGCCACGGCATGAAGCGCTCGCGGCTGGCCGTCAGCGTCCCGATCCTGGCCTCCACGCTGTCGGAGATGATCAGAGCCGCGTTGTAGACGAACAGCGACGGGATGTCGCGCTTGTACGTCTGGAGTTGGTTGAACGCGGACCAGATCGTGGCGTTCTCGTCGGCCGGGTTCTTCAGCTCGATAACTGCAAGCGGCAGGCCGTTGACGAACACGACGACGTCGGGCCGCCGGTTGTTGCGGTTCTCGACGACGGTGAACTGGTTAACCGCCAGCCAGTCGTTCGCGTCGGGATCGTCGAAATCGACAACGCGAACCTGCGTGCCGGCGATCGACCCATCTGGACGCCGGTACTCGACGTTCACCCCATCGACCAGCATCCGATGGAGCGCGTGGTTATTCACGATCAGCAACGGTGAATCCGGCCGCGTGATCCTGCGGAAAGCCTCGTCGAGCGCGTCCGCCGGCACCTCGGGGTTGAGCCGCGCCAGCGCCTGACGCAAACGGCGATGCAGAACGACCTGGCTGTAGTCGTCCCGCTCGGCGCCGAGCTCGCCCGGCGCGATCTCGGCCCCGTACGCGACGACAAAGCCGAGCGCCTCCAGCCAGGCCATCGCGGCCTGCTCGACGACGGATTCGGTGAAGTCAGATTCGCCCATCTATCCCGACAGCCAGTGGAGCTCATCCAGTCGTGCCCACGCTGTCTCGATGTGCTCGGACGAGAACATGCGCGCCTTGCGGTCGTTCCAGGCGTGGACCGCCTTCACTGCCTCAGCCGCGCTCGTCGCCTTCTGTTCGCCGTGCACCGCCACCCAATGTACCGACGAAAGCAGCTCCATCCCGTACGGCGTTTCGAACCCCTCGATCAACTGTGAGACCTGCACCAGCCGCGATTGCTCTTCGTCCTTGTCCGCCAGGAAGGCATCGGCTTCCGCGACCGCCCCATCCAGCAGCTCGATTTCGGCGTCCGGCTTCTGGCTATCACCGTAGCCGCGCGTGAAGTGGCCCTCGATCCGCTCCAGCACCTTGTTCAGGTTCGTCGCGTACGGCCCGTAGTGGCCTTCTTCGTACTTCAGTTTCAACGGTTGCCCCGCCTCTTGCAGGAAGTACGCCAGCTTCTGAATCTCCAGCAGCGTCAGCCGGTACGCCAGCACCATGTACAGCTGCATGATCTTAACGAAGAGCGCCCGCGCCGGCGTCATGCCGGACCGCTCCGTGTTCACCGGCATCGTCGCCGCCGCCGGCACGCCCGCCGGCTCGAACAGCAGCACCCGCACGTCCGGCGCCGCCTCCAGCGCCCGCACGATCCGCGCCCGCACCTGCGGCCATTCCAGCCCGCCGTTGCCGCACCCCAGCGGCGGCACGGCGATCGACCGGATGCCCCGCGATTTAACCTCTTCGACCAGCGCGACCAGCCCGGCCTCGATGTCCTCAATGCGCGACTTGCCGCGCCAGTGCCGCTTGGTCGGGAAGTTGATGATGAAGCGCGGCGGATGCATCGTGCCGGTCTCGTAGACCAGCATCTTCCCCGGCCGCACCTCTTCGCGCTCGCACGCCCGCTCGTAGACCTTGAAATTCTCGGGGAACGCCTGCTTGAATTGCAGCGCGATGCCCTTGCCCATGTAGCCGACACAGTTCACCGTGTTGACCAGAGCCTCGGCGTCCGCTTCCAGCAGGTTTCCGCGCGCGTTCTCGATCACGTCCTCCTCCCGCTCACATCAATAGTACCATGAAATCTCGACGCTGACAAGAGGTTGGTGCCGCGTGGGATGAGCGGCCAGCACCGCCGCCACCCGCGCATCGGCCGCCCCGTTGAGCACACCGATCCGCTTGACCAGCCGCCAGGGCATCGAGCGATGCACCAGGAACTCCGCCTGCTTGCGACGCTGCCGGTCCATGTCCTCGGGCGTGTCGTTCCAGTATACGAGGTTCACCGTCGCCCAGTCCACGTCGGCCAGCCGGTCGAGGTCCGCGAACGCTCTGGAATACGCCGCGAGCGAGTGCCCGTTGTAGAACACGAATCCCAGCCCCGTCGCCTTCACGGCCTGCGCCGTCGAGACCAGATAGGCGATGTTCGACTGGTCGATCTGTGCGACGCCGTGCCCCGTGTGGATGCGAAACAACATCGGCGAGCGCGGCCCGAAGTAGAAGCCGACGTAGTCGAGGATGATCCCGCGCGGGCCGCAAGCCACCACCTTCTGCCCGCGATCCGCTTGCGTCTGTGTCGCGTGAATGGACACCCACGGCAGGCCGTCGGGCGGGACGTGGTTGGGCGCGTGCAGGGCGTCGCGAGCCAAGAGCGTCGGCAGGTTGTCGATGTGGACGATCCGGTAGATCGGTGTCGGGATCGGGATCGGCGAAGGGGGCCGCGGGGGATTGACGGGCGCGCGGGCCATTCAGACGCCCCTCCCGACGATCTTCTCCGCGTCGGCGATGCGCAGCTCGCCCGAGAGGAGCTTCGGCAGCAGCGCGTCGCGAATCGCGGCGAGCGTCCGCGACTGGACCATCCGCTGGGGAATGGCTGCAACGAGCGGAGCGAGGAGGCGATCCGCGGCCTCGTGAACCGACCCAGGAGGCACAGCGACCTTGGCTTCCGAAAGGTGATGCCGCTGGATGTGTCCCATCGTGGTCGCCTTCCCGGCGGCGATGTGGCGGAAGTGAGGAAGATGCCGGTGAATCCAGAAGTAGAAGAACCACTTCGGAAAGCGCTCGCTGGTCACTTTGAATAGGTGCTGGTTGAGTGCGCCTTGCCCACCGGCCCACAAGACACACTCCAGCGAGCCCGACCAGGAGAAAAGAACGTCGCCATCGGTGACGACGTACGCGGGATCGAGATCGGCGCTTGCCTGGTCGGCCCCCGTCGTGTGCCCCGCTCGGAGCTGCGCTATCTTGATGACCGGAAGAGATCGCCCGTCGCGCGGCGGGTACTTCTGGAGAGCAAGTCCGTTTAGAAAGCTGGCGATCTCGTCAAGTCCCTGGACTGCCCACCCCTCCGGGATCGGGCCGAGGGGGGAGTCGGCGAAGGCGGCGGGGAGCGTGCCGAAGACGGCCTGGGGCATGCCGCGGAAGCGCTTGGCGCCGGCGGCCTTGGCGCGGACGGGGTCGAAGTCCACGAACCACGACTGGAAGATTGCCCGCGCGATCCCCTCCAGCGTCCGGCACATCCGCCGGTTCAGTTCGATCTTGGCACAGAAATCGAAGTAGCAATCACCAAGTAACTCCTGCATCCGACGGTCAGGAACGGGAAGAAGGAGCTTGTCGAAGTCGCCTTTCTTGAAATGCGGGATCAATGTCCCGACGTGCATTTGCTCGATTTGGTTTTGAACGTCCCGCGACCTGAGCACCGCGAAGAGAAACTTCGGGTAGACCTTCTTCGGATTCACACGTACCGCGACCATGTCCTGTGCAATGCAGAAGCCTACTGGATCAGGGACGACGCAAACCCGTCCAGGCGTGCCCTTTGTCACGAAAATGAGGTCCCCAGGCTGTGGATGGCCACGAAACCAAGAGCAATAGGTTTCCTCCGAAACGAACCTGATTTTGTCGTAGGCGGGATACAGCAGATCATTCCGTACGCAGTTCGTTGCGATAAGCGGAATCCCGTGCCCTACCGTCGGGCACGTTTTGCCCCTGTTATCGACGATTGTGCTCAACAGGTCTGGAAACGGGACAAGATCAACGTCCA
>JAZDKM010000368.1:0-4019 GCA_043803085.1 Planctomycetota bacterium
GCGGAACTCATGAAACTCAAGCCCTTCCAGGTGATGGCCATCCTCCATGCCGACCGCGTGACGGGAATGCGGAACAACCGGCGCGACTACGGCTTTCAGATCGAGGTGCGGTCCTGGGAGACGGCCGACTGCGTCACGGCGAAACCCTCCCGGTTCGCCTGGCCGGTGCTCGATCGCCTGGCGAAACGCCTCACGACCGAGGTCCCCGGCGTGGTGAGCGTGACCTACAACATCGCGGCGAAACCGACGTCCACGATGGAAGCAGTCTAGTGCTCAGTCACGATAAGGATCCGCAAGAAGGGCGGAAGAGGCAGCAGCCCATTCCCGGCTACGAGTTGATGAAGAAGCTGGGCGAGGGGGGCATGGCCGCGACGTATCTGGCGCGGCAGACCAGCATGGACCGGCTGGTGGCGATCAAAATCATGCGCAAGAGCCTCGCGCGCGACGCGAGTTTCATATCGCGGTTCGAGCGGGAGGCGAAGCTCGCCGGGAGCCTTAACCATGTGAACATCGTGGGCGTGCATGACGTGGGCGAGGGCGGGGGGTTCCACTACCTGACGATGGAGTACGTCGAGGGTCGGAGCCTCCAGGCGATGCTCGACGAGAGCGGGGCTCTGGAGGAGGGCTTCGCGTTGCACCTGGCCATGCAGGTGGCTCGCGCCTTGGGCTTCGCCCACAAGGCCGGGATTATTCACCGGGACATCAAGCCTGACAATATTCTGGTCACCGGGAAGGGGATCGCCAAGCTCTGCGACTTCGGGCTGGCCCGGAGCACCGGGGCCGAGACGCGGATGACCCAGACCGGGGTGATGATGGGCACGCCGCATTACGTCAGCCCCGAGCAGGCCCGCGGCGAGAAGGACTTGGACATCCGGACCGACATCTACTCGCTGGGAGCGACACTCTATCATCTGGTGACCGGCCAAACGCCTTTCCAGGGCAGCTCCGCGGCGGTGGTGATGACCAAGCACCTGACCGAGCAGGTGCCCTGGCCGGCGGACGTTAACCCCACCGTTTCCGAGAACTGCTGCCGGCTGGTCGAGCGGATGATGGCCAAGGAGCGCGAGGACCGCTACCAGGACTCGGCGGAGTTGCTCCGCGACATGGAGCGGGTGATAGACGGCAAGGCCCCGGAAAGCGTGGTGCTGGAGGTGGGCCGGAGCTCGATAGGCCGGCGCGGGCAGTCGGACGTGAAGCCTCTGGCGCCGCGCCGCAGGCCCGGGCGGCACCAGGAGGATGCGGGTACGGCGGGGCTGTTGCTGGAGCCGGGGGGGGGGGGGCGGTTGGCCGATGGCGCTCGTGGCAGCAGCGGGGGCAGTCGGGCTCCTGGTTGTGCTGCTGGTGGTCTGGCTGGCGGTGCGCGGCGGCGGACAGGACCAGAAGCAGACCGCCGTAGCGCGCGAGGTCGCCGCGGAGAGCGCCTGGCGGGAGCATGTGTTGCCCGCGGCCAAGGAGGGGCCTTCCCGCGAGGAAGCCTTGGCGCTTCGCGACGCGCTGGCGGCGTTCGGGGCGCGCCACGGGGAGACGGAGTTCGGGCGAGAGAAGGCCGAAGAGATCGGACGGCTGAAGGCCCGTGCCGAGGCGGCTCTGGCCGGGCCTGCCAAGCCGCCGCCTTCGGATGACAAGAAGCTCAGCGAGATGTACGATCTGGCCGAGTCGCTCTGGAAGAAGGACCCGGAGGACTACGCCGGGGCGATTGCGCGTTTCGAGAGGGTTCGCAAGTCGTGCGCGGGCACCCGGTGGGAGCTGATGGTCGATGAGGCCATCGGGCAGGTGAACGCCTCGCGCGCCAGGGCCGCGGATGCCGCCTTTGGCCCGCTCGCGGAGAGGGCCGGGAAGCTGGTTCGGGGCGGAGATTTCGACGGGGCGCTGGCGGTCTTCGGGCCGCCGCCGGAGAAATTTGCCGACCTCCTCGCGCCCAGGTTCGAGGGGGAGCGGAAAAAGTTCAAAGAGCAGGCCGAGCTCCGGCTTGGGGCGGCCATTGCGGCGGCCGAGAAGATGGGCGCCGACGGCCAGCCGGAGAAGGGCTTGGCCGAAATTGGGAAGGTCCGGCCGGTGAGGTACGCGGCGCTGGCCGGGAGGCTCTCGGCACTTGAAGACCGGCTGAAGAAGGAAAGCGCCGACGCGGCCGGGAATCTCGTCAGGCAGCACGAGGCGGAGGCCCGGAATCTTCTGGAGCCGATCCTGGCGCGGTACGACGAGATGGTTCTGGCTGGCAGGTGGCAGGAGGCCGGCGAGCACCTGGCTGCCGAGAAGAAACGGTTGGACAGGGACGTTCTGGCAGCCATGCCGCCGGGGCTGGCCGCCGCCGAGCGGGTGGCCGGACAAATCGCATCCTGGCGGGCGGGTCGGCGGGATGCGCTCAAGAAGCTCCTCGGGAAAGAGGTCGAACTCCGGACGCGCGTCGGAGGGGCCGCCAGGGGCGCGGTCGAGGATGTGACGGCGGACGCCTTCAAGGTCAAGGTGCGTTTCAAGGTCGGCGCCACCGAGGGGTCGGGCGTGCGGGTGGTGCGCTTCGCGGACCTGGCCGAGGGGGAGATGGAGAGGCTGCTCCCCGCCTTCAAGCCGGAGGGCGCCGACGGACACCTGGCCGCGACCATCATCGAGATGGGCCGGAAGGACGTGGCCGGGGCCGAGAAAGCGCTGGCGGCGGCCGGCGAGCACCCTCTGGCCGGGCGGTGGTCGAAGCGCCTTGACGTCCTGAAGCTCGGCGCGGTGGAGACGGTGGCCAAGGTGGCTTGGGAGAGGGACGTCGGCAAGCTCGTCCGGGAGAAGTACACGGCCGAGCAGGGCAAGGGGATGCTCGCCGCGCTGAACGCCTGGTTCGTGGCTCACGGAAAGACCGACTTCGCCAAGGCGAAGGAGCCGGAGGCGGAGAATCTCCGGGTCGCGGCGCGGCTGCCGCTGGGGTCGGTGGTGTACACCAAGTTTCCCTTCGACGCCGCGGAGGCGGCACGCCGGCAGAAAAAGACCGCCGATGGCCTGGGGATTCCCGTGGAGCAGTCCATGGACCTGGGCGGCGGGGTCAATCTCGAACTCCTGCTCATCCCCGCGGGAGAGTTCCTGATGGGCGGGGATATGCCAGCCGCCGAGCTTCTCAAGAAGGCCGGCGGAGGCGGCGGGTGGGAGGGGCGGGAGTTCCCGCAGCACAAGGTGCGGATCACCCGGCCCTATTACCTCGGGAAATACGAGGTCACCCAGGAGCAATGGGAGAAGGTGATGGGTGGCAATCCCAGCTCCTTCAAGGACGGCAAGCGGCACCCGGTGGAGCAGGTGAGACATGATGACTGCCAAAAATTCGTGAAGAAGCTGAACGAGATGTTCCCTCACCCCATCTCCTCTCCCGCGGGGAGGGGGGCAGGGGAGAGGGCGGAGTTCCGGCTGCCGACGGAGGCGGAGTGGGAGCATGCCTGCCGGGCAGGGACGGCTACGCCCTTCTGGTTTGGGGAGAAGATCACCACGGACATGGCCAACTACAACGGGGACGTCTGGGACGAGCAGGAGGGGGTTGGGCGCGGCAAGCCCGTGGCGGTCGGCAGCTTCAAGCCGAACCCGTGGGGCCTTTACGACGTGGTTGGGAACGTGTGGGAGTGTTGCGAGGACTGGAGCGGGACTTACGGAAAGGAGGACGTGACTGACCCCAAGGGGCCCGACAAGGGCGCGGCGTGGATACTCCGCGGCGGGTCCTGGAACTTTCCACCCGCGAAATGCCGCTCGGCGTTTCGCAGCGCCCAACCTCTTTCCGGCCGCGCCCCCGACCACGGCCTGCGAGTGTTGATGGTGGTTCCTGCTCCAGGGCCCAAGTTATGACGAGGGGATGGATGTGTTTCGCCCGATGAAAACGGACCGGCCGGTTATCTGCTATAGTCGTCGGGAAACCGTGATGGGCGGTGGACGGGACACGTGTCAAGTCCTGGTTATAAGTTGACACGCTTTCCACGGATTCCTGGCCAACTCACGCGGCTGGAACGGAAGGAGGCCGTAGGCCGACTGGAGTTCCAGCCGCGATTCACGCAACC
>JAZDKM010000369.1:0-2966 GCA_043803085.1 Planctomycetota bacterium
GCGATCACGTCGTCGACCACGTCGTTCATGCGGGCCTGGCCGCGGGGCGAGCGGGCCCCGGCATGCGGCGAGAGGACCACATTCGGGGCGTAGAGCAGCGCGTGGTCCGGCGGGGGCGGCTCCGGGTCGAAAACGTCAAAAGCAGCGCCGGCCAAACGCCCCTCGCATAGCGCGGCGGCCACGGCACCGGCCTCGACCACCGCCCCGCGGGCCGTATTGATCAGCGTCGTCGTAGGCCTGAAGTGGGCCAAGGCTTCGGCATTGATTAAGCCCCGCGTCTGCCGGGTCAGGGTGACGTGCAGCGTAACGATGTCCGCGGCGGCGTACAGCTCCGGCTTGGGCAGCGGTTGGGCGGGGAAGTCCAAGGGGCCGATGTCGAGGATGTCGTTGTAGAGCACCCGGGCACCGAACCCGGCGGCGGCGATGCGGCCGACGGCGCGCCCGATCCGGCCCATACCGACGATGCCGAGGGTACACTGGCCCAGTTCGCGGCCGACGGCCGCACGCCGGGCACCCTCAAAGTCGCCCGCGCGGACCAGCCCATCGCCCGCGATGATCTTGCGTTCCAGGGCCAGGATCAGCCCGAGGGTGAGTTCGGCCACCGCTTCGGTCGCCGCGGCGGGCGTGTGGACTACGACGATGCCGTGGGCCGCCGCGGACCGCACATCGATGTTTTCCACCCCCACCCCTCCGCGACCAACGACTCGCAGGCGGGGCGCGGATTCGAGGGCCCGCTGCGTAACCTGGGTATAGGTGCGGACCAGGAGAGCGTCGGCGTCGGCCACGGCGGCGATAAGCTCATCCTCGGCAGGCACTTGGAGTTGGACCAGGTCGCCGACCCGGCGTAAGCGCTCGAGCGCGTGGTCGGCGTAGGGTTCGCAGACCACGATTTTGGGGCGAGGTGCGTCCACCAGGTGATGTTCGCGCTGCGGGCACCGGCCGTCAAGCGCCCGGTGAACCTTCTTCCGCTACGGCGAAGGCCTCGGCGGCGGACACCAGACCCGGTGGAAGAAGGTCCTTGACCTCTTTTCTGTCAGCGGTCCGGCTGGGTGGCGCGCACCAGTTGATCGAGGCGTTCCAGGACGGGGCGTTGCCGTAGGGTGAGTTCCTTTTCGATTTGGTCCGCGGTGAGCTGCCGACGTTCGACCTCGTCGGCGACCCGGTAAAGTACCCGCGCCAATTTGCGCAGCTCGGTGGCCACGCCCGGAATGGGCGGGTCGGTCTGAATCAACCAGCGGTCGTCGGCGCGGACCAGGTGGACGTTTTCCAGCGGCAGCCGCCCCCCGACCAGGATACTCACCACGGCGGTGTCGCCTTCGATCATCTCGCTGACGCACTCGACGTCCCGCGAGAACGGGCCCAGGGCGTTGGCCACCCCCGTGCGATCGAAGGCGTCGGCGCTGCCGGGTCCGACGATGCGGTAAATTCGGGCCTTGAGCGACTCACCGGCCGCGGTCAGTTCGTCCACGCAGAGGATGTGCTCGACGACGGCGTCACGTTGCTCCGGGGCCAAGTAGGAAGCCAGGGCGGTGACTTGTCCCGCGCGGCGATATTGGTGCACCCGGCGGACGGTGTCGAGCGCTCCCGCGTAGGGACCGGGGGGCAGTGGTAGCGCGGCGGGTGTGGTGCGGTCAGCGGGCGAGGCCAACGCAGGCGGAGGGGGCTTCCGTTCGCAGCCCGCTCCACCGATCCCTGCCGGTAGCGCGGCGCTTAGAGCGATCAGGCACCCGATGGCTCGGGAGTTGAAGAAGGGGACGCAGCTCGTTTTCGTGTCTGTGCGAGTTGCGCTGCGACGTTGCGAGTGGGCGTTTGAAAACGAGCCGCGTCCCCTTTTTCTTTGCGGGCTGGTTGTCATGGGGTTTTGTGAACCGGAACGTGCTGGGCTTTGGTCTGGCCGCGGACCACGCACCCGTCCGGCCCCTCAAAGGATGGCACAAATTCCACTTCGCGGCCCAATACGTCGTCTTCCTTCGCCCAGCAGAAATCGAGCTTATAACCCTCACCGAGTGCTCCGCTCCGAAACGTGCGTAGTCCCTCGGTATCCGCAGTCCACTCCCGAACCAGGGTCCTCACGACCTTGTCCGGAGCGATGCGGTCTACGCGGTACATTTTCATGTGGATAACGCCGGCGGCGGCAATGCCCTTACCGGTCTTGCGGGAGGCCAGCACGACCGTCACGCGGAATCCCTCGGGATTGGGGTCTCCCGCCTCGTCGAAGCTTTTGAAGGGGTTGACGTCATAAAAGCAGACCATCTTGGCGACCTCGTTCGGGACCGGTCCCGGCGCGGCCGGCTTGGTGGGCGTCATGGCACAGCCGGGCAACAGACTGAGCACTAGCAGCCTGTAGTGAAAGTGGCCAAGAACGGTGTGGCACGAGCATCCAAGCGCCCGCGGAAACACAGGCTGGAAGCCTGTGCCACAACTTTTGCCACGGGCTGCCAGGGGCGGGCTAAGGAGTATGGCGGCAGGCCATGCTTTCATCGTTTTGCGCCCTTCACCAGGTGCCGCCGGCGGTTGTAGCGGCCGGCGTGGACGCCGGCACGTATTTAGCGCAACGTCACGCCTCGGGCGGCATGCTTTCACAACACGAAGCGTTGGATAAGCATGACGAAGGCGGAAAACCATCCGCATGGCTACCCGCGATCCCGGCCGGGATCACGTGAAGCCATGCCACCCTCCGTCGGCCGGCGTCCACGCCGGCCGCTACCCAAGCCTATGGAACGGCTCTAAGGGGTCGCCGCCGCCAGTCGGGCCGGGGGCGTGGGCCCATACAACTGGACTTGGGCGATCTCGCCCTCCGGTTCCGTCTGCTGGACCTTGATCTTTTGGGGCTGCGTCGGACCGTACACGTCCGGCGTCGGGCCGTAGAGTTCGCGGTCTTGGGGCACCTCCGGTCGGCGCCGCCCCGGTTGTTTCCGTTCTTCCTCCGAAGGGCCGAGGGCCTCGTCCTCCGGGAGGATGCGGAG
>JAZDKM010000370.1:0-28339 GCA_043803085.1 Planctomycetota bacterium
CACGTTCTTCCTTCGGGCCGTTTTTGCGCACCGTGGGGCGGAACTGGCGGCCCCCACGGCCGCTTGGCCGGGGTCCGACACGGTCCGGCCTCACCGCCGGGCATTGTTCCCGCGGTACGAAGCCCAAGCTAATTATTCCTATCGTGGAACCAGGACCTAGGGAGGCATGCCTCGTGATGCTATCGAAGGAAGTTGTGCGGTTGGCCATCGGCATGGCGGTGGTAGTGGAGATGCTGGCGGCCGTTTCCGGCGCGTGTGCTGAAACCCCGGACACGACGAAAAGCACCGAGAACATGCGTACTCTTAACAAGGGCCTCGCTGAACCGGAGGCGCGGCCGGACCCGGCACCTTCGACCGGAAACCGCCCCCTCATCATCTGGTGGCACAATGCGGCCATGTCTCAGTATTCGCTCCGTTCGCTCGAAAAAGCCCTCTCGAACGGGCTGGTCTCGCACGTCTTCATGCTCTATCTGCACCCTCTCGATCGCCCCCTCGCCGGGCAACCCGAGGTTCTCGAGGCGGTTAAGCTGTGCAAGAAACATCAAGTCAAGCTGATCTGGGCCCGGACTCTCTGGCCTTCGTATGAGGTGATGACCATCCAGCGCTCGACCATTTTCGACGCGAACTACTATGCGGGCGTGATCGAACAGATTCGAACGGAGGCCCGCAGCCTCGGTGCCGAGTTCACCGGCCTGGATGCCGAACCCTATGTCCATTTCCCCTTTCTGACCGAGTTCAGGGACGGGGAATTGAGTCCCACGGACTATGAGGCCATGGTACAGGCCCTGGAGAAGGCCGTCGCTGAGAAGGGGCAGGTGGATTTCCTCCTACCCTCGGCAAGCCTTCGGCCGAGGAGCATGTTCAACGCCGCCCGCCTGCTAGGCAAGTTGACCATCGCCGAGCACACCTACTACGACGTCCCCGGGAAGAGGGACGACGGTCGCCCGTATGACATCTTCGGGGCCTACCTCAACGTGACCAAGGACAACCCCACGCACCGCCCCAGCCCGTTCTTTACGCCGGCGGAGATCCTGGAACGCCAGGACCTCTGGACGCACAAAGCCGGCCTGATGCTGTATTCCAGGGAAGACCGGGTGGAAGAGGTGGCGGAGATGCTGTCTCAGATCACGCGTGTTCAGCCGGACACGGGCCAGAAATGAGAGCCTGGAACACGAACGTGGGACCGACTTCCCCGCCGGTCTGACAGGGTGGAAAGCCGGTCCACAGATTCGCGCACTGCTCGAGTGTATTCTCATGGAAGTCGGCGGTCGGAGTCACTGGTGGCATGACCTTGTGGCCCGCAGGGCCCGCTTGCCCGGGGTAACGAAATCTATTACAAGCTTGAAACGGGCGTTGGTCTGCGGGTGACGACCGGACAAGCAGGGTCTCCAGCATGCCCCGCGGGTACGGCGACGAGAAGGAAGGAACGATGCTCAAAGGCAAGGCGGTCCTGGTCACGGGGGCTGGTGGGTTCATCGGCTCACATCTGGTTGAGAAACTCCTGGAATGCGGCGCCCGCGTCCGCGCCTTCGTGCGCTACAATGGTCGCGGCGACCTGGGCATGATCTCCGACCTGCCTAAGGAAGCGCAGGACAGCCTGGACATGGTGCTGGGGGACGTGGGTGACCCGTTCGTGGTCCGCAAGGCCGTTCGCGGGTGCGACTATGTCTTCCATTTGGCCGCCCTCATCGGCATTCCCTACAGCTATGTCGCGCCCAGCGACTACGTCCGCGTGAACCTCCACGGCACCCTGAACGTGTTGCAGGCGTGCCTGGACGAACGGACGCCGCGGGTGATTCACACGTCCACGAGCGAGACGTACGGCACGGCCCAATACGTGCCTATCGACGAGAAACATCCCCTCCAGGGGCAATCGCCCTACTCGGCAAGCAAGATCGCCGCGGACAAGATGGCGGAGTCTTACTACAACAGTTTCGATCTGCCCGTGGTCACGGTGC
This sequence comes from Planctomycetota bacterium, assembly GCA_043803085.1. GTDB lineage: Bacteria > Planctomycetota > Phycisphaerae > UBA1845 > UBA1845 > JAAEQG01. The sequence goes on from JAZDKM010000370.1 coordinate 1,959, forward strand.
GGCCGTTCAATACCTTCGGCCCGCGGCAGTCGGCGCGGGCGTTCATTCCCACGGTGATCACCCAGGCCCTCACGCGGGATCGGGTGACTTTGGGCTCTCTCGATCCGGTGCGCGACATGACCTTCGTGAAGGATTCAGTGGAGGGGTTCGTCACGGTCGGTCTATGCGAGCGTGTGATCGGGCGGGTGGTGAATCTGGGCGTGGGCTCCGGAGAGACGGTCGGCACGATGGCACGCATGATCCTCAACATACTCGGTAAAGCGGACATGGCCATCGTGCAGGACCCGGCCCGCGTCCGGCCGGCTAAGAGCGAAGTCATGCGGCTGGTCAGTGACAACCGCGTGGCCCGGGAAGTGTGCGGGTGGCGCCCCAAGTACAGCCTCGAAGAGGGGCTGGTCCAGACGGTAGGATGGGTCCAAAAGAACCTCGAGCGTTACCGTCCGGACGTGTATGCGGTATAAGAGTCTATACTGGTCATGCTGAGCACCACCGTGAACGACGTGAGAGTGGTCATCCTGGCGGGTGGCAAAGGGACCCGACTCAAACCCTACACTACGGTTTTTCCGAAACCGTTGATGCCCATCGGAGACATGCCGATCCTTGAGGTGGTCTTGCGCCAGCTTATGGCTTTCGGCTTCAAGCGGATTACCCTCTCGGTCAACCACCTGGCGGATTTGATCCAGACCTTCTTCGGCGACGGATCCAAGCTGGGTCTGCAGATCAGCTATTGCATCGAAGACGAGCCGCTCGGGACGGCCGGGTCCATCGCCCTGGTCCCCGAACTTTCCGATACGTTCCTGGTCATGAACGGCGACCTGCTGACCACGCTCGACTACGGCGTCTTGGTGCGGCGGCATATAGCGACCGGCGCCGCGGCCACCATCGGCGTATACCCCAGAGAAGTGACGATTAATTTCGGCGTCTTGGAGATCGGGCCGGGCGGCGAATTATTGGACTATCGCGAGAAACCCCGCCTGAAATACCGGGTCAGCATGGGGGTTAACGTGTTTGACAAGGCGGTGCTCGCGTTCATTCAGCGCGGCCAGTATCTGGACATCCCCACGCTCATGATGCGACTCAAGCATGCCGGCAAGCGGGTGCTGACCTATGAAAGCCAGTGCGAATGGCTCGATATCGGTCGCCCGGACGATTATGAACAGGCCGTCGCCGATTTCGAGCGGTCGCGGAGCCGATACCTGCGGGGACCCTCTTAGTGTCCGAGCGCGTGATCATTACCGGCGTGTGCGGCTTCCTCGGCCGGCACCTCTGTGACTATCTGGCGCGTCTTCCGGACCGGCCGGAACTCATCGGCGTGGACGTGGCCGCCACTCCGCCGGCCCATTGCGACGCTTTCCATCAGATGGATTTGTCGTTGGCGACGGACGTAGCCGAGCGCATAAAGGCCATACAACCGGACGTGATCATCCATCTGGCGGGCACCTTCGGCGAGGCCGATCCGCTGGAGACCTATCGCGTCAGTGTTTTCTCCCTGGCGGTGCTGTTGGAGGCTGCGCGCCTTTATGTGCCCGGCGTGGTGGTGGTGGCGACGGGTTCGGCGGCGGAGTACGGCCGGGTGGCGCCCGAACAACTTCCGGTGACGGAGCAGACGCCCTGCCGACCGCTGACGCCTTACGGTCTGAGCAAGCAACTGGCGACTGAAATCGCGCTATACTATCACCGCGTTTACCGCGTGTGCGCGATGGTGGTCCGGCCTTTTCAGCTCCTCGGCAAGGGCATCACCGCGCGACTGGCCCCGGGCGCGTTTGCCGAGGAGTTGAAACGGGCGCGGGCGACGGGATCCGGCGTGATCCAAGTCGGCAACCTGGAGAGTTCGCGCGATTTCCTGGACGTGCGGGACGCCGCCGAGGCGATCTGGAGGTTGTGCCGCAAACCCGCCGGTGGAGAAGTATTCAATCTTTGCTCCGGTCGGCCGACCCGAATGGCCGAACTCCTTCAAGCCATGATCGCTTGCTGCGGGATCGAGGTACGCATCGAGGTCGATCGGGCCCGCCTACGCGGGGAGGCCGACGTGTCCGTCATCTATGGGAGCTACGCGAAGTTGAACGCCCATTGTGGATGGCAACCCCGCACCGATCTGGACCGCAGTATTAAGGACACGGCCTGCGGCTAGGGCACGGGCCCGACGCCGCCCCGCGGTGGTCGGCAGGTCAGTTTGAGTCGGACATGAAGTTCTTGTGGGTGACCGACGACCGGATGTACATCGACCCGCAGGGTAGGCCGTTTGCGGCCCTCCCCCATCAATGTCCCTTCGCGTACATCATCGAGCAAATACCGGAAATCGGCGAGTTCGTGGTCTGGGCCCGGCGGGAGCTTCTTGAAGAGGGCCAGGATACCAGCCAGTTCCTTGCGCTTCCGTCCCACGTGGGCCATTGTACGGTACGGTTCGTCGGACCCCTGCGCAGAGTCCATAAGGTGGGTCACTGGCCGATGTTACTGCTGGGCAACTTCTTCGCCCTGCGCCGGGAGGTGCGCAGCGCAGACGTGGTCTTTCTCAGGATGCCCGCGACTTTCCCCTCCTTGGCGTACCATTCGGTCCGGCGAGGCCAAATCGTGGTGGCGCACTTCATCGGCAATCCGCGCGAAACGATACCTATTCTGCTGCCGCGACTGAAATGGATCGCCCCCATCATTGCAAGTCATTGTAAGAAGATTGCGGCGCGGGCCGATCTGGCGTCGTATGTGTCCAAGGCGCTATTGGAAGAGTACGGCTCGCGGTGCCGGAACGCCATCATCACGAATGCCTGTACGATCCGGCGCGATCAGGTGGTCCAGCGGCGGCGGGCCGAGGTAGGTTCACCGCCGGTGGTAACCTATCTGGGCCGGTTGAGCCAAGAGAAGGGGGTCATCGTCTTGCTGGAAGCGTTCGCCCTGGTGGCCCGGCGAATGAATGCCCATCTGGATGTCATCGGGACGGGGCCGATGCGCACGGAAATGGAGGACCACGCTGCCCGGTTAGGGATTTCCGGTCAGGTCACCTGGCATGGCCGCGTGCCGCCCGGCGAACCGTTTTTTGTAGCCCTGGGCCGCGGTGATACGTTTGTCCTGCCCTCTTTCAGTGAGGGTACACCATCGGTCATTCCTGAAGCCATGAGCCAGGGCTTACCCGTCGTGGCCACGCGGGTCGGCGGCGTACCGGAACTTCTTCAGGATGGCGCGGCGGGCCTGCTCGTGCCGCCCGGCGACGCGCAGGCTTTGGCGGCGGCGATGCATCAGTCCCTGACCGACACGGCCTTGCGCGAACGGCTGGTTAAGAGAAGTCTTGAGGTGGCACTGGAGAACTGCATCGAGAACCAGACCGGCCGACTGGCCGCGGCTATGGCTTCGGTGATTCGTGAGCAAGGTAGGTCGGGCTCTGCCCGCCAACCCAAAGCGTCGGGCAGAGCCCGACCTACGATCCGTTGATGGCGTGGACCAGGCCCGGAAACGCCTTGCGCCACCGTTCGAGCGTTTTGATGGTTTGCTGCGCCTGATGAGAGGAGCCGGCTTGTCCGAGCTATCGCTGGGTCGCTTCGAGCACCGCCCGTAGGTCGGCCCCAATGGTCCGAAGCGTCTCTTTGCCCGGGACGTCCAAAGCCCGTTCCAAGGCGGTCGTGGGTGCCGTGGCGGCCAACCGCCGCAGTATCGAACCGATCAGCGGGACAGCAAAGCGGAAGGCCTGCGGCGACTTTGCGGCGCAAGCCACCAGGGTCGGCCAAGCCGCCGTCAATTCCACCTCCGTTGCCCCTGTCCAAACCTGTTCCAGCCGCAACCGGATCGTACCGAGCAGGTCGGCCAACAAGCGGCGTTCCAACGGATCGGTCCTTACGTGGGTCAGTCGCCGTTCGGCCAATGCCAGGAGCTCGGCGGGGCCGGCGACGGACGCGCGGCTGGTATCTTTCCGCAGGGCGGCGATGCGCTCCAAGGCCGATAACGTGCAGTCCGGGAACTCCTGCCCCGTGAACTCCTGCAGTTCTTCGTAGGCCGCCTCGGTCCAGTACTCCGCCACCATCCGAGGCCATTCACTGCGATCGTAGGGCGGCGGAGGCGCGGCGGCTTGGGGGCGGACCAGCGTCAGCGGGTGACCCCGGATGATCCGCTCGGTCGCCGTCATGTCACCGGTGACGCCGATGAGCGTGAACCCCCGCCCGATCGAAAACTTCAAGCCGCAAGCGAACGAGACGTCCTGCCGCATGGATCGAGGGAGGCCCAGCAGGGCGGCTTCGATCACACCCCGCGCATCCTCTTCCCCCGCAAGGATCACCCTTTGGCCCTGATACGCAGCCTGGAGGACATAGCTCAGCCAATCCACTCCCACCCCGCTGATGGCCGCGGCGGTTTCATTCATGCCCGGCGAGCGATTAGTGGAAAGCTGCACGACAGGCAGCGTTTCCTCGGGCTTCAGTTCCGGCGCGCCCAGACCGCACGCCTCCGCCGCCCGCAGAACGTTGAACGGGTCATAGGCGAAGGCATCAAAGGAACTGCTGTCGAACACGAACGCCCAAGTATAGACCCGCAGCCCACCGCGACCCGAGGGCTCCAGTCCCGCGGTACGGGACAAGGCAACGCAGAGCCGCCCGCCGGGGAGCTTATAAAACGCGACCGCCGTCGCCCGATCGTCGCTACCGCACAGTCCGTCGTGGGACGGACTCCGTTTGGCGATCTCGGTTTTCTCCGCAGCCGTCAGACCGGCACTAGCGGCGATGAGACGGTAGCCCTCGCTCATCGGGGTGCGGACCGAAGTGAAGACCGCCTGATCGCCGGTTATCTCCGCGCAAGCTGAAGCCCGCGGCTCGTTCAGTGTTGCGGTTATTCCAGGGAGTGCAGAATCCATTTGAACGGCTCCAGGATGCCTCGTGGGGCGGTGTGCAGGGGGATCGGGACTATGTTGCCGTCCGCATCAGCACCGAAACCCAACGTCCCAATGATGCTGGCGGCGAAAAACTCCACGTGGGCGAAGCGGCTCTCGCAAATGTTCCACAGCCGGTTGAGGTTGGTCTGGGCGAACACCCGCGGATTGTCGAAACACTGCGGGCAACAATCGGCCTTGGCCAGAATCACCGCCACCGGGTTGTAGACCCTTTGGCCCTGTTTGGCGGCGAAGGTCTGGTCGAGGTAGGTCATCAGCTTGAGGCCGAATAAGTCCGGTTGGGGCGCACCCGATGCCGCGGCAGCGGCGTCGATCAACACCATGCAGCCCACCGTCTTGGCAAGCAGGTTCTGAATCACCGCGTGGGTCTTGGGAGATTCGACTTCGGCGGCCAGCGCTTCGCCGGCCAAGTCCGGCATGACCAGGTCGAACCACCGGGCGTGCTTGACCCGCCGGGCAACCTGATAGTACGCCCAATGCCACTGGTCGGCTTCGCTCGGGGTCTTGGGCGGGAACCGCCGGCGCTGGACGTGGCTGATCACCGTCTGCTGGAGGTTCACCGAGTACGCACCCTTGGGGATGGCCTCGAAGTCGCCTGCCCGCCTGGAGAGCATGTCCAGGAGCATGCCCAGGTAGACGGTCTTGCCCACGTTGCTGTCGCCCACCACGCTGATGATGCACGGCTCGCGGTCCCGACGGATGGCGTCGTGAATCAAGGCCAGGGGCGCACAGCAGTGGGCGCACAGCACGGCCGCCCCGGGGTTCTCGTGCTCGCAGATCAGGCAGTAGACCGACTCGGTCGCCGTCTCCGTTGCCTTGGTCACGTCACATGCTCCTTCGCACGAAGTCGTCTACGCTTCCGCCAGGTCCATGGTGCAACGGAAGCCGGTGTTATGGGTCCGGCCCATCGCGATCTGGCCCGTGCGGAACAGGCTGGTGGCCTGCGACTCGAAATACGTGTCGAATGCGCCGCCGCGAATGCTCCGCATGGGCATCTCGGCCAGCACCGGTCGCCCCTGGACGTCGCGAATCTCAAACTCCGAGGCCGTCCACTCCCATACGTTGCCGATCAGTTGCCGAACGCCGTTGGGGGCGGCCCCTTCGGGGTAGGCGTCCACGGGCACCGTGGTACCCACGCGCGACGCCCAGACGTTGCAGCGGGTCTGGTCCATCGCGTCGCCCCAGGGGAAGCGACGCAGAATGTTGGCCTCGCTTTTAAGGTGCCAACTCGCCGCCATCTGCCACTCCGCCTCCGTCGGCAACCGTCGGCCGTGCCACCGGGCGAAGGCCTCGGCCTCGTACCCACTGATGCCCACCACCGGATGGTTGCTCAGCCGCCGATCGTGACGACCGTCTCGCCAGAAACGCGGGCCCGGATGACCGGTCGAGTCCTGCATCTCGATCAGGTGCGGCCAGATCGGCTCAGGCCAGAGTTCCAGGTCCTCATAGCCACCCGCCTCGACAAAGCGCTGAAAACGAGCGTTGCTGACCGCGCAAATGTCCATCAGGAAAGGTCTGACCAGGAGGTCGTTCTCTTCGGTCCCGACGCGATCGTCGAGCGAAGTCGGCAGAGAGACGATACCCTCCGGCACCAGCGCGAGTTCCTGGTCCAGCTTCTCCTGCGCGGCCGCCACGAGTGCTTCCCCCTCCGGATGATTTTGCCATTGCATCCGGGTCTTGACGATCTCTGTGTAGCGCTCTTGCTGCCACAGGCACCGCAACGGGTCGGACTCCGGCGTGTGCAACTCGGCCGGCAGGAAGTCGATGGGCTCCGGCGAACGGTGTGCCGGTATTGGAGGGACCGCCTCCAGGACCGCCACGCCGCCTCCCGACGACTGTTTACGGAAGAACCGTCCTAGCATGTCATCACCTTAAGAAGCGGCCAACCATCACCATTCCAAATGGTGGGTGCCGTTCGCTTGCGGCGGACTCCACCCACCCTACCACTCGCCTCCCGCCTCTTGCCTCTTGCCTCTTGCCTGTTGGGTTACAGCCCGCCCATCGCGCGGCGTTTCGCGTCGCGCCGCAGCTTACGCATCTGCTCCGCGGACGAACCCGGCGGTTTCGCGGACGGCGAGGGCGGCCCGAGCGCCTTGCCCGGCGATCCTGCATCCGCTCCCCGCTCCGAAGGCACAGCTTCGGGCACAGCCGCCACATTCCCGTCCACGGCAGCCGTCTCCGGCAACGCCCCCAAGCGTTTCATCAACTCCTCGCGTTGGCGGGACACTTCCTGGCGTTCCCGGACCAACTGGGCCTGAAGCGTGGTCAGACCCTGCCGGATCGTTTCTGTTTCCTGCGATTTGGCCTCCAACTCCCTGGCGAGCACGGCCAACCGGTTTCGTTCCTCATCGAGCGTCGTTTCTGCCTCGGTCAGTTGCTTTTCGTTCTCTTGAATCTCCTCCGCAAGCTGCGCAAGCCGTTCTTTCTCCTCCGCGAGGGCGGCCCAGCGCGCTTCCAACTCCTCGCGTCGAGCGGCGAGGGCGGTTTCGTCATTGGCGTAGGCCGCCTCTCGCGCCCGCAAGGCCTGCTCTAACGCTTCCAGTTCACGCTGCCGATCGGCGAGGGCCTCGTCCCGACGCTCCAACTCCTCCTGCGCCGCGACGCTCCTCTGTTCTCGTTGGTGCAGTTCGCCGGCAACGGCCTCGAGACTTTCGGCCCGGTCGCTCAGCAGGTCCCGCACGCGCCGCAGTGCGGCCGCGGCATGGTCGCCCATACGGCGCAGTTCGGACGGGTCGGTTTCCGTGGGCCCGGAGGTTGTCGCCTGGGTAGGTGCGGCCATACGCGTGCTTCCTCGATCACCCCGGTGCGGTGTGGGTGGATCCTCCGGAGCGACCCTCGGTTTCCAGACCCTACCCGTCCAAGCGCACAAAAACGCCCTGTCCGACTCTACGATAGACTTCGGTGCGAATACGACGCGACTTTCAGTGCCCGCTCACGTAAGGTCCGATACCCACGGGCCACACGTCACGGCTTCCGCGCCCCGGCATGTCCGAGGTTTGAATTGTAGACTTGACCTGACGGCGTGCACTTCGGCCAAGAGTGCGCGCCTGCCGCTGCGTAAGGGGGAACGACGATGCCACAGCCACCGATTCCGAAGCCCGGACCTGCCCAGACCATCCCCGACCCCACACCCGATCCGGCTCAGGCTCCGGCCCGGGACGACGGCGGACTCACGGAGGCGCTGGCGGACGCGGAGCGAAAACTGCAGGTCGTCTGCGAGGCGCTTGCGAAATCCGCCACCGGTCTGACGCAGTGGGAGGGCCTGCTGACCACCGCTGCGGAAAAGCTCCAGCAGCAAGAGACCGACGCTGAGGGCAAGGTGCACACCCACGCCGAGGCTCAAACCGAACTCGAGGCCGGGCAAAGCGAACTGCAAGCCGCGCAGGAGGATCTCCGAGAGAAACTCCACCAGTTCGAAGTCCGGCAAACTGAACTCGACGGGCACCGCACGTCTCTGGACGAGCGTCAAGCCCGATTCGAGAGCGACCGAAACCAGTTCGAAGGCGAAAGTCAGCGGCAGCTCGACGCAATCGACGGCGTGCGACGCGCCCTCCGCGACGATCGCGCGAAGCTGGAGCAAGAGCAAAAACGTTTCGCAGAGGCCCATGCGCAACACGCGGCGGAAGCGGAGCGTGTAGCACAGGAACGGGCCGCCGCGCTCACCCAGGCGAAGCAGTCCGCTCAGCGCAGCGCCGAACTGGAAGTCTGCGCGACCGAACTGGACATGCAAGCCCAAAGCCTGCGCCAGAAAGCCGAGCAGCTCGAACAACGCCACCTCGAAATCGAGCGGAAGGCGGAGGAGACGGCATGGTACAATGATGACCTCCGTCTCATCGAGGAGCGCTTCGACGCACGCCTCGAAGAGTTCGACCTCTGCCAGAGCCAACTCGCCGGTGGACAGCAGCAACTCGAAGCCCAGAGTGCCGCGTTGCAGGAGCGCGAGCGTCAACTCGACGCACGCCAAGCCGCTTTCGACGAACGAGCCGATCGCATCGACGCGGATCGGGCGGAATTGACCGCAGTCCGCGACGAGTTCGAGAACAAGAGAGAACGCGAACGGCAGGAGTTGGACAACCAGCGGAAGGAACTGGCCGAATGGCGTACGCGGCTCGAAGCTTCCGCAGACACCGTCGCGGCCCGAGAGCAGGCAGTTACGGAACGGGAGCGGCAGTGCACCATTGCAGCCGAAGCCAACCAGTTGCAAGAGGTGCAGCTTACGGCTCGAGAGCACAAGCTCACTACGCTCGAGGCGCGGCTGAACACGCTGCAAGAGCAGATTGAGACCGAGCGCACCGCCATGGCGACGGAGCGCGAGCAGCAGGCAGCCAAACTGGCCGAACAGCGCGCGCGGATCAAAGCCGGGCAGGCCGGCGTTGAAGAAAAGCGTAGCGCCCTTGAGCAGGCCGCTCAAGCTTTGGCAGAGCGGGAACACGAGCTTGAGCAGCGTTCCACCGCCCTGGCGGAACGTACCCGCGACCTGGAGTGCCGCGAAAAGGACCTGCGGGCCGAAGCGGAAAGACTCGGAGCCCAACTGCGGCAACTCGAGACTGCCCGGCAAACGTGGGAGTTGGAGTGCCGCGAGCAGGGCACGGGGTTCAAGAAACAGTACGAGGAACTCAAAGCGGCCCGTATGGCCCTGAAAGCCGATCGGGTGGAATGGACCGCCCTCCGCGATGAATTCGAGGAAGAACGAAAACGCGACCGGCAGGAGGTTGACGAGCAGCGGAGGCAGTCGGCCGAGTTGCGTACACGGCTCGAAGCCTCCGAACAGGCGCTGGCGGCCCGAGAGCGGGCCGCGGCGGAGAAGGAACGCCACTGCGCTGCCGCTGGGGAAACCAACGAGTCGCAGAAGCTCCAACTTGCCGCCCAACAGGAAGAACTGAGGGCGCTCCAGGTGCATTTGGAAACGCGGCAAGAGCAGCTTGAGACCGACCGCGCTGCAGTCGAGGCCCAGCGGGAGCAGCACCAGGCCGAGCTGGCGGAACAACGCGCGCGGACCGAAGCGGACATGCGGCAACTCGAGACTGCCCGGCAAACGTGGGAGCTAGAGTGCCGCGAGCAGGGCACGGGGTTCAAGAAACAGTACGAGGAACTTGAAGCGGCCCGCACGGCCCTGAATACCGACCGGGCACAATGGACCGCCCTCCGTGACGAATTCGAGAAAGAACGAAAACGCGACCGGCAGGAGGTTGACGAGCACCGGAGGCAGTTGGCCGAGTTGCGCACACGGCTCGAGGCGTCCACCGCAGCGCTGGCGGTGCGCGAGCAGGCGATTGCGGAGCAAAAGCAGCAGTGTACTGCGGCTACAGATGCCAATGAATCACACAAGACACAGCTCGCCGCCCAACAGCAGGAACTCACGGCCCTTGAAGCGCGGCTGAGAACCCTGCAAGAGCAGACTGAGGCGGAGCGCACCGCCGTAGCTACCGAGCGCGACCAACAGGCCGCCGAACTAGCCCAACGGCGCGGGCAGACCGAAGCTCAACAGGACGACGTCGATAAACAGCGTGCAGCGATTGAACAAGCCGGCGGTGCTTTGGCCGCGCGTGAGCACGAATTTGAGCAGCGTTCAACGACCCTGGACGAACGTACTCGCGAGGTGGAGCGCTGCGAGAGAAACGTCCAGGCCGAAACTGAGAAGCTTGAAGCCCACCTGCGGCAGATCGAAACCGCCCGGCAGACGTGGGAAATGGAACGCCGCGAACGAGGGGCGGGCTTCAAGAAGCAGTACGAGGAACTCGAAGTTTCCCGCACGGCCTTCGAAGAAGAACGCACGGCCTTAAGCCGATCGAAGGAGGAAGTTCAGCAGTGCGCGGCCTCGGTGGCGGCCCATGAGAAACAACTGAAGCAGCTTGCCGCCGAGCTGGCGGACCAGCGCCGACAGTTCGAAGAGGATCGCCGACGTCTGGACGAGCAGCACGGTACATTGGAAACCCGTGAGCGGGAATCGACGCAGCGTGAGCAGGCACTGAATAGGGCGGCCAGCGCCGAATCCAAGCAGGCCGCGAAGCTACGCGGCGAACTCGCTGAACTGGACGCCACGCTGGCTGGGAGGCAGCAGGAAATCCGCGAGGCTGCCGAGACGCTCGCGGAACTGGAACGCGCTTTGGCCGCGCGACGCGCGCCACTCGAGAATGCTGCGGTCGAGACCGGGCGCCCTGAAACCGCCGCTGCCGCTGGCTCGTCCTGTGCGCCCACGGAACCTTGCATGCCCTCCGCATCGGAGACCGCGTCCGCCACTCACCCGGTCGAGAAACTCTCGCCAACTCTTCCGCGGCAAGGCGCAACAAACCGGCCTGCAGCCCAAGCAGTCGCAGGCCAACAACCAGACCCAGACCCTGCGGCAAGATCTGCGGCTACCGCCCTCATGGATCAACCGCAAGCTGGCACCAGGGATGAAGCGGAGACGGATACCCAACCTCTCATGCCACCCGATCCAGACGAAGGACTGCTCAAGACCCTCGACACTGAAACCCAGGCCAAAATCCGGTTGCTTCGCCGCTTAGACAGCGGCAAGAAGTCAGTGGCGGAACTGATCGAGCAAGTACGCGGCGAGACCAAGGCCGTGTACGCGAAAAAGGGTTCGAAGAAACGCAAGTGGTTCGGCCGATAATCGTCGCTGTTTGGATGAGGATCAACGGGACGTGGGATGGACGTGGCCGATGGCATGGCCGAGAAGCTGTTTACGTCAACCGCACACCGTTGCGGGCCGATATCCGATCCGTGGACCCATGCGGGACGCGCCCTTAGCAGCCCGTGGCAAAAGTCGTAGCACAGGCTTCCAGCCTGTGTTTTCACGGGCAAGATGCCCGTGCCACACTGCGCTTGGCCACTTTCACCACAGGCTGTTAGCGGCCCACGGTTCAGGCGCCCCAGAAGGGGGGGGGGACGATCGCGGTTATCAGGAACCAACCGATGAATCCACAGCAAGACGGTAAACGGCCTCCGTTCTCGATCAAGATCAGGAGACCGATCCCCAAACGCTCGCTGAAGAAGTGGCTGATCCTGCCCTTGGTCCTGATCTTGGCCGGGGTGGCGTTCGTCCAGTTCCGGCCGCACGCGGTAGAGGCAGGACCCGACAGCCCGCGTTTGCTGCGTCAGGCGGATGCGCTCTTGGAGCAAGGCGACAGTGAGGCGGCCCTGGCCGGCTACGGCGAAGTCATCGCTCTGGAGCCGGAGAACACCACGGCGTACGCCAAACGCGGCGATGCCCGTTTCAAGACCGAAGACATATCCGGGGCCCTCCAGGACTATGACGCAGCGCTCGAATTGGCCCCCAAAGACGCCACCATTTACCGCAAGCGCGCTGACACCCATCGCCAGACCGGTAACTGGGTTCGGGCCACCGCCGATTACGAGGTGGTGACCCAACTCGACCCCAGAAACGCCGAGGCCCATGCCCTGCTCGGGGAGTGCAAGTTCTCAACCGGGGACGTGGCCGGAGCGATTACCGACTTGGATCAGGCCATTGCTCTGCAACCCAATGAACCGAAGCGCTTTCTGCGGCGCGGCGAGGCGCGGTATAGGGTGGGCGATTATGCCGCCGCCATAACCGACCTGGACGAGGTGATCCGGCTCGATCCGCCGAATGCCGTCGCCTTCAAACACCGTGCCCGCGCCCGGCAGCAACTGGGGGACTACGCCGGCGCGACCACCGATTTCACCCGCGCCATCCGGCTCGATCCCACGGACGTGGAGTTGCTCAACAACCGCGGCACGGTCAAGAAATTCAATGGCGATCTGGCCGGCGCCATCGCCGACTTCGGCAAAGCGATTAAGCTCGGAGCGGACAACACCCAGGCCCGGTCCTCCCGCGCCGACGCCAAGCGGGCCAAAGGCGACCTGGCCGGCGCCATCGCCGATTACACGGCTGCCATCCGGCTTCGACCGGACAACGCCGACGCCTATTTCGCCCGCGGCCGTGCGTATGAGGAAAGCGGCAAAATCTCCGCTGCGATCGCGGACTACAACACGGTGATCGCGGCCCGGCCCGACTACGCCGAAGCCTTCTGCGCCCGGGCCGATGCCAAGGAAGCCACCGGCGATCTCTCCGGGGCCATCGCCGATTTCAACCAGGTCCTCCGCCTTGCCCCTGACAAGCCCTATGCCTTCTGCGGTCGGGGCGACGCTAAGGCCGACGGCGGGGACCTCCAGGGCGCCGTCGCCGACTACGGCAAGGCCATTCAACTCAAGCCCGACTACGGCTACGCCTATTACGGACGGGGGCAGGCCCGCGCCCTCCTGGGGGACTTTGAAGCCGCGATCAGCGACTTCCGCTGGATCGTCGATCACTCCACGGACCCCAAGCTGGTACGCACCGCGGGCGAGCTACTGCAACTCATCCATGTGGAACAGCATTGAGAAGTTCAAAGTTCAAGGTTCGAAGTTCAAAGTCGAGACCCAAGACTCGGGACTTCTTCTTCTGTGGGACCGGCTTTTCAGTTGGTCACGCCGTACCACGCCCGTGACAGCACCGCCCCACCTTTGTATCCTGCGCGCATGGAAAACCTCCACAAGGCCAAGCTCATGGACGGCCGGGCCCTGGCCAGGCGGGTGCTCCAAGGGGCGGCGGCCAAAGTCGCCAAGATCAAGGCGGCCACGGGCGTGACACCCGCCTTGGCGACGGTGCGGGTCGGCAACGATCGGGCGTCGGTCACCTACACGCACCTGAAAGGCAAACGATGCGAGGAAGCCGGCATGAAGGCCGTGCGCATCGAACTGGCCGAGAACACCACCACCGAACAACTCGTCGCCGCCATCCAGAAGCTGGGGACCGACCCCTCCGTCCATGGGATTCTGATCCAGCACCCCGTTCCGAAGCCCATCGACAAACGGGCCGCCTTCGAGGCGATCCCACCGGAGAAAGACGTGGACGGCGTCACCTCCGCCACCCTCGGCCGGGTCATCCTGGGGATGCCCGCGTTCGCTTCGTGTACGCCCCGGGGCATCATGCGGCTGCTTGCCGAGTACAATGTTCAACTGGACGGGGCCTACGCGGCGGTCATCGGCCGCAGCCCGATCCTGGGTCGGCCCATGGCGTCGATGCTGATTAACGCGCACGCCACGGTCACGCTCTGCCACTCGCGTACGCGGGCCCTCCCCACCATCGTGCGCGGGGCGGATGTGCTTATCGTGGCGGTCGGGCACCCGCGCTTCGTAAAGGGCGGTTGGATTAAGGTGGGTGCGGTGGTGATCGACGCCGGCTACAACGAAGGCAACGTCGGCGACGTGGACTTCGAGGGCGCCATTGAACCCGCCTCCCTGATCACCCCCGTGCCTGGCGGCGTCGGCCCGATGACCATTGCCACCCTCATCGACCAGACCGCGGACGCCGCCGCGCTGCAACTCGGCGTCGCGCTGCAAAACGACGGATGATTAGCGCAGGGTGGCATGGGTCCGTTACGGGCCGAGCCCACGGCGAGGCTGGTAATGGACCCGTGCATGGCGTCCGGAAGCTCGGAGTGCACGGGTCCGGCTCGCCTCGTTCCGAGGTTAACCGGACCCATGCCACCCGCGTGGAACGGCGTCGTCGTGTCCCTCCCTTTCTCACACACGCCCTTACGTGAAACGTGCCCTGTATTCCCAACGCTCCATCGCTGAGCTATGATCAGACGGTTTCTCCCGGACAAGCGCGTGGGCTGGCGCGACCCGGCCTCGTACCGGCACGTATGACCCTCGGTTTTGCGGGGCTTTCAAAGTGCTGTATCACCTTTTCCGAAGCTTGCTCGAAGGCCGGCATTACGCCTATGAGAACCCTCTGTTCCGGGGCACGCTGGCGGCGCTTTTTTGCTTCTTCTTCATTCTGCTCACCGGCCCCAAGGTGATCCGGCAGCTCGTGAAATACAAACTCGGCGACCACCCCGAATTCGATCATGCCTCGCTCAATGAGCTGATGCGCGACAAGGAACGGATCCCCACGATGGGCGGCGTGCTGATCATCGCCGCCATCGTCCTCGGAATTGCGCTCTTTGCCGATCTCCTGGTCTTTTATGTGCAGATGGGCATCCTGTGCGTCTTGTGGCTTGGGGTGTTGGGGGCCGTCGACGACTGGTTCAAGCTCACCGCGAAGCGCCGCAGCGGGACCCGCTCCGGACTCAAAAGCTACGAGAAGTTGTTGTTCCAGGTCGGCTTGGCCGTGATTCTCGGCTACTTCATCTACAGCGCCGGGCGCACCAACTTCACCGGGGTGGGCGGTACCGCCGGCGGCACGCCGATCGAAGCCTACCGGGTGCTCAGCGTGCCGTTCTACAAGCCGGGGCTGCTCTTGGGGCCGCTCTTGTTCATGGCGGTCGCGGTCCTGGTCATCACGGGCACCAGCAATGCGGTGAATCTGACCGACGGCATGGACGGGCTGGCTTCGGGTTGTGTGGCGATCTGCACCTTCGTGTTCATGATCTTGGCCTACCTCGTCGGCGACGAGGACGTGGCGCGCAAGCTGTTGATCCCGCACGTACCCCAAAGCGGCGAACTGGCGGTGATTTGTGGTGCGATTCTGGGTGCGTGCGGTGGCTTCCTCTGGTATAATTGTTATCCGGCGCGGGTGTTCATGGGTGACACGGGCTCGCTGCCCTTAGGTGGCGTGATCGGTTACGTAGCCGTGGTCATCCGCCAGGAGTTGATGCTGCTTATCGTCGGTGGCGTCTTCGTGATCGAGATGGTCTCGGTCATTTTGCAGGTGTGGTATTTCAAATCCACCGGCGGCAAGCGCTTGTTCCGCTGTGCTCCGCTCCACCACCACTACCATCTGAGCGGGTGGACGGAGACCCAGACGGTCATCCGCTTCTGGCTCGCCGCGGCCATGTTTGCGGTGTTCGCGTTGGCCACGGTTAAGCTGCGCTGACACCGCTTCGGGGCTCGTGAGCTTGGTAGGGGGGGGGTGGCATGGCCAAGCTCGCCTGCGGCGAGTGCCGCCATGTCCAGGCAGGCACTCGTTGGCGGCGTTCAGTATGCCAGCGCTCGCCTTCGGCGGGCTTGGGGATGCCACCCGTCGGAAGGTGTCGTTGCAGGGAAGCAGATTCATGCCCACAGGAAATGACCGCCCGTCGTTGACCGCCACGGCGATCCTGGGGGTGACCGCCGCGCTCATGATGATCGGCGTCGTAATGATCGCCTCCGCGACTTCCAGCCTAGATCGCGGCCTGCTCTCCGGGGCCCTGTGGAGTTCCGTTTTCGTCCGGCAGTTCGGTTTCGCCACCCTCAGCTTCATCGCTATGCTGACGTTCGCCCGCTTCGGTTATCGGGCGTTCGCCTGGCGGGCCCGGTCCTGGTGGCAACCCTCCGTGGTGCTCGTGTTTCTCGCAGTAGGGTGTCTGGCGGCGGTGTTCATCCCGAGCGTAGGGATCGAACGCAACGGGGCGCGGCGCTGGCTGGCCGTCGGCCCGCTCGAATACGGGCTCAACTTTCAGCCCTCCGAGCTTTCTAAAGTCGCGCTGGTGGTGTTCCTGGCTGCCTTCCTGGCCAGCCGGCGCGCTCACGTGAAATCGGCCTCTCGGACACTGTTGCCGGCGGTGCTGGTCATCGGCCTGTTGTCAGCCTTGGTCGGGCTGGAAGACTTCGGCACCGCCGCTCTGATGGCCCTGGTCGGCGGGGCCATGCTGTTGGTGGCCGGGTGCCGAATCAGGCATGTGGCGCTCTGCGCGGTCCCCGGCGCCGCCGCTGCAGCCTACTTGGTGTACTTCGAGCCCTACCGCTGGCAACGCCTGACCAGCTTCTTCAACATCTGGGCCGACCCTCGGGGCGCGGGGTATCACCCCATTCAATCTCTGGCCACCATTGCTTCAGGCGGCTGGTACGGCCGAGGGCTGGGCGCGAGCGTTCAAAAGTACGGTTATCTGCCGGCGAGCCAGACCGACTTCATCTTCTCGGTGCTCTGCGAGGAGACCGGATTATGGGGCGGCCTGACCGTCATCGGCCTATTCATGATTCTACTTTGGCTCGGTCTACGGGTAATGCGGCGCGCGGAGGGCGCCCAGCCTCGCCTGTTGGCGTTCGGCGTCACCTTGCTGCTCTGCCTTCAGGCGGCGATCAACATCGCGGTCGTAACGGTGGTTGCCCCGACCAAAGGCATTGCCCTGCCGTTTGTGTCGGCCGGTGGTTCCGGCGTGATTTTTCTGGGCGCGCTGGTCGGTTTGCTGGCGGGCGTAGCGCAGACTGAAGGTCAAAACCTGTCCGGCTGCGCCCGTCGTGTAGCGACGTCAGGACCTTCGCTACAGCCCGTGGCGTAGATGTTACGCGGGACCACCTACTGCTAGATGGTGACACGATGACTTTGACTATCATCGAGAATCCGACCAGCCCTCAGCCTTCGGTCCTCCGCGCCCAATCCTCCGCGCCGGTGGTGGTTTTTGCCGGCGGGGGGACTGGAGGACACCTGTTCCCGGCGTTGGCCATCACCGAAGCCCTCATGGCCGAGTCGCCGGGGATACGCTTCACCTTCTTCGGGACCTCGCGCCCATTCGACCGCACGGTGATTAACCTGCCCGGCACGGATTTGATCACTCAAAGCGTCCGGCCGCTGCGCATGCAGCCCTGGACCTGGCCGGGGTTCTATCTGCATTGGTCACGCTCTCGCCGACTCTGCCGTGAGGTTTTCGCTGCCCGGCGTCCCGCAATGGTCATCGGCACTGGCGGCTTCGCCAGCGGGCCGCCGATCTACGAAGCGAGCCGGTGCGGCATTCCCACCATCCTGCTGAACCCGGACGCGATTCCCGGGCGTGCCAATCGCTTTCTCGCCCGGCGGGCCACGCGTGTTTTTGTCCAATGGGCCGAAACCCGCAGCGCCTTCCCCGGACACCCCCATTGCGAGGTGACCGGTTGTCCGATCCGGTCCCAGTTTCGGACGGCGAGCCGTTCGGCGGGGATCGGGCACTTCGGCCTCGATCCCAGGCCACGCACGCTTTTGGTCACCGGTGCCTCCCAGGGTGCAACCTCCATCAACAGCGCCGTGCTGGCCCTGCTTGGGCATCTGGCGGAAGTGCCCGGCTGGCAGATCTTGCACTTGACCGGCGCGCGCGATCTCGAGCGCGTGCAGGCCGCCTACCACCGTCATCCCATCCCGGCGGTGGTGGTGCCGTTTACCGACCGGATGGCCGACGCGATGGCCGCTGCCGATCTTGTCGTCTCCCGCGCGGGCGCTTCCACACTGGCCGAGGTCACCGCGCTGGGCAGGCCGTCTGTGCTGTTGCCCTACCCGTACCATCGGGACATGCACCAGCACGCCAACGCTCGGGTGCTGGTCAAGCTCGGAGCGGCCCGCATCGTCCACGACCGGATCGACCCGGACCTGACCGCTTCCGATCTGTGGGCCGCCCTCGAGACGCTGATGCAGGACGAGGCGGCGCTGGCGCGGATGGCATCGGCCGCTAACCGCATCGGTACGACCGATGCCGCCCATACCATCGCCGCCCGGATTCAAAGAATCCTCGGCGGCGACGTGCAAAACGGAGCGTGGATTGCATGAAGCGAAATCGCCCGGGCAGCCGATATCTTCTATTGCGGGCCAGCGCGGGGTTGCGGTCCCCTGCGTCTGCTCCCCGTCCATGCGCGATCATCGACCACTGCCTTGACCGGTGCAGTTTTCTGCGGAGGTGGAAGGGTGTTGGACTCTGCGGCCGTGGGCCCGGCGCGCTCCGTCGGCGGTAACGGCTGGGCGGGCAAGCACATCCACATGATCGGCATCGGTGGCTGCGGGATGTCCGCCGCCGCTGCGCTTTTGTTGCGCTCCGGGGCGATCGTCAGCGGTTCCGACCTGAAACCCTTCGCCGGCCTCGGCCCGCTGGTGGCACAGGGCGCCACGGTGTACGTTGGGCACCGCTCCGACCACCTCCCGCCTGATGCGGAGCGCGTGGTGGTCAGCGCCGCGATCCCCGAAACCAACCCTGAGAGGTTGGCCGCCTGCCAGCGCGGGCTGCCGGTCCTCCGCTACGCCCAACTCCTCGGCGAACTCATGGACCAGCGGCGGGGCATCGCCGTCGCCGGTACCCATGGCAAGAGCACGACCACCGCGCTCCTGGCGCACATTTTTCGGTCGGCCGGGCTGGACCCTTCGTTCATCGTGGGGGCGAGTTCGCCGCAGTTGGGGGGGAGTTCCGGCGTCGGGCGCGGTGAACACTTCATTGTCGAAGCCTGTGAGTACGCCCGCTCGTTTCTCGCCTTGAAGCCGGTCGCGGCCGGCATCCTCAACATCGACGCCGACCATCTGGATTGCTACAAAGACCTCGACGAGATCCGCGCCGCCTTTGCCGCATTCGCCGCCGCCGTCAGTCCCGGCGGGATGCTGATCACTCCACACTGCGAGCAGGAGGTAGCCGAGGCGGCCCTAGCCTGTGGCGTCCGCCACGAGACCTTCGGCTTCGAGCGCGACGCAGACTGGACGGTTGACCACCTGGATGCGGGCCACGGCTGCTACGCCTTCGACGTGCTCCACCGCAGCCGGCGCTTACTGTCGGCCCAATTGCGCCTGGCAGGCCGACACAACGTGGGCAACGCGCTGCTCGCGGCGGCGTTGGCCTGTCACGAGTCGGTCCGTCCCGAGGACATCGCCTCGGGCCTCGAGACCTTCGAGGGGGTCGATCGACGCATGACGCGGCGGGGTGCGGGGCGCGGCATCACCATCATCGACGATTACGCCCACCATCCCACGGAGATCGTGGCCACCCTGCGGGCGCTCCATGACCGGTATCAGCCCAAACGGATGGTCGTGGTGTTTCAGCCGCATCAGGCCTCACGCACGCGACGGCTGATGCACGAGTTCGCCCGGGCGTTCACGGTGGCGGATATCGTCATCGTCGCCGACATTTACAGCGTCCGCGACAGCGAGGAGGACCGCGCGGCGGCGCGCTCGTCCGACCTGGTGTCCCTGATCCACCAAAACGGCGGCGATGCGCGCTACATCGGACCACTCGCCGAAGTCACCCGACACGTGGAAGAGAATGTCACCCCCGGCGACCTGGTCGTCACCATGGGCGCCGGCGACGTGGGGAAGATCGCCGATGAATTGGCTCAACGAGTTTGCGGGGCGAATTGAACACGACGTACCGCTCTCGCCCCTGACCTGGTTCAAGCTCGGCGGCCGCGCCCGGACCATGTACCGGCCTGCCGATGAGGAGCAGCTCGCCCGGATGGTCGGCCGGGCCTACGGAGACGGCGTACCCACGCGCGTGTTGGGCGGCGGGGCCAACGTCCTGATTCGCGATGACGGCGTGGACGGGATCGTCATCCGGCTGGACCAGCCACCCTTCCGTACGATCGAGTACCAGGGCGAGCGGGTGACGGCCGCCGGCGGCGTCGATCTCATGCGCCTCACGCTCGACTGTGTCCGACGGGGCTTGAGCGGTCTGGAGTGTCTGGCCGGCATCCCGGGCACGGTCGGCGGTGCGATCCGGATGAATGCCGGCGGGAAGTTCGGCGTCATCGGAGACGCGGTTTCCTCGGTCCGCCTGCTGACTCCCGAAGGGACGCTCGAGACCCGGCACGCTACGGAGCTGGATTTCGGCTATCGGCGTTCCAACCTCGGGCCGCGGATCGTGCTCTCGGCGGAGTTTCAGCTCCGCGCGGATGATCCGCAGCGCGTTATGGCACGGTACGAGGAGATCTGGGCGTGTAAGAAGGCCTCACAACCCCTCAGTGAGAACTCCGCGGGGTGCGTGTTCAAAAACCCGCCAGGCCGATCCGCCGGAAAGCTCATCGACCAGGCCGGTTTGAAAGGCGAATCCGTCGGAGCGGCCTCGGTCTCTCGGGAGCACGCCAACTTCATCATTACGCGCGAGGGGGCGACGACGGCCGACGTCCTGCGGCTGGTCGAGCGCATCCGTGAGACGGTGCGCGCCAGATTCGGCGTCGAGCTCGAATTGGAGATTGACATCTGGTAGTTTCCGAACCGCGACCGTCAGGGAGCGGCCCCAAAGTAAGGAACGAGAGCACCCCGAGGAGTTGGAGGGAAGCGAGAACCTACGATGATGCGAATAGCGAATTCCATGACGCAAGCTCAACCGCCGGTGCCTGGTCCGAGGGTCTTGGGCCCGGGGGGGCATACACCGGTCCGGGACCAGGATGATCCAGGATCTGCGGTGACGACGTTGAACATTACCGTTTTGGCCGGTGGTCCCAGCGACGAACGGGAGGTCAGTCTCAACAGCGGCAAGGCGGTTTACGGGGCCCTGGCCCGCCTGGGCCACCGGGTCGTCATGCGCGACATCTCGCCCGACGACTTAAGTGCCCTGCATGAGCCCGCCGACTGCATCTTCATTGCCCTGCACGGCGCGTTTGGCGAGGACGGGCAACTCCAACGCATCCTGGAGCGGGGCGGCAAACGGTATTGCGGGTGCGACTCCGCCTCGTCAGCCCTGGCCATGGACAAGGTCGAAGCCAAGAAGCGCTTCGTCACCGGCGGCATCCCCACGCCGCGCTTCGACGTAGTGAAGAAACCGCGCATCGCCGCCGTCGTCGCCGCCTGGCCCCTGCCGGCGGTCGTCAAACCCGTCCGCTCCGGCAGCAGCGTGGACACGTCCATCGTCCGCGAACGGAGCGGTCTGGCGGACACCTTGAACGCCGTGGTCAGCAAGCACGGCGACGCGCTCATCGAGCAGTATATCGACGGCCCCGAGCTGACCGTGGGCCTGCTCGACGGCCGGCCGCTGCCGCCGCTCCAGATTCGGCCGAAGCGTGCCTTTTACGACTATCGGGCCAAGTACCTCGACGATGACACGGAGTACCTGTTTGACATCGACCTCCCGGTCGAGGTGCTCGAGCACGTTCAGGAACTGAGCGTGCGGGCCCACGACGCGCTGGGCTGCCGCGATTTCTGCCGGGTCGATTGGATGGTGGACCACCGCACGCACGAACCGTTCGTGCTGGAGATCAACACCATACCGGGATTCACCGGCCATTCGCTGCTGCCCAAGGCCGCCGCGCGGGTCGGAATTTCGTTTGACGAGCTGTGCCAGCGGATCGTGATGATGGCGATGCGACGTTAAAGAGCCTCACGCAGAAACAAGGTGTCGGGTGGATACGTCATTAGCGAGGGTAGCGGCCGGCGTCCCGCCGGCCGAGGAAAGAACGGCCTGCGGGGACGCAGGCCGCTACGACGCTAATCACATACTCAGGCGGAGCCCGACCTACGGATGGGCGATTAGATGGCAAGCGCGAAGCGAAAAGACAAGCCGAATCCTGCAAAACGTGACGGCGGGTCATCCTGGGAGCAGCGCCCCGGCAGGGCGGCCCGGATCCTCACCGTCGTGCAGGTGTGCTTGACGGCCGGGATGAGCGTCGGCGCCGCGATCGGGCTGGCCTACCTGGACGCCCAGGTACACGCCGCCCCGCGCTTCCAGCAGCCGCCGGTCATCGAACTGGCGGACGTGCCGGCCGGCCTCCGCGACACCATGGCCGCCAAGCTCGCTCCCTTCGAGACGACGTCCCACTACGACCCCGACATTTGCGCCAAGATCGGCCGGGCATTGGAGACCGACCCTTGGGTCCGGCGGGTCAAAAGCGTCTGCCGCCTGCACGACCTGCGGATCGTGGTCGAGTGCGCCTATCGCCTGCCTGCCGCGCTGGTGCAGTTGGATTCCGGCTTTTACCTAGTCGATCAGGAGCGGGTGCGGCTTCCCGGCGTCTACGGGTATCAGGACGCGCTGCCGCTGATTCAGGGTGTAGGGAGCGATCCGCCGCCACCGGGTACGGTCTGGACTGCCCCCGATCTGGCCGCCGGCATGGCCCTTGCCCGGCTCATCGCGTCCGAGCCCTTCGCGCGCCAGGTCACGGGCATTCAGGTCCACAATTACGGTGGACGGCGGTTGCCGCCCGACGCGCACTTGGTCCTGACCACGGACCGGGCGGGATGTTTGATCAAGTGGGGATCGGCCCCGGGCGAGGAAGTTGAGGAGAACAGCTCCCGGCAGAAAATCGCCATTCTACGCCACAATTTCGAGCGTTTCGGACGGGCAGACGCCGGTTTCCACGTGATCGACATCTCGGTTTATCCCGATCGGTTCACCACTGCCGGATAACCGGCGGGGTGTAATCACAGGATCGCCCGTGGGCCCTGAATAATTGGCCGCGAGTCCCGAATACCCCTGGGAACGTCGACAAGACCGGCCTCCACCGACGGCTCACCGCGCCGGTGTGCGTGAGGATTGAGAATCCGATGAACACTGACCAACTCAATCAGTTCGTCGATCAGGTCCAACGCCTGTGGCAAACCCACGTTCCCCCGGAATACCAGGTCCCGGTCCTGCCCGTGGCCGTGGGAATGCTGCTGTTCGGTGTGGGTGTGAGTGTGCTCGGGGCCAAGCTGGCCCGTTTCGGGATCACCTGCGGGTTTGCGGGGGTCGGCGTCCTCGTCGCACTGGCGTTGGCACCGGCCATCGGGGTGTCCACGGTCGCCGCGCTGGTGGTCGGCGTGCTCCTCGCCGGGGGCATCGGCTACGCGCTGTTTCGGTTATGGGTCGGCCTGGCGGCTGCGGTTTTCTTTTCGGCCGTCGCCCTGGGGGTTTATGGCAGTCAGGTGGTGGCGCCTCACTTTATCGCCTACGATCCGGCGGCCACCTTCAATGGTACGTTCAGCCTCCCGGACCCGTCCGCGGACGATACGACGGCCGAGCGCGCGCTATCGGACATGCGGGCGTGGGCGGACGATTTCTGGCTTTACGTCCAATCGCGAGAGGCCGATGTAAACAGAAGGATTCTGGGGATTGGGCTGGGGGCCGCTCTGGTGGGGCTCCTGCTGGGCATGATGCTGCCGCGCCTCATCCTGATCGTCGCCTCTTCGGTGGTGGGGACTTTGATGGTGATGTCAGGGCTGGCGGGATTGGCGGCGCGGTCGCGCATAGACTTGCCGCAGGCCGCCGGGCAGCATGGGCGAGTGGTCGCCGTCGCCGGTCTCGTGTTTCTGTTAGCGTCGCTGCTGTTGCAGACCCTGCTGACGCGCAAGACCCCTCCCCGGGCGGCCCTCCCAGCCGAGTAGATACCTCGCCGCACGGGGAATGGCAGTGGTCCATCATCTCGCGGAATGGGTGACGTGGCTCCGGGGGCTCGGCGCCCTCGCCGGGATGCCGCTGATCATCATGGGTCTGGCCTTGATGCTCGGCGGGTGGCGGATGGGCCGGATTTGCGTGGTGCTGACGTTGGCGGCGCTCGGCGCCGGAGTGGGCAGCATCCTGGCCGACGGATTCGAGGAGGCGTCGATCATCGGCCTTGGCGGCGCGATGCTGCTGGGCGCGTTTGGCATCGCTTTCCCGCAGTATTCGCCGCCGGTGCTGGGCGGTCTGCTGGGCACCGGGATGGTCATGCAGTTGCTGACGTCGCTGGGCCTGCACGGGTGGGCGTTGGGCTTGGCGCTGGGGCTGGCCTTCCTGTGCGTTGCGGCGCTGTGCTGGTCGCATCAACAAAACGTAATTATCTTAATCACATCGTTCGAAGGTGCGGCCCTGCTGGTGTCGGGACTGGTCCCTATCATGGCGGCGTGGCCCGGCTTGTTCCGGTTCTTTCAGAGCACGAACCACGCGAGCTGGATCTTCTTCCCCTTCACGGTCCTGGTGCCGACCACGGTGGGCTACTTTTTACAGCTCGCCGATTCCCGCAAGGACGTCGCCGGGGCCGCCCGGGTCTGAAGCGCCGGCGGCGATCAAGTGGCCGTGGCCCTGACGGCGTTTGACCGGCGGCCAATCCGCGTCGGGATCATACCATGTCGTCAAGACCGCCTCGAAATCCGCGACCGAGCCGACGGCCACAAAGGCATCACGGACCGCGCGGGCCTCGGGGTGGTGCTCGCCGTACTTGATGCCGAACTTGCGCATGACGCGGGCGGCCAGCCGCGGGCCGTGGACCAGGACTGACTCGGCGAAATGCGCCGCGAGGGTCCGGCCTTGCTCGAAGATGCTGGGGGGCGGCGGCAGAGGGCGTCCGGCATAGAGGGCCCGGCATTCGTTGAAAATCCACGGGTTGCCGATGCAGCCGCGGGCGATGGCCACACCATCCACGCCGGTTTCGGCCAGCATGCGCAGGCAGGCGGCGGCGCTGAACAGGTCGCCGCTGCCGAAAATGATCCGGTTGCCGACGTGCCGTTTGACGCGCTGCAAGAAGCCCCAGTTGCTGGGGCCGACATAACGCTGCGCCACGGTCCGCCCGTGGACGGTGACGGCGGCGGCACCGATGTCAAACGCCCCGTCGAGGATGGTGAAGAAGTTCCGTTCGCTCTCGGGAGAATCATCGAGGCCGCGACGCATTTTGACGGTGACCGGGCACCGGTCTTGGACCGCGTCGTGGGCGCGGCGGACGATGTCGAGGGCTACCTCCGGCTGGGAGAGGTGGAACCCGCCGCGGCAGCGTCCCAGGACCTTGCGCACGGGGCAGCCGAAGTTGATGTCGATGACGTCATGGCCCGCCTCGGCCAAGGCGAAGGCGGCGGGACCGAAGTCGTCCGGGTCCGCGCCCATAAGCTGCCCGCCGACGGGGTGGTCGTCCGGTTCGGTGCGTAGGATGCGTTTCCGCACCTTGCCGTGCTGCGTGACCAGCTTGTCGAGCACGACTTCGTTAAGTGCGTAAGGCGCTCCGTGGCGCCGCGCGATGCGGCGCATGGGCAGGTCGCTGTAGCCGCTCAGCGCCGCCTGAATGAACGGCACGTCAAGTTCGAGATGACCAAGCTGCAGCATACCGAAGCCGCGTTCCATCCCTTGGGAAGACACCCCGCTCTGCCGAACTGCGACCGTGAGGGAGCGGGAGCTGACGGTCGGAACTCGATCTTTCGGTTTCCGTCCCGCAGGGAATCCGGTTACGGTACCCCGCCGCGATCGGTCCGGTCCTCTTGGGTATCGATCATCTTGCCCTCGCTGGGTGAATCAGGGCCGGTCAGGCCGCGGGCGCGGGCTTCCTCGAGCGACGAGAACAGCCGGCGTTCCTTCGGGTCGAGTTTGATATCTTCGGCACTTCCGACGGCGAAGTACTCGTGGCCATGGAGCGAGGCGGCCACCGGCTTCTCTCCGCCGCTGCGGACATGCGCGTTGAGGAAGGCGACGATCTGGTCCTCAATCCCCGCCATTTTCCCGAACATGTTAGTGCCGTGAACGACGCCCTTGCCGACGACGCGGACTTCGGCGCCCGGGTTGAGCTTCGCCAGGGAATCGGAATCCGCGCGTTCGCCCTCGGTGGTCAGCAGCAGCATCGCCCGCCGGCCGACGGCCTTGATGTCCTCGACGGAATCGACGCCGAGATACTTCTCGCCCGGTGTCAGGCAGACTACCGCGTCGACGGACTTGTCGCGCGTGGCATAGTCCAAGGCAACGCTGCAACCCACACTGGCCCCGACCAGGCCGAACTGGGAAGGATCGACGTTCGGCTTTCCCGCTAACCAGACGTAGGCCGCGGCCACGTCCTGGTACATGTCGTTGAACAGCGCGGGGTCGCGCTGGGCGACGCGCTCGCGGAGGCGCATGGTCGCGGGCTGGACGCTCTCTCCGTGCCCGCGCATGTCGAGGGCCAGCACGGCGAAGCCGGCCTCGTGCAGCTTGGGAATCAGCGG
>JAZDKM010000371.1:0-3782 GCA_043803085.1 Planctomycetota bacterium
CTGCTCGGCCGGGTTGAGTTCTGGGGCGTACTTGGGGAAGAACTCCGTGTGCAAGCGGGGGTTGTCCGACAGCACTTGCCGAATCGCCGGTCCCTTGTGAATCTGGCCTTGGTCCCACAGGAGCATGACCGGCCCGGGCAGGTGGCGAAGAAGCTGACGCAGGAACGGGGCCACGTGCATGGCCTTGAAGTTGTCCTGCTGAAAGCGGGCGTACAGCCCGATGTGCCGGCGGATCGGACTGACCGTGAGGACCGCCAGGGCCGAGATGCGGTCGTGCTTGTAGCTGTAGGGAATCCTGGGGGTATGGCCTTCCGGCGCCCACGTCCGCCGGCGCGTCGGAATGAGCAAGAAGCCGCTTTCATCCAGGAACGCCAGATGGGCCCCAAGTTCGCGCGCCTTTTTTTATATGAATAGGGGACAGTCACCTATTTCTTCAACACTCTTCGCACGGCCTCGCGCACCGCCCGGGCCAGACCCACCGCGTCCTGAAAAGAAAAGGGGGTCAGGCTTACTTCCGGCGGGGTCCATCTTGAGGTTTCTCAGAGCGCGCCGCCGGGGCGAAAGGCCAACCCGGTGACGGGGGGTGTAAGCTGAGATAGGGCTGAGCAGCGCACTACCTCCTACTGAACCTGAACTGATTGCTCAGGCGCTGTAGGCTGATAACCCCAACCAGCGACTGATCCCTTTTTCAACCAGCAGCATTTCCGCAGGCTGCAACTCGCCCAACTTGCGTAGCAGCCGCGACGGCGCCACCGTGATGAGCCCTTGAGCATCGAAGGCCCCGGTCTTGAGGAAGAGCTTCGGCAGCGCGATCTCAAAGCGCGTCCCTCGCACACTCGTCATGTGCGGCACGAGCGTGACCAGCACGCGGTCTTGAGGCTCCAGGCTGACGCTCAGCACCAAGCACGGCCGAACCTTGGCCGCGATGCCCAAGTCGGTCAGCCAAACCTCGCCGCGGTTAATGGTCGGCACGGGCAGCCTCCTCAGCCTCGTAGCCTCGGAACAGCTCGGCTGCCAGTTCCTCGAAACCCGCGTCGGGAAGGTCATCGACTCCGACGGAGCGGCGCAGGATTTCGACGGCTACTTGCCGTCTTTCGGCGGGATCAAGGACGTCGAACGCCGCCAATATGTCACGGGCGGTTGCGGTCATAGCGACACTCCGGAAACACCCTCCAAGAATGGTAGCCCCAGTGTGCCTGCCTGGCAATCCGAGCGAGATGATCAGGGAAAAGATATCAGGCCCAAGACAAGGCAACCACGTGTCAGGCCCAAGACAAGGCAACCACGTGGGCCCAACAAAATCATCCTGACACCCGTTCCTTTCCGGCTAGCCCTTTCTGAGTCTGGGCTGGGTTAGAACTGGTTTTTAGGGTGCTCGGTCTTGATGTAGGTTTGGCGCCGCTGGGCATACTCTTCGGGCGTCATGCTCGTCAAGTCGAAGTGATCCGCCTCGGCGGCGATTCTCTCGAGGAAGGGGATACACCACCCGCAA
Source organism: Planctomycetota bacterium (assembly GCA_043803085.1). Lineage (GTDB taxonomy): Bacteria > Planctomycetota > Phycisphaerae > UBA1845 > UBA1845 > JAAEQG01. The sequence goes on from JAZDKM010000371.1 coordinate 1,493, forward strand.
CCCGTGCCCGCCCCGAGACACCGGGTCATCTCGCTGGGGTGGTCAGGGCGTTCGCGGCGGGCGAAGTTGACCAACTTCCGCAGCGACACGTGGTAGCAGTAACAGATTTCGTCGTCCGGCTCCATCTTCTCGACGCCAACTGTTTTTCTCTGCGGTCTCCGTGGGCCCTGCGGTGAACTATCCGGCCTAATACGGAGGGCTACCGGGAGTAGGTTCCGACCAGCTCGGTCTGTTCGAGGACATGCCCGCGCATCGCGTCCGAAAGCTGCGCCTGGTTCAAGCCGTGGAACACCTCGAGCGGGGCGTCCAACGCAAACAGCTTGAAGTGGTAGTGGTGCACGCCGTGCCCCTTGGGCGGCGCGGGACCGCCGAAGCCGAGCTGACCCCAGGAATTCCTGCCCTGGAACACGCCGACGGGCTCGGGCGGCGTAGGGCCCGAAGGGACGCCCTCCGGCAACCCGGCCGTCACCGTGGGAATCTTGTACACGACCCAGTGGACCCAGGGTTCGCGCCCTGGGGCGTCGGGATCGTCGACGATGAGGACTAGTTCGCGAGCGTTTTGCGGGGTCCCGGACCACGCCAACGCGGGCGAGCTGTTGCGTCCATCGGCGGTGAATCGGCGCGGGACCACTTCGCCGTGGCGGAAAGCGGGGCTCTCCAACTTCATGGACATCGTCGGACTCCTGCTTCAGAGGGGCGCGCACGAGCTCACTTCCGCCGGACGCGAACGCGGGTCTTGTGCTCCAGGCCTTCCACGACCATCGCGACGGCCATGTCAGTGGTGAGCATCGCGGTATTGACGACCATATTGTAATGTTCGGGTGAAGAGCCATCGACGTCGAAGTGCTCGCGTAGAAACTTGGCGCGGTCGGCGTCGAGTCTCCGCACCGCGGCAGCGGCGGCTGCGAGGGAGCAGCCGTTCCCTTCGGCGTAGCGCTTGAACCGCAGGTCCTCGGGCGCCACGACTCGGACGCGCAGACCGTGTTCAGCCGGCAGAACGAAGTTCACGCCGCGCCCCACGAAAATGGCGTGATTGCTTTGCGCGATCATGCCGACCGAACTCACCAGCTTGCGGAAGTAATCGGAGCCCTCCGAGGGGCCCTCGAAGCCGAGGTTTTTCAAAATGCTTTCCAGATACCCCTCGGCGTGCTCGTCGGCGAACTCGTAGATCTTCCCTTGCACGGCGTCGTTGTGGGCCATGTAGTTGAGGATTTCCCGATCATACACCTGCCAGCCGATCCGTTCCCCGAGGCGGCGGGCCAAGGCCGATCCGCCGCTGCTTTTCTGCCGGGAGATGGTGATGAACTCGAAGGTCCGGTGGGCCTGCGGGGCCGCCTGCTTCTGGCTACGGGCCAGTTCCCAGTTCCGCATCTGTCGTTCGACAATCTTCTCGACGCCGGTACTGGACATCCACTCCCTCGTTTTCTCCATGACCGAGACGCGGTTTTACCTCCGAACGGCACCCGCGGCGGGAGGCCTTCGCCGCCTTACGCCGCATGCTCGCCGGCCCTCTGTCTACTCTCATCATATCCCGCTACGGCCACGTTGGACATCGGAAACCAGGAGGGCGGCGCGCCCTTGTTGGGGGGCGTCGGTGCAAAACCCCACGGCTTCGGTTAACCTATGCGGCGGACGAGCCTAAACGGACCTGGGCACGAGCGAGCCACCGAACCGATGACCGACCGAAGATACGACGCCCTGTTCATCGACTTCTACGGGACCATCACGGCCGGCGACAAGGAGGCCGTCGAGCAGACCTGCGGTTCGGTGGTGAGGCAATTGAGCCTCACCATCCCGCCGGCGGAGTTGGCCGTCGCCTGGGGGCGGCGGTTCTTCGCGGCCCTCGAAACTTCGCACGATGGGGCGTTTCGGAACCTGTTCGAGTTGGAGTGCGACACCCTCATTGAGACGGTAAAGCCCCTGGTCGGGCCCTTCGATCCGGTCCCCTTCGTCAGGCAGTTGAAACAGTACTGGGCCGCCCCATCGCTCCAGCCGGAATCGCTCGAGGCCCTGACGGCCCTCGACCTCCCGATCTGTTGCGTGTCGAACGCCGACACCGAAGACGTTCTCGCCGCGGCCGAGAGGCATGGTTTGCGCTTTCACCGAGTGGTCACGTCAGAGGACGCCCGTTCCTACAAACCGCATCCCGCCATCTTTCAAAAGGCCCTCGCCGAGATGGGCGTGTCGCCGGGGCATGTCATGCACGTGGGTGATTCCCTGCACAGCGACGTCGGCGGCGCCCGACCCCTGGGCATCGCCACCACATGGATTTGTCGGGAGGAACGGATTT
>JAZDKM010000372.1:0-20855 GCA_043803085.1 Planctomycetota bacterium
AGCCGCCAGGGCTGGATGAGGACGCCGATCAGGGCCGTAATCAGACCTCCGGTGCGGAAGGAGATCCGCTTGGGCCACAGATGGGCGAAGTCGTTAGCCGGGCTCACCACGTTAGCCGCGAGGTTCGTTGCGAGCGTCGCCAGGCAGAGCGCGAACATGGAGACCACCAGTACGAAGGCGTTGTCGGACTTGGCCAGCAGTACGATCGGGTCCCAGATGGGCTGGCCATAGATGACGATGGTCGCCGAGGTGACGGCGACGCCGATGAACGAATAGAGAGCCATCGTGGTCGGCAGCCCCAGCGCCTGGCCGATGACCTGATCACGCTGCGAGTAGGCGTAGCGGGTAAAGTCGGGGATGTTGAGGGCCAGTGTGGCCCAGAAGCCGACGTTGGCCGTCAGCGCCGGAAAGAAGAAGGTCCAGAACTGTCCCGCCTTGGGACCACCGGGGACGAACGCCGACGGCTGCGACAGGATGGGGCCAAACCCGCCGGCCCGGCGATACGCCCAGGCCAACAGCAGCAGTCCCAAGACGATCAACAGCGGGGCCTTGATGTTCAGCAGAAAGCGGATGGTCTCGATCCCGCGATAGATCACGAACAGGTTGATCCCCCAGAAGAACAGGAAGCACGCGAGTTGCGGCGCGCTGATGCCCAGAAAGGGCGCGGGCAGCGTCTCCCAGGCGGGGAAATAGACGGCCAGAATCTTGAAGATCGCCCAACCGCCAATCCACGTCTGAATGCCGAACCAGCCGCAGGCGACGAAGGCCCGCAGCAGGGCCGGGATGTTCGCGCCGCGAAGACCGAAGGGCGCGCGGCAGTAGACCGGGAAGGGAATGCCGTAGCGCGTGCCGGCGTGCGCGTTCAGCACCATCGGGACCAGTACGATCAGGTTGCCCAGGAAGATGGTCAGCACCGCCTGCCACCAATTCATGCCGCCGTCGATGAGCGACGAAGCCAGCATGTAGGTGGGGATGCAAGCGGACATCGAGATCCACAGGGCGGCGATGTCCTTCAGGCCCCACTTGCGGGCCGCCGGAGTGGTGGGGGCCATGTCGGGGCTATAATAGGCCGACCCGGTGAGGTTTTCCCGCAATTCATGGATGCCGTTGGTCACGACGACGCCGGCTGAAATCACGACGAAGCCTCCCCCATCTTGCAGCCGATGCTCAACGGGAATCCCGAGGTCCGGCCTGCACGGTCTCGGTGGCAGTCACCATGCGCCAGCCGTGGTGATCGTATCCGGTCTCGTGCCGTCCGCCTCCCAAGGCGCCGCACTCGCCACCGTGGCCGTGCATTCTCCGTAAGACAGCCGCGGGTCGTCAAGTTCCAAGGAACAGGCGACGTGGGTCGACGCACCGGCTCGTATGGCAAAAGCGTAGGCGTCAGTGGTGTGGCCCTGACGGCGGGCAGATAACGTAGCAAAGCGGCGTTCACGACGCCGGACGCGCGGGTCGGATGGTTCGCCTACGGGGGACTACCCTTCGCAGGGTCCGGGAACCCGGTGGGCGGCTTGCATTGAATCTTGAATCCAGTCCTCCAGGATCCGGTCCAGCTCCTGGACATCGTTGACCATGATTACCAGGTTACGCTTCTTCCCGCTCTGATCTTTGACCATGCCCTTGAGGATGGCCTCCGTTTTGAAGCCGATGGCCTGGAACATCTTGATCGCGCCCACGCTGTCCTCCACGACCTGGGCTTGGATTTTCTCGAGGCCGTGCCCCCCGGCCAGGTCAACCAGTTCCCGGACCAGCAAGACGCCCAAACCTAGGTGACGGTGGGTTTTGGCGGTGATCAGCCGAATCTCACCGACGTGGCGCATCCATTCATGGTTCATGTAGTAGAGGCGTCCGGTGGCCACGATCTGATCGTGGTCCATGGCGACGAGGGCCAGGAGGTGTCCGGAATCCATCTCCTCGGCCCATCGGTGTACCCGTTTGGCGTCGCGAACATCGCTGCGCAAGAACAGGCGGTCCTGCTCGGGCAATTTCAGGAAGAAGGCCTGCAATTGCTCAAGATCGTCCCGGGTGAGTGGTCGAATGAGGACCCTTCGCCCATTTTTGAGCACGACGTTCTTGGGACATGCGGTTGTCACCATGGCAAGACTCCCTTGATTGTGAGATGACACACAGCGCAGCCCGGGACGAATCGGCCCCCTCGCCCCAATGACGACTTATTGGGGCCACCGGCTCGACATGGATAGGGCCGGCTCGTCGCTGCGCTCGATCCCGTTCGTCGACACGCATTCATCATACCCGAAAATGGTCTCCGAAACAAGGTGCCAACTGAGCGAAGGTTAGTCCGGTCATGAGGTAAGGCCAGCCGGACGTGGACCCGGGGATTCAAGTACGACTTTATGGCTTACCCTGTTGCGACCCAATAATCCTTGACGTATAATGGCTACTTAGACCGGTTAAATGGTGCCTGGGCTTACCCTGTTGCGACCCGATAATCCTTGACGTATAATGGCTACTTAGACCGGTTAAATGGTGCCTGGGTTAATAAGCGACCTTTGATCGGGATCCTAGCGGGAGGGGCGGAGTGTCTTATACTACCGGGTTGTGGCGGGGTTGAGCAGGTGTTCCCGTACGTGGACCATTCTGGTTTGCCGGCAGATACTGAGGACCGCGCGAGCGCTGGCGAAGAGGGCAGACAGTTTCGTTTCTTGCGCTTCAGCCACATCTTTGCATCGGCCGTCCGTGAGATTCTGGAGGAAGAGATTCTCCGCGAAGTGAGCCCGGCCCCACTCAGCCGTTCACAGTTCCGCGTCCTGAAGCTGATGGCCTTGGACGGGCCCCACCAAGTTGGGGAGGTGGCCGAGCTTCTCGCCGTCAGCCCACCTGCCGCGACGAAGAACATTGACAAGCTGGAACGTCTAGGCTTGGTGGTCCGGACACCGTTCAAAGGGGATCGCCGGGCGACTCTGGTGTCGATCAGCCCGGAGGCGCACCGGCTGGTGCGTGAGTACGAGAAAGTGAAGGCGGCGCGGCTGGCACCGCTCCTGGCGAGTTTCCGTCCCGCGGAGATCGAGCAAGCGTGTCACCTGCTCGAGCGTCTGTCGATCTCGCTGCTGGCAGAGAAGCGTTCCGGATCGGAAGGTTGTCTACGGTGTGCCGCCTATTTCGAGAGGGACTGTCCGATTGGGCGTATCCGCGGCGGCTGTCTCTACCAGAAGATTCGTGAGGCGCGCCCGGACCTGGGCGACGAGAAGGGGCGATGAGATGAAGTACTGGCGAAAACCTCTGGACATCGATCGCATCAAGGTCCCGCGGGGCGCGGTGCGCATCGTCGTGGACCGTTGCAAGGGCTGCGGATTTTGCGTGGAGTACTGCCCCAAGGGGGTCTTAGCCTTGTCCGAGGAGTTCAATCGCAAGGGGTATCATCCCCCCAAAGTGATCCTCGAAGGCGAATGCGTCAACTGTAACCTTTGCGAAATGATCTGTCCCGATTTTGCGATCTTCAGCGTAGCCCTTTCGGATGGCGAGCTCGCCGCCGCGAGCGGGGACGCCTCAACCGCACCGAGCGGTATGAGCACGGCTGGCAGCCAAACATAAGAAGGAGGATGGGCCTTGAAAGCATACCCGGCCGGCGTTTTGACCGGCACCCATTATCTTGACGGGGATTTTGCCTGCGGCGAAGGGGCGATGGCCGCCGGTTGCCGGTTCGTGGCCGGCTACCCCATCACGCCCTCCACCGAGGTGGTGGAGCGGGTCTGCCGGCGCTTCCCCATGATAGGAGGCACGTTCATCCAAATGGAGGATGAGTTGGCCAGTATGGCCGCGATCGTGGGGGCCTCCTGGACCGGGACGAAGTCCATGACCGTCACGAGCGGCCCGGGATTCAGCTTGATGATGGAGAACATCGGGCTGGCCGCGATGATGGAGACCCCCTGTGTCGTCGTGAACGTGCAGCGCGCGGGGCCTTCCACGGGACTGCCCACCATGGTGGGGCAGGCGGACATGATGCAGGCCCGCTGGGGTTCACACGGTGACTACGAAATCATCGCCCTGTGCCCGCAGTCGCCCCAGGAAGCCTTCGACCTGACCATCGACGCGTTCAACCTCTCCGAGGTCTACCGGGTCCCGGTCTTGTTCATGATGGACGAGTGCGTGGGGCACATGACCGAAAAGGTGGTCATTCCCAAGGCCGAGGACATCGAGGTCGTGCCCCGCCGGCTCACCTCCAAACCATCGGGTGAATATCTCCCCTATCTGGTGAACGGACGGGACATCCCGGAATTCGCCCGCGCGGGGGATGGGTACCGGTTCCACACCACCGGACTGACCCACGACGAGCGCGGCTATCCGGCGATGAGCGTGGAATGTCAGGAGAAATGCGTCCGGCGACTGGTCGAGAAGATCCGGCGCAACGCTGACGCGATCGTCCGTCTCGAAGAAGACGGCATCGACGGAGCCGAGGTCGTGCTGGTCACCTATGGGATCACCTCGCGGGTGGCCCAGATGGCCATGGAGATCGCCAGGAGTCAGGGCGTCAAGGTGGGCATGGTCCGGATGATCATAGTCTGGCCGTTCCCGGAGAAGCGGATCCAGGAGCTGGCCGGCAAGATCAAAGCCTTCGTCGTACCGGAGATCAACTACGGGCAGATGGTTCTTGAGGTGCAACGCTGTGCCGGGGGGCGGGCCCCTGCGATTCTGGTGCCCCACGGCGGCGGCGGGGTACACGACCCGGAGACCATCGTCGAGGCAATTGTGAGGGCGGCAAAATGAGCACGGTCTTAGAGCAGACAGCGACCTGGAACGACGAGCATCCGATAACCCCCTATCTGCGGATGGATCGGATGCCCCATATCTGGTGCCCTACTTGCGGCATCGGCACGGTGGTCAAGTGTTACGCCGCGGCCTTGGAGCAGGCAGCCATCGATCTGGACAAGGTGGCGATCGTCTCCGGCATCGGTTGCACCGGGCGGGTCGCAGGCTATATGAAGCTGGACAGTTTCCACAGCACGCACGGCCGGGCCATCCCGTTCGCCACCGGACTCAAGCTGGGACGGCCGGAGTTGCTGGTGACCGTTTTTTCCGGCGACGGAGACTTGGTCGGGATTGGGGGGAACCACTTCATCCACGCCGCGCGGCGGAGGATGGATCTTCTGGTGGTTCTGGTGAACAACTTCATTTACGGCATGACCGGCGGGCAGAACGCCCCCACCACGCCGCTGACGGCGCGGACCTCGACCATGCCCTACGGGAACTTTGAGCCGCCGTTCAGCCTTCCGCACCTGGCGGCGAGTTGCGGGGCGACCTACGTGGCGCGCTGGACCTCCTTGCACGTCCGCCGGCTGACCCGCTCGTTCAAGGAAGCGATCGAGCGCAAGGGTTTCCGTTTCATTGAAGTCATCACCCCGTGCTCGACGTTGTACGCGCGGCTCAACCGCCTGGGTACGGGATTCGACCTGATGCGCTTTTACCACGACAACGCGGAAATCAACCACGGGGCGGACCCCAGCAAGGTCGCGATCGACTTTCAGGGCAAGATCATCTGCGGAAAGTTCGTCGACGAAGAGCAGCCTACGTTTCTGGAGATGATGGACAGCCACTACCAGAAAACGCTCGGTGAGAAATACGTGCCCCTGCCACCAGAGGGAGGATGGCTCCATGAGTAGGACGGAGATTCGGGTGACGGGTTTCGGCGGACAGGGCGTGGTCCTGGCGGGATACATCATCGGCCGGGCCTGCGCCATCCAGGCCGGCAAGCACGCCACCCTGATTCAGAGTTTCGGTCCGGAGGCGAGAGGTTCGGCCTGCAGCGCCACACTCACCGTGTCGGACACCCGGGTGCTGTACCCCTACCTCCGGCGACCGGACATCTTCGTGGTCATGTCGACGGAGGGGTACGACCGTTACCGCGACGAGCTGAAAGACAACGGCATCCTGATCTATGAGAAGAACCTGGTGCACCCGACCTTCAAAGAGGGACAACCGGCCTTCGGGATACCTTCTACCCGCATCGCGGAATCGGTAGGACGATCTCTGGTGCAGAACATCGTGATGGTCGGATTCTTCGCGGCGGTGACCCAACTCGTGACCCGCGACCAGATGCGTGAAGCGGTGAGCGCCTCGGTACCGTCGGGGACCGAGGAGTTGAACCTCAGGGCCTTCGAGGCCGGCTGCGCCTACTTCGATGCAGAGTACGGACGGAACAAAGCCGACCGGCAGGAACCGACCGCCGTCACGACGTAACCGGGCGGTCTCCGGGAAGTGTGGGTTTGGCGTGATGATGGTTGAAAGAGGTGCGAGCGCATGAAAGCGCAGCCCGCAAAATCAGTTGTTGAGCGGGGATCGATAACAGAGAAACGGGCCCTGGTGATCGGCGGGGGTATCGCCGGCATCCAGGCCGCTCTGGATTTAGCCAACGCCCGGATCCGCGTGACCGTGGTGGATAGCGCGCCGTCGTTGGGCGGCCGGATGGCCCAACTCGACAAGACCTTTCCCACCATGGACTGTTCGATATGAATCCTCGGGCCTAGGGCGATGGATGCCGGTCGGCATCCGCTCATCGAGGTGCTCACGAACGCGGAAGTGATCGACTGCGCGGGTGGGCCGGGGGATTTTCGTGTCTGCGTGCGCAAAAACCCGCGCTACGTGCGCGAGGACTTGTGCGTCGCCTGTGGGCGGTGCGTGGATGCCTGTCCCGTCGTGGGGGGCAATGAATTCGACGTGGGCCTCAAGGCCCGCAAGGCGATCTATCGGCCGTTTCCCCAGTCGGTGCCCGCGGCCTACGTGATCGACCGCGAGGCCTGCCTCAATCTTCAGGGCTTCCTGAGCGAGAAACAGTTCAAGAGGCTCCAGAAGGTCCAGGAGCTCAAGAAGCGGAAGCAGCAGGACTACCAACCCAATTTCCTGGTGTGCGGCCGCTGCACCAAGGTCTGCGACGTCGACGCCATCGACTTTGACATGCGGCCGAAGGACATCGTCTTAGACGTCGGGGCGATCGTGGTCGCGGTGGGCTTCCAGGAGTTCGACGCCCGCAAGTTGGGCAATTACGGGTATGGCCGTTTCCCCAACGTGGTCACCAGCCTGGAGTTCGAGCGGATGCTCAACGCCTCGGGACCCACGCAAGGCCATGTGGTCCGCCCCGCGGACATGAGGACCCCCAAGCGGATCGTGTTCATCCAGTGCGTCGGGGCCCGCGGAGAGGGAGGACGGCCGTACTGCAGCCGCTTCTGCTGCATGAACGCGGTGAAGGACTCCGTGCTGGTGCGCCAGCATGATCCCGAGGTGGAGGAGGTCACGATCCTCTATACCGACCTGCGTGCGTTCGGAAAAGGGTTCGACGATTTCGTGCAGCGCTCGCGGGACGGGCAGAGCGCCAAATACGTCCGCGGCCGCCCCGCCAAGATCGACCGGGTCCCCGAGGACGATACGCTCGAAGTGTTCGTCGAGGACACTCTGCGGCACCGGCAGGAACGTCTCCGCGCCGACCTGGTGGTACTTTCCGTGGCCGCCGCCCCCAACGACGGGGCCGCCCAACTGGCCAAGCTTCTCGGCATTGAGACGGACCAGTACGGTTTCATCGCGCGCAAGGACCCGGCCGTCTCAGCGGTGGAGAGCACGCGGGAGGGGATTTTCGTGGCGGGCAGCGCGGTGGGTCCGCAAGTGATCCCGGACTGTGTGGCCCAGGCCTCGGCCGCGGCGGCGCGGGCTCAGTTGTTCCTTGGCGGGCACCGTGTCGAAAAGAAAGAAGAGCCCGTCGAGCCGCTCGATCTCTCCGGTGCGCCGCGGGTCGGCGTGCTGGTCTGCCACTGCGGGCTCAACATCGCCGTGGTGCTGGACGTGGCGGAGTTGGCCCAATATGCGGCCGGCATAGCGGGGGTGGTGGTCGCCGAGAGCAACCTGTTCGCCTGTTCGGCGACGGGACAGGAAAGGCTCGTCGAGCTCGTTCGGGAGCACCGGTTGAACCGCGTGGTGGTGGCCGCCTGTACTCCACGCACCCACGAACCCATTTTCCGTGAGACCTTGGCGCGGATCGGCTTCAACCCCTACCTCCTGGAGATGGTCAACATCCGCGACCAGTGTTCGTGGGTCCATGCCCGGCAACCCCGCGAAGCCCAAGACAAGGCCCGCACTCTGCTCCGGATGGGCATCGCCCGGGCCCGCCATCTGGAACCGCTCCAGGCGGGCGAAGTCCCCATGACCCGCGCCTGCCTGGTCATTGGGGGAGGGATCGCCGGCATCCAGGCGGCCACCGACTTGGCCGTGCAGGGTTTTCCTGTAACGTTGGTGGAGAAGGAGGACGGCCTGGGCGGACGACTGGCTCAACCCAATCTTAAATCCCTCTACCCGAACATGCGTCCGGCGGCCGAGGTGTTGGAGGAAAAGCTCAAACGTTTGAAGGAGAGCGGCGCCCGCGTGCTTCTGAAGACCGAGGTCGAGAGCATCACCGGCTTCGTGGGCAACTTTGAGGTGACCCTGAATAGGCCGGCGGCTAAGTCTGTGTTTAGTGCAGGGTGGCATGGGTCTGCCAAAGGCGAACCTTTGGCGAGCCCTTTGGCGGACCCGTGCCACCCCGCCGCGCCGGCGGCTTCGATCCACGCGGAGGGCGAAGACGGGCAACCGTTGCGCGTCGGCGCCATCATCCTGGCCACCGGGGCCGAGCTCTACGATCCGCAGGGAGAGTACGGTTACGGCCGGTTCCCCAACGTGCTGACCAGCCAGGAGTTGGAGCGTGCCTTCTTCCAGACGGAGCCGCAACCATTGGTCGAGGCGCTCTCCCTGGGGTACATGGACGAAACCGCCCTGATCCTCGACGGATGCCGGATCAAGAGCGCCGCGTTCATTCTGTGCGTAGGCTCCCGGGAACCGAATGGCTTTACGGGTTGCTCACGCTATTGCTGTCCCACCGCGATCAAACAGGCCCTCCAATTCTGTGAGCGGGGGATCGACACGACGATCTTCTACCGGGACATCCGCACCGTCTCCACGGGCGCAGAGGAGATGTATCGCCAAGCCAGAGGCATGGGGGTGCTCTTCGTCCGCATCCCGCCCGGCGAAAGAGCGCACGTCGTGGGGCAGGAGTGTGCCGAAGCGGTGCAGTGCTTCGATGACCTGCTGGGGCGGCGCGTGGAGGTCCCGGTGGACCTGGTGGTCCTCAGCGTGGGGATGCGACCCAGGCAGCCGGAGACGAACCACTTCCATGACATGCTGAAGGCCAGTGTAGGACTCGATGGTTTCTTCATGGAGAGGCACCCGGAGTTGGCCCCGGTGGAGACGGTCGTAGAGGGCGTGCTTCTGGCGGGTACCGTCCAGGGGCCCAAGGACATTGTGGACACCGTGGCTCAGGCTTCGGCGGCGGCGGCCAAGGCCTCGGTGTTCCTGGCCTATGACCACGTGAAACTGGATCCGGCGGTGGCGGTGGTGGACGAGGTCAGGTGTCGAGCCTGTGGTCAGTGTGTCGAGATTTGCCAGTTCCGGGCGCCGCAACTCGTGGAGACCGCGCCGGGGAGCTACACGGCGCGGATCAACGCATCCTTGTGCAAGGGCTGCGGGACCTGCGCAAGCTGGTGCCCATCCGGGGCGATCACGGCTAGGCACTTCACGAACACGCAGGTTCACGCCATGATCGACGCGTTTTTCGAGGATGATTTGCGGGCTTCGGCCCGCGCGGAGCTCCAAGTACAGGTACTACGATGACCGCGACGGCAGCAACTGAGACGGTCGAATACGCGCCCGCGACAGCGGCGCCGTCATGGAACCCGAACATTGTCGTGTTCGCCTGCAACTGGTGCTCCTACGCCGGGGCCGATACGGCCGGCGTTTCGCGCATCCAGCACCAGCCCCATTTCCGCATGATCCGGGTCATGTGCTCCGGGCGGATCCAACCGGGCTTCGTTCTGCGGGCGTTCGAGAAGGGGGCGGACGGCGTCCTGGTCTCGGGTTGCCACTTCGGGGACTGCCATTACATCTTCGGGAACGAGCGGGCCGTCGAGCAATTCGAGAAAACCAGGAATCTGGTCAAGCTGCTAGGCTTAGAGGAGGGGCGCCTGCGCTTGGAGTGGATCAGCGCCGCGGAAGGCCTCCGGTTTGCGCAGGTCATCAACGAGTTCACCGAGGGGGTGCGCAAGCTGGGTCCGAGCCCGCTGGCCATTTCGCCGGCGGCGGCTCTAACGGCATGAGCTTACGAGGAGTGGAGGCCGATGCCTGACTTAGCGGAGACCGCCAAAACGACCCGGGCTTGGGCGTGCTATGACTGCGGCAAGTGTACCGCCACGTGCCCCATTGCTCGGGCCGGCGGTGACTACAGCCCGCGGCGGCACGTATTGGCCGCCAACCTGAGACAGTCGCGGGAAATCCTGGAGAACGGGAACCTGTTCAGTTGCCTGACTTGTAGTCTGTGTGAGCGGCGTTGCCCGGCCCAGGTCGCCTACATCGAGTTGGTGCGCGGGCTCCGGGAGCTAAGTCACGACGCGGGCCCCGAGCCGCAATGCCCCCACGGTGGGGCGCTGCAATCGGTGATGCGCATGATGGCCCAGGGGAGCACGCCGCAGCAGCGGATGGGTTGGTTGAGCGCTGACCTGAAGACCGAGCCCAAGAAAGGCGCGGTGTTTTTCTGGACCGGCTGCACCATGTACTACGACGCGTTCTTCTCGGACCTCCAAGTCAAGACCCTGGAGGGCACCCGCGCCGCGGTACGCCTGCTGAACCGTTTGGGCATCCCCCCGGTGGTCTCGCCGGAGGAGCGCTGCTGCGGGCACGATCTGTTCTGGAACGGCGACCGCGGGCACTTCGAGGCCTTGGCCAGGCACCACGTGAAGCTGGTGGCCGACAGCGGGGCGGAAGTGCTGGTCACCTCCTGCGCCGAGTGCCTGCGAACCTGGAAACTGGACTACCTGCCGTTCTTTAACGGGCGGGTACCCCGGATTATGCACCTGAGCGAGTTTGCGGCCGAACACTTGTCCGAGCTGAAGTTCAAAGAGAGGGGGAGGCGGCGGGTCACGTTCCAGGACCCGTGCCGGTTGGGCCGGCATTTGGGCATTTACGAAGCGCCGCGGCGTATGCTGGCGGCTGTGCCCGGGGTTGAGGTTGTCGAGATGCGCCGGTCCGGCGCGAACGCGGTGTGTTGCGCCGGCGGGACCTGGTCGAACTGTGACCGCTTCGCTAAACAGATTCAGGTGGATCGTCTGCGGGAAGCGCGGGCCACCGGCGCGGAACTGCTGGTGACCGCATGCCCGAAGTGCCAGATCCACTTTGGTTGTGCCATGAAGGACCCCCATCTGGAGGGCGAGATCAAGATCCCGATGCGCGATCTGGCGGAACTGCTGGCCGACGCGCTGTGAATCAGGAAGGGCAGGCCATGGTTGCGAAATCCACGAATGATGAGGTGCGGGTGGGCGTGTTCGTCTGCGATTGCGGGCTGAACATTGCTGGGGCGGTGGACTGCGCCGCAGTGGCCCAGTACGCCGAGACGCTCCCGGATGTGGCGTGCGTGGTCCGGAACAAGTACACCTGCGCTGATCCCGGGCAGAACGAGATCAAGAACGCCATCCGCGAGCACCGGCTCAACCGGGTGGTGGTGGCCTCGTGCAGCCCCAGGCAGCACGAGCCCACCTTCCGGCAGTGCGTCTGGCAGGCCGGACTGAATCCCTACCTGATGGAGATGGCCAATTTGCGAGAGCACTGCTCCTGGGTGCATCCCGGGGATCGGAACGGCGCGACGCGCAAGGCCAAGGACCTGGTGGCCAGCGCAGTGGCCCGGGCCCGCTTCCTCCAACCGCAGGAGGAACTCAGCGTGCCAGTGACCAAGGCGGTGCTGATCATCGGGGGCGGGGTGGCGGGCATGGAGGCCGCCCTGCAACTCGCCGACGCGGGACACAAAGCCATCCTGGTGGAGAAACAGCCCTCCATCGGAGGGATCATGGCCCAACTGGACAAGACTTATCCCACGATGGACTGTTCGATATGAATTCTCGGCCCCAAGGCCATTGATGCCGGTCGGCATCCGAACGTCGAGTTGCTCACCTATAGCGAAGTCGAGGAGGTTTCGGGGTACATCGGGAACTTCACGGTGAAGATCCGCAAGAAGGCCCGCTACGTCGACCCCAAGCTGTGTAACTCGTGCGGGGAATGCGTCAAGGTCTGCCCGGTGGTCAAGCCGGATGAGTACCAGATGGGGCTCTCCTCCCGCAAGGCCATTTACATCCCCTTCCCCCAGGCCGTCCCCTGCTCCTACATCCTCAACATGGACGACTGCCTGGGCAACAACCCCATCGCCTGCGGGAAATGCGCCGACGTTTGCGAAAAGCGCGCGATCAACTATGACAACCGGGATGAGATCATCACCCGGGAGGTCGGGGCGGTGATCGTGGCCATCGGGCTGGACGTGTACGACCCCACCGAGATGGACGAGTACGGCTACGCGCGGTTTGACAACGTCATTACCTCCATGGAATTCGAGCGGCTGATCTGCGCGGGCGGCCCCACGGGTGGAAACTTCGTCCGCCCCAGCGATCAGCAGCACCCTATGCGCATCGGTTTCATCCAGTGTGTTGGGTCGCGGAATCCCAAGATCGGCCGTCCGTACTGCTCCAACATCTGCTGCATGAACACGATCAAGGACACCCTGCTCCTGGCCGACCACTACCCGGATGTCGAAAACATGGTCTTCTACCAGGACATCCGGGCGTTCGGGAAATCCTTTGAGGACATGTTCCAGCGGTCCAAGGAGGCCGGCACGCGCTACATCCGCGGGTTGCCGGGGGACGTCGAGGAAGACCCCCAAACGCGCAACCTCATCGTCACGGTCGAGAACACTACCTCCGGACGGCTGGAACGACACGAGTTCGAAATGCTGGTGTTGTCCGTGGGGGTTGTACCCCCCAAGGATATGGCCAAGATTTGCGGGCTGTTGACGCTCTCCAAGACCTCCGACGGCTTCTTGATGGAGTCGCACCCCAAGCTCAAGCCGGTAGACGCGCCGACCCGCGGGGTGTACTTCGCCGGTTTCTGTGAAGCCCCCAAGGATATCAAGGAGTCGGTCTGCCAGGCCGGGGCGGCGTCTTCCCGCGCCGGTGCTCTGCTGAATGCCGGCCGGATCCACATCGAGGCCGTTACCAGCCGGATCGACGAGGCGACGTGCAAGAAGTGCGGGCTGTGCGCCGCGGTATGCCCCTACGGGGCGATTGTCTGGAAGAAAGGCGAAGCGGCGGTCGTGGTGGAAGCAGCCTGCGCGGGTTGCGGCGCTTGCGGGGCGACCTGTCAGTTCGGCGCCATCACCATGCGGCACTTCACTGACGAGCAGCTCTTTGCCCAGGTGCGTGCCGTGCTGGCCGAGGATCCTCAGGACAAGGTCTTCGCCTTCGCATGCAATTGGTGCTCCTATGCCGGCGGAGATATGGCGGGCATATCCCGCATTCAATACCCGGCTTCGAATCGCGTGGTCCGAACGATGTGTTCGGCCAGGGTCTCGGAGGAGATGGTACTGGAAGCGTTCCGGTGCGGTGCCCCCGTCGTGCTGGTCTCCGGCTGCCACTACGCCGACTGCCACTACATCAACGCCAATCGGCAGACGGTCAAACGCGTGCAGCGCTTATGGGACAAGCTGGAAAAAGCCGGCGTACGCCCCGAGCGCCTGCAGTTGGAATGGATCAGCGCCGCCGAGGGCCAGAAGTTCGCCAAGGTGATGGGGCAGATGGAGGAGCTCCGCAAAACCGTGACCCGACAGGAGATGGAACACGCTCGCCAAGCCCTCCGACCTAAGCCCGGCAAAACCCCAAAG
Source organism: Planctomycetota bacterium (assembly GCA_043803085.1). Lineage (GTDB taxonomy): Bacteria > Planctomycetota > Phycisphaerae > UBA1845 > UBA1845 > JAAEQG01. The sequence goes on from JAZDKM010000372.1 coordinate 13,727, forward strand.
GAGGCGGCCGTAGCTGCCGCGGCGAGCTGAAGATGTCTGGAAGACGGAACCAGTTTGGCGTGGGGTAGCATGGGTCTGCATCGTCCCGCGGCATGATCGCTGCGGACGGTGCAGACCCGTGGGAACCACGCTTTGAGCACGGGTTCGCAAGACGGCTCGCCAGAGGCTCGCCCCTGGCGGACCCATGCCACCCAAGCTGGAGACAGAGGATCGGAGAATGCGATGGCCACCACCAGCATCGAGACTTTTCGCTGCATGATGTGCGGGCATGAGTACACCGAGCCCGTGGAAAAAGGCGAGGACAAGGAGCGCTCCTGCCCCAAGTGCCGCTCGAACAGCATCCGGCATCTGAAGAAAAGAGCCGTCAGCAAAGAGGATGCGGCTGAGAACGGATAGCTCCAGGGAGTAAGACGGATGTTCGAGGCGCCCCGTGATCCCAGTGCTCTGGAACCTGCGGACCGGTCCAGCCCCGGCGTTGTTCGGGTCAACTTCGACTTCCGGCGGAAGCTGGCCGAGAAGTTGGAAGGCAACCTGGTCCGTTTCTGCTACCAATGCGGCGCCTGCGTGGGTGACTGCCCGGCGGCGACGTACAGTGGTGGCACCTTCAATCCCCGCGAGATCATGCTCAAGGTGCTGTACGGTCTGGGCGACGAGTTGCTCGTCGAGGATTCGATCCTGTGGCAGTGCGTGAATTGCTACAACTGTCACGAGCGCTGCCCCCAGGACGTCAAGCCGGTGGAGGTGATCATCTCGTTGAAGAACATGCTGGCGGATTTGGGGATCTACCCAGACGCCGTGGACAAGATCATCAGAACGTTTGAAGAGACGGGGCGCACCACGCCGCTGAACCCGGCGGTGAATCGGCAGCGCGAACGGTTCGGCCTACCGCCACTGCCTCCGGTCCCGATGGACGAGATCCGCCAACTGATCGAGCCGGGGTTGGCGAACCCGGAATCTCCGGGGCAAACCCCGGCCGGCGTGGTCGGCAACACGCCGGCGCGAGACGCGGGAGGCGCAACGTGAAACGCTTCGCGTTTTTTCCCGGCTGCCTGATCCCCACACGGCATCCCGCGATGGAGTTCGCCATCCGGCAGACCTTGCCCAAATTAGGCATTGAGATCGTCGACCTGGAGGGCGCTTCCTGCTGTCCCGACCCCATCTACTTCAAATCCAAGGACAAGCTCTCCTGGCTGGCGGTGGCCGCCCGCAACCTGACCCTGGCCGAAGACTTAGGCTTGGACATTTTCACCAATTGCTCCGGATGCACGGCCACCCTCTCGGAGTCGTACCATCTGCTCCAGGACGAGGTTTTCCGGGCCCAAGTCAACGAGCGGTTGCGGAGAATCGGGCGGCAGTACCGAGGTACCGCCCGAGTGAGGCACATCACCACCCTGGTCCGGGAGGTGGCCGGGTTTGATGCGGTGCGCGGATCGGTGGTGCGCCCGTTGACCGGCCTGAAGGTGGCCATCCATTATGGCTGTCACCTGTTGAAACCCAGCCGGATCATGCAGGTGGACGATCCCAACAACCCCACCGTGTTGGAGAACCTGGTGACGGCCCTGGGGGCCACCCCCCTGCGCCACCGCAATTGGTATCTCTGCTGCGGCAAGGCCTGCCAAACGGAAGACCTCCCGGCCAAGATGATGCACGATCTGCTGAGCACGGTGCACGACGAACAGGCGGACCTGCTGTGCATGATCTGCCCCACGTGTTTCGGCCAGTTCGACTACGGCCAGATGAAAGTTTCTCAACAGTTCGGCGAGGACTTCCGCACGCCGCCGGTTTACTATTTTCAGCTCTTGGCGTTTGCCCAGGGCGTACCCTATGACGCGCTGGGGTTCGAGCGGCAGCGTTTCAAACCCGAATGCCTGCGTCGCTTCGAAACCGCTGCCGGCTCCACCGTGGAATGCCCGGCGGGCCGAACGGAGACGGAGTCAAACCCATGACCGGCTATAAGATCGAAATCGACCGCGACACCTGTGTGGGCGATGGTCTCTGCTGCGAGGAAGCACCGGGGACATTCCAAAAGGACGACGAGATCAAGTCCGTGGTCATCGACCCGCAAGGCGATCCGCCGGACGATATTCTCTCCGCGGCCCAGAATTGCCGTCTTGGGGCTATCACTCTCTACGATGCCGACACGGGCGAGAAGCTTTGGCCGACGTAGGGTGGGTGGTACGTAGCGGAGCGAAACAGAATCCGCCTGGGGGATAACTCCTGCGTGGACGCGCCCCGCTTTGCAGCGGAGCGTTCGGAAACGGAGGGTGGCCCGGACACCCTAATGCAATGAGCCGCCCGATCCAGACGATATAGAGGGCATTGAGGACCAAACGGCATGTACCAAGCGAAATTGTTCTCCGTGGTGCCCGACATTCCCGCGCGTCTTTCACGCCTCCGCGAATTGGCCTACAACTTGTGGTGGACCTGGAACACCGATGCGACGGCGCTATTTGCGAGGCTGGCCCCCAACCTCTGGCGCGAAGTCAGGCACAGCCCCGTGGCACTGCTCGCGAAGCTCGATCAAAAAACCCTGAACGCCGCCACCCAGGATGCAGCGTTCCTGGCCCACATGGACCGCGTTCTAGCGGCCTTGGACAGCTATCTGCGGCGCCGGACCTGGTGCGAAGGCGCACACCCCAGTCTGGCCACGAAATGCATCGCGTATTTTTCCGCCGAGTTCGGGTTGCACGAGTGCATCCCCACCTACTCCGGAGGTCTGGGCCTGCTGGCCGGCGATCACCTGAAGGCCGCCAGCGACCTCGGCGTGCCGCTGGTAGGCGTGACCCTCCTCTACCGCCAGGGCTATTTCTCCCAATACCTTTCCAACGACGGCTGGCAGTTCGAGGAGTATCCCGTCCTGGATCTCGACCATTTGCCCATCGAAAGCGTCGTGGATGCCCAGAGCAACCCCTTGCGGATTTGGGTAGAAGTCGGCGACCACAGTGTGGCCTGTCGCATCTGGAGAATCACCGTAGGCCGCTCGAAACTCTGCCTGCTGGACACCGACCTTCCCCAAAACAACGCCGACGACCGCCTGATTACCTCTCGCTTGTACGCCGGGGATCAGGAGATGCGCATCCGGCAGGAGATCGTCCTCGGCATCGGCGGGTTTCGCGCCTTGGTGGCGATGGGCGAGACGCCCGATGTCTGTCACATTAATGAGGGGCACTCGGCTTTGCTGGCCATCGAGCGCGTCCGCCACCTGGTCCAGACCCACGAATTGACCTTCACCGAGGCCCGGGAAGCGGTCGCCGCTTCAACGGTGTTTACCACCCACACCCCGGTTCCGGCGGGCATCGATGCCTTCCCGACCGCGCTGGCTGACCGCTACCTCCGGCCGTTCGCCGCCGGAATGGGTGTGCCGGTGGAATCGTTGATCCAGATGGGGCAGTGCGGCGCGTACCAGCGTGAGGCACCGTTTTCGATGGCCCTGCTGGCGCTCTCCTCGGCGCGCCAGGCCAACGGGGTGAGCCGGATCCATGGCGAGGTCACCCGCGAGATGTGGCAATGTGCCTGGCTGAACACTCCGGTGGCAGAGATTCCTATCAGCTCCATTACCAACGGCGTGCATATCCTGAGTTGGCTCTCGCAGGACATGAGCCGGCTGTTCGAGCGCTACCTCGGACCGGATTGGGCTGACAACCCGCTCGACCCGGCGGTGTGGGCGCGCCTGGTCGAGATTCCGGACGCCGAGCTGTGGCGCGTGCACGAGACTCTGCGCGGGCATCTGGTGGTACGCACGCGGCAATACGTCCGGGCCCAGCGCGAGCGACGCGGCGCGCCGCCTTCGCAGATCGCCCAGGCCGATGAACTGCTTAATCCGGAGGCCCTGACTATCGGTTTTGCGCGGCGTTTTGCCGCCTATAAACGCGCCACCCTGTTCCTGCGGGATGAGACGCGGCTGCTGCGCCTGCTCAAGGACGAAGAGCGGCCGATCCAAATCGTCATCGCCGGCAAAGCCCACCCGCGCGACAACATCGGTAAGGAACTGATCAAGCACATTGTGCAGTTCGCCCGCCGCGAACGGGTCAACCACCGCGTGGTGTTCATCGAGAACTACGACCTGGACATCGCCCGCTTCCTGGTGCAAGGCGTGGACGTGTGGCTGAATAATCCCGTCAAACGCCTCGAAGCCAGTGGCACCAGCGGTATGAAGGTGACCCCCAATGGCGGGATCAACATGTCCATCCTCGATGGCTGGTGGCCGGAGGCCTACGACGGCTCCAACGGCTGGGCCATTGGCGACAACCGCACCTACGACAACGAGGACCACCAGAACTTCGTAGAGAGCGAATCCATTTACGAACTGCTGGAGAGTGAGGTCATCCCGCTCTTCTACGATCGGGCGTCTGACGGTCTGCCGCGCAAGTGGATCGCCCGCATGAAGGCCTCGATGCGCACCTGCGTGCCGCAGTTCAGCGCCCACCGCATGGTGCGCCAGTACGCCGAGCAGATGTACGTCCCCTGTGCCGACCGCTGGGAGCACCTCCGCTCCGACCACTTCGGCGCGGTACGCGCCCTGACGGCCTGGAAGTCCAACCTCGCCACGCGCTGGGGAAAGATCAAGATCGAGTCCTTCGAGTCCACCAACGGGACCGAGCGCGTCGCGGGCAGCGAACTGCTCGTCACCGCGCACGTCTGCCTCGGCGACATCGCCCGGGAAGACGTCAGCGTCGAGCTGTACTACGGACCGGTCGCCGCCGACGGGTCGATTCGCGCCGGTCGGGCCGCCCCCATGGAATGTGTGCGGTCCGATGGCAAGGGCGGGTACGACTACCGCGGGGCCGTCCGCTGCGAATCCACCGGCCAACACGCCTACACCGTCCGGGTGGTCCCGCACCATCGCGACATTCACCACCCGTTCGAGATGGGTCTGGTGACCTGGGCCTGATGCGGACGTCGGGAGGCGGGTGGCCTTCAGCCAGCGGCCCAAGAAAGGACTGAGGTAACTGCTGAGAGCGTGTTTGAAAAGGTGTTTAGTGGTGGGTGGCATGGGTCCGTCACGGGCCGAGCTAACCGCGAGGCCCGTGACGGACCCGTGCGCTCCGGGCGATCCGCACGGGTCTGCGTCGCCCCCGCGGCGGGAAGCTGCGGGGACGACGCAGACCCATGCCACCCACGAAGAGACGCGTTACCGTGTTGCTTCCTTTTCAAACACGCTCTTAGGGGTAAGGCCCAGGCTTTGCAGCCGGTCGGATGACCGGTGGGACATGGTTTTGAGGATCACGTATTGACGCTCCGGAGAGGTCTCGATGAATCATAGGACAAGGCCCAGCGCCGGTCGTCGGATTCTGCTGCTTGGTACTTGGGTGGTTTGGGCTTCGCGGCTGAGCATTGCGGCGCCGCCCGCGAACGTCACGGGGTCGCTGGAGAAGGTGAACGGCGTCCGGGTGTTGAAGCTGTGGGGCACGCCCTACGAACGCGGCTACGCCCACGGATACCTGGTGGGGCCGGACATCGTGCAGTTGTTCCAGACGGCCGTCCTCGACCCACGCATTCTGGCGGACCCCCAACGTTACGAAACCGCGGTGCGCCGGGACTTCGCCGCCAAGATGAAGTTCGACCCCGAACGGCGAGAAGAGCTCAAGGGCATGCTGGACGGCATCGTGGCGTCCGTCGGGCCCGCCGGGCTGCGCATGGAGCGGCTGGGGCGCAACCTGGACCTTGGCGACCTCGAGGCGGTGAACGCGCTCGCCGACTGGTATCGGTTTCTCTGTTCGAGCTTCAGCGCCTGGGGCGACGGGCAAGGCGGGGGCGAGATGGTGACGGCGCGGAATCTCGATTTTCTGACGCTCCCAGGGTTGGACACCCAACACCTGATCATCGTTTACCTCGACCCGGGGCCGGGCAAGAAGCGTTGGGTGTCATTGGCGTGGTCCGGGCTGATCGGCGCGTACACGGCCATGAACGAGGAAGGCGTCACGATCAGCATGCACGATGCCGAAGGGCGTCAGCCGTCCGGCGCGGGGCCGTTCGTTCCGCGGTCGATTGCGTTGCGCGACGCGCTCGAGGCCGCCACGGCGGCCGATGCCGTGGCCGACGTACGCCGGGTTTTGAGCGTCGAGGCGTCGATCGGCGGTAATAACATTCACGTCAGCGCTCCATTCACGAACCAGCCGCACCCGGCCGCGATCTTCGAATACGACGGCGATCTCTCGTCCGATGGCGGCATAACCGTCCGGCTTTCGCCGGCGGCGGCCCAATCCGGGTGGATCGCCTGCACCAACCATTACCTGTTGCGTGGCCCGCTCACGGAAGGCGCGCGGCAGGACTCGGCGGTGCGCTACGCGACCCTCGAGCAAGCGCTGCGTAAGGCGCGAGAGACGCACGCCCGTATCGACCTGGCCTTTGCCCGCAAAGTGATGGCGGAGGTCGCCAATAGGGGCACGCTGCAGAGCGTCGTGTTCTTTCCCAACCGCAAGGAGATGTACGTCGGTTTGGCCGCTCCGGGCGTAACCGCGGTCTCCGTGGAGCCGGTCCCATTCCGACTGGAGGACTTGCTCCGCAGATAGCGGCTTGCGGCAAAAGGGGACTTATTGCCCGGGAGACCGTTGCGGATATAATGGCGGCTTAATGTTCGGCGCTCCTCGACGCGAGATCCTGATGGCGCGGGGAGGAGAGGATGATTCTGTCCGCCAGGTATGGGGTGGAGTTGTTGCGGCGGCGTACCCAAGTGGACTAAGGGAGCGGATTGCAAATCCGCGATTCGTCGGTTCGAATCCGACCGCCGCCTTTGGGCCGCAAGAGGGTTATTCAGGGGCGTGCGACACGCCGGTTGGGAGGGCGAAGCTCCTGCTGAGCCGGCTCGGCAGGAGCCTCGCCCGCCCGCGCCGCGATATCATGGATATCGGAATAGCCGGCATGGTGCGCGAGCGCGCACCCTGCGTCGGGCAGAGCCCGACCTACCGGACTGCGAGCGCGGACCGTACGAAGATGAAATCGCCGCGAAGAGGCACAAGAGGCACATGGCGGCGCCCGCCGGAGGCGGGCTTGGCCATGCCATCTATGAAGCAGCGTTTGTCAAGCCGCCGGTGCAAGGAATCTGCGGGAGAAGTCCTCGCACGTTCCCTCTCGCCGTCGGCGTCGGTCGATCTGCCCATCTCAGCCGAAGCCCGCGATACCGGTCGTG
>JAZDKM010000373.1:0-10579 GCA_043803085.1 Planctomycetota bacterium
GCCATGAAAACACGCGAAGGCAACGGTGTAGGTCGTGACTACACGGCCACTCGCACGCAGCAACCACGCTCATGGCCAACAAGCACCGATCCGAGCGGCAAGAAAACCCAAAAACGCTCAAAAGTGTTCAACTTGGGTTAAGCGGGAAGAAAGTCCACACGAACAGCTCGAAGCGGCCCTCGTACCCGCCTAGACGAAGCCCCTGCTTGACGGCCCCGGCGTACCCGAAATGCCCCGCCCCATCGAGGAAGAACACTACCGGGGTCTGAGGCTTAGCACCACAGCCGGCCGCTGCGAGACCCAGCATCGTCCCCCAAACCGGCCACAACGACACGTATCGCCGCCACCCAACTCCTCGAAAGCAGTCTCGCGTTATGAGATCTTCGAGCATAGCCCAGAGCTTCCCATGCCATCCAGCCGGGTGCAATGAATCCCCGTAATAAGGACTTGGCGCTTGATCGACGGGACGACCGTTCTATGTCATTTTGCCTATTCTATGCTCGGTCCCGTTCAACAGGCGACTGAGATTGGCGCGATGGCGGTAAACGATCAAGGCGGCCAGCAAAACGCTGCCGAGTACGAGGGGCCAGTCCCTGGCCAGAAAACCGGCTTGGCCTCTCGAAATCAGGATCAACGCCGCTGGGAATGCCACGGCCGCACAAACCGAACCCAACGATACGTACCGGCTCGTCAAGGTGACGACCAGCCACACGGCAAACGCCGCCAAGGCTGGGTAGGTCAGGTCCGGATAAACGCCCAGAGCGACGCCCAGGGTTGTCGCGACGCCCTTCCCGCCGCGGAAACCCAGAAACACCGAGTAGGTGTGGCCCAGCACCGCCGAAATGCCCACCAGAAGTACGCCGAGGTTCCGGGTCGCCTCCGACATGCCCTTGCCACGCCCGGCGGCAAGTATGAACCCCGCCGCCAGTGTCGGCAGAAGCCCCTTCAAGACGTCGAGAAGAAACACCAGGACACCCCACGAGCGGCCGAGGGTCCGGCCGACGTTCGTGGCCCCAATGTTACAACTGCCCACGGTGCGGATGTCGACACCGCGGGCCTTACCGGCGAGCAGCCCGAACGGAACGCTGCCCAACAGATACGCGCCCAAAGCGGACAGAACCACCGTGACGACCTCTGGAACAAGCATCCTTACCGGCCCCCGATGATCTCCAGGTAGACGTCAAAGACCCCTTGGGCATGACGTTCCATGCTTACGCGTTCGGTCACCTTGAGGGCTTCGGCGCCCATCTTCGCCCTGAGATCGCCATCCGCCAAGCGCAGGACGCAGTCAGCCAGGGCGCGGGCCGCATCTATCTCCTCCACGACGAACCCGTTGACCCCGTTTTCGATGACCTCTGAGGCCCCGTCGTAACGGGTGGTGACCACCGGCAAGCCGGCCGTCATGGCCTCCAAGACGACCCGACTGCAGGGATCGTAATAGGTGGGGTGGACCAGGAGGTCAGCGGCGTGGAAAAACGCCCCGACGCGGCGGGTCGGCCCGGTGAACTGGAGGCGACCGGAGAGGCCGGCGCGCGCGACCAGCCGCTCCCAGAGGATCGAGCTGTCTTTGCCGATGACCAGCGAGCGCACCGGCAGATCGGTGCCGGCGGTGAGCAGTTTGAGGGCCTCGATCCAACGGCCGAGCCCTTTCAGCTTGAAGTTGTGCGCCACCATGATCGCCAGAAGATCCGTCTCGCCGATGTGATAGAGTTGGCGGACATCCGCGCGGTCCTTCTGTCGAGTCGCGGCGTCGATGGGCTGGGGATCGACACCGTTGAAGACCTTGCGGATGCGGGTCGGAGGGTAAGCGTAGTGCTCGCGCAGTTGGCGCATCACGTAGTCTGAAAGCGCGATCACCAGCGGCTGGTGCGAACCGCCGAGCAGTTTCTGCTCAAGTTTCAGCAGCGCCCGCTGCTTGAGGTTCAAGCGAATGGCCGCGCGCTTGAACTCCCTCCACACACCGGGGGGGCGAATGGCCAAGTTACGCACCACTGTCTCCGCGACGGTGCCGCCGCGCGGCTCGTACACGTCGGCGGCCAGGCAGGGAGAGATGGCATGCACGACATCGAAGCGTTCCCGGCGGACCGCTGCTGCGGCGCGGTGCGCAAAGCGTTTGCTACGCCGGGAGCGCGTCGGCGTGGTGACCGAGAGGGTGCGGACCTGCAGGTCGGGCGTGGGGGAAAGGCGGCTGCGCGTGAAGACGGTCAGGTCCACTCCCCGACGTAGGAGATGACGCACGAACTGCGCCGTGGAGGTTTCCGCTCCACCGCGCCATTCATCGAGCCACTCAATGACCAGGGCCACTTTCACCGCGCTGCTCCCTTACGGTCGCGTCTCGGATGGTCTATGGTGTGCTCATCCTGACTCACTGCGCTTTCCGGCGGCGCGCGTCGTGTCGCCGGATTTGCTCCGTCTTGCCTACGATCCGTCGCACTAAGACACGGTGCTCCCGTTGCAGTCTAAACGCTGCTGCGCGACCCCGGAATCCGACCCAGGCCGGTGCTTCGTACGCGTTGAGCGTCTCGCCTTGCAGCCCCGAAGGGACGAAAGAGGGTAGCCCAGGGGCCTGCCTGCCGGCAGGCAGGCGCCGGCCCCGGGTCGCGTCTTCAGCGAGATACAGATAGCGTTTCAACCAGCGCAGCCGGTCGCGCGGGGAGACGGCCGTGGGCGGCGTCGAATAATTCAAAGCCGCCAGGTCCTTGACGATCCACCGTCGTCGCCGCCGACCCATACGCACCACACGCTGCAAGTCGATGATCGACAGCCGCGGCGCGTCGGTGTCCAGCGCTTCCCCGAAGATGTGAGAAAGATACAGGTCGCGATGGGCGATGCCCAGGGCATGGAAGCGGGCCACCAGGATCGCCAGCGCTTCGAGCCATGAATCGGGCCAGCGCGTGTCGTGCCGGGCACACCAGCGCTCGAGCGATATGCCCGCCAGCGCGCCGATCACCACGGCGCTACGTCGTTCCCACCCGCCGACCAATTCTTCTGCGTAAGCGATCGGCTCCGGGGCCGGGATGCCCGCCTGGGCAAGCTCGCGTAACCAAGACCATTCGGTCCAGGCGGTCCCGTGGTTGGGCTCACCACCCCACCAGCGCCGGCACTGCTGCGTCAGGGGCAGGTCGTGAAAGCGTTTAACATATACGACGATCCTCCGGCCTGAGTCGTCGGTCAGTGAGGCCCGGAGCCGTTCACGCCAGTGGGGTAGCCCCGGCTTGGAGAGGGTGGCGTCATTCGGAAGGCGAAAGAGGTCGTCGAGCGTTTCCCAGCCGTTGGCGGTGAGCAGCGCGCGTCGCTGCGGAGTAACGGTCAGCGCGCCGGTGTGCTTCCGGCGGTGGGTGGGTCCGTGGTTTGGGGTAGAGGGGGCGTCGTGCAATGGGATACGCTCACGCGGGTTGTCCGCTCCCTTAAGGTCGCGTCTCGGTCAGGGAACCGAGCAGTTCGCAGCAGGCGCGGTAAACCATGTCTACACTGATACCCGTCATACAGCGGTGGTCCAGCGGGCACTCACGCAGTTGGCATGGGCCGCAGTCCACCTCGATCTGGAGCTTACGCTCCAGCGGATAGTCTGTGTCCGTCAGCTTCTGAATCGTCGAGCCGAAGATAGTCACCACCGGCCGGACGAAGGCTTTGGCAAAGTGGCGGGGCCCGGTGTCGTTGGTCAGCAGCAGGTCGCAGCGCTTAATCAGAGATTTAAGTTGCGCCAGGGTCCCGCGCGGCCGCTCGAGGACCAACGCCGGGCGGTGCATGGTGCCTGCGACCCGGTGGGCCAGTTCCTCCTCCCCGGGTCCACAGGTGATCACGACCCCCGCCCCCTGGTCCTCGATGAGTCGGTCGGCGACGGCGGCGAAACGCTCCGGCAGCCATTGCTTGGCCGAGCCGTAGTTCGCGCCGGGGTTGAGCACCACCAGCGGGTGGCGGTCGGCGAGACCGAGCCCGACCAGCCGCTGCTGCACGAAAGCGTCGCTCTCCTGGTCGGTGGACAGTTCCAGCCGGTCACCGGGCGGAGCACAGCCCAGGGCCTCGGCGAGGTGCCCGTAGTATTCCACCATGGGCTCGAGGATGATCCGGCCGTTGCGGCGCGGCAGGGGCAGTCGGTCGGTGAGCAGCAGGTGCCGGGCGTCGCGGGCATAGCCGATGCGTCGCGGGACACCGGCCATCCGCATCAGTAGGGCCGAGCGAAACGAGTTGGGCAGCAGCACGGCCCAATCAAACCACCGCCGCCGGATTTGGGCCGACAAGCGAATCATCCCGTGCCGCCGACGGCTTCCGGGCGCGCGCGGGGGCCAACAGATCACCTCGTCCATCCAGCCGCTGGAGTCGATCACGGGCCTGGTATTGGCTTCGACCAAAAAGGCGATGGTGGCCCTGGCAAAACGCTCGCGGAGGGCGCGCAGCGTAGGGGTGGCCATCACCGCGTCGCCCACCCAGGTGGGCAGCGCGACGATGATCCGTTGCGGTACGAATGGGTCCAGCGGCGGCCTCACGTCAGGGAATGTTATGTCCCGGAAACAAGCTTGTACACCAGGATGGGGCGCGGTGGAGAGCTATGCTTTTTCGGCGGCGTTGAGCGCGGCGCGGATCTCACCGAGCAACTGATCGACTTTGAAAGGCTTGAACAGGACGGCCGACAACCCCTCCGGCCGGGCCCGCAGAATGGAATGGTTCGGGTCATATCCGAAGCCGGTCATGAAAATGACCGGGCACTGCGGGTCCTTGCTCTTGACCGCCGAGAACACCTCGTACCCGCTCCGCTTGGGAAACTTGATGTCGCTGAGGACCAAATCGAAATCATGAGCGGCGATCAGGGCCAGGGCCTCGTCGCCGTCCTTGGCCGTCTGCACTTCGCACCCGCTGTTGGCCAGCACGTCGCGCACGGTCTCGCGGATGACCTCCTCGTCGTCCACGACCAGCAGCTTCTTGTCGCTGAGCACCGGGTCGCGGTGCGGCCCGCGGGCCCCCGGACGCACGCCCAGCAGGCCCCGTTGCGGCGTGGTCACCTTCTTGATCGCTTCACGAATGGCCACGGCATTGTCCGTGATCTGGTTGAGCCGGTGCCGCAAATCATCGTGTCCAATGAAGTCCTCAACCAAGTTGGCCGTGATGGTCATGATGTCGTTGAGCGGTGCGGTGATCTCCGCCATGACGTCCACGCCGAGTTGGCCGGCGGTGGTGCGCCGTTCGGTGACCAGCAGGTCGAGCATGTGCAGGGCGACGGCCACGTGCCGGCCGAAAATATCGAGGAACTGGCGGTCGTCCTCGGTGAAGGCCGCCGGGCGTTCGCTCTCGATGTTGAAAACACCGATCACCTCGTTGTACAGGCGGAGGGGGACGGTCAGGGAGGAGCGGGCTTGCGGAATCCCGGGCAGGTAGCGCGGGTCCTTCGTCACGTCCGGACAGATGTAGCTCCGCCCGGCGTGGGCGACGTAACCGCAAATGCCGTTGCCCTCGCCGGAGGCGTAGAGGTCCATCTCCTCTACGTCACTGGGCAGGCCCGCCGAGAGCACGATCTCGAGCTTGTTGGTCTTCTTATCCAGCACCCGTACGGCAAAGTTGTCGAAGTGCATCAATTCACGGGTATAGCGGATGATTTTCTGTTCGAGGAGGTCGAGACGCTCATGCGCGTTCAGGCGGGACACCTGTTCCGCATCAAGCCGCACCAGTTCCCGGCCGGCGTTGTCGATGGCGTCGATCTGCTCCTGCATGCGCCGGGCCTTGGTGGCGTCCCAGACCACCGCGGCCACCTGGGTCACGCGCTTATTCAGGTCGATGACCGGGGTGGCCGTGATTTCAATGTACTCCTGGCCGGCGGTGGTAAAGCTGAAGCGGCGTCCGCGGAGGTGGGAGGGTTTGCGGGCCCCCTCCGCGGTGGCCCAGGAAAACGTTTCCGCGCAGAGCCGGCACACCCGCTGCTGGATTTCCTCGCTGAAACTGAGCATCCGGGGATTGGCCCAGACCAGATGGCCGCCCTGCTCCACAATGCACATGCCCTGGGTCACCGATTCCAGAATGGCCGTCGCCTGGGGAGACAAAAACACCCGCTCGAGCGGGTGGAAATCGGCGGGTGAACCTACGACGAGGTCGAACTCCTCGACCTGCATCATCTGGAGGGCCTGTTCCACCGACTCCACGGTAGTGACGCTGCCGTGTTCCGTAAGCCAATGGACCGCGTCAGGGTCGCTCAACTCCGCGTGCTGGATCATCAGTACGCGCAAAGTTCTTGTGCTTGTCTCATCCATGGCAAGTGCTTCCCACCTCCTGATCGTAGCCTGTCAACCGCGCCAAGTCTGCTCACCAGCCGAACTTACAAACTAACCCCTCATTATACCGCCTAATGCACCCTGACGACAAGCCCCTTCCACTCCTTATGGAGTCTTCGGGGTGGCGTGAATCCCTCGGCACCTGGGGTATTTACCCCAGATTCGAGGCATTGGCCGCCCTAGCGCAACCCGCGTCTCTTCTTCAGCCTTCCTCCGTGAAGCTCTTGGGAAACGCGGTCGGTCGATACCGTGAAGCTCGGTTATCCGCTTTCCGCTTTTAGTTGTAACCATCGCTATATACGGATGTTAAGATTCGTGAGCAACGTGACGAAGACCGCTGGAACTGCGTTCGTTCGGCAAAGAATACGTTGCGGCAATTGTGAGGCACTCCACATAGAATCCGGCATGAGGCATCACCCTATTCTGTGGGGCGCGCTGCTTGGGGTCTACCTTTCAGGATGCGAGAGGTCTGGGACCGTGGGAGACCCCCTTGAGAAACCATCCTGCAAAGCCGCTGTGGTCCAAGCTGCGGAGCGATCTGAGGCCGATACTCCAGCGACCGAAACGAAAGGATCGGATATGGATCCCCCCGTAAAGGCTGACGAGAAGTGGCGCGAGCAGTTGACGGCCGAGCAGTTCTGCGTCACCCGTGAAAAAGGCACCGAGTATGCTTTCACCGGCAAGTATTGGAACCACAAGGGCGAGGGCGTTTACCAATGCGTCTGCTGCGGGCAGGAGTTGTTCGACTCGACCACGAAGTTCGATTCGGGCAGCGGCTGGCCGAGCTACTGGGCGCCCGTTTCCGAGGACCATATTACTACGGAAACGGATACCCGCTTGGGCATGCGTCGGGTGGAGGTGAGGTGTAGCCGCTGCGCGGCCCACCTGGGGCACGTTTTCGAGGACGGCCCGCGGCCGACGGGCCTGCGTTACTGCATCAATTCCGGCGCCTTGGACTTTGCCGAGCGGAAGTGAGCCCCTTCCCGCTGCTCATTCATCCCCTGGGTGGCGACGGGCGGGGAGTGTCCTTGGGGTCGGGCCCGGGCCTTCCGGGAGAGGCACGATCAGGGGGATGGTCTCTTCCAAGCGCAGCACGGGGGAGCTGCCACCCTCAACGGCCGCGTCGCCGTGGATGCGTTCGATGGCGCGGTTGCACCACTGGATTTCGTCGGCCTCAGTAGCGGGGTCCAACGTGTCGCGCCATAGCGCCAGGACTTGGACGCGGGTGAGCATCGCGGCGTGCGCGGCTGCGGCGCGGGCCTCGTCGGTCCCGAACCATTCGACGATGCGTTCTTCGATCTGCAGCAACAACGCACAGGCCGCCGCATACCCCCCGCGATCCGCAATGAGCCGACAGCGCAGTAACCGCGAAAGAAGTTGATAGGTGCGGGCCTCGCGCTCGGCGCGGTCGGTGGCGAGGGGCAAAAGTTCGAGGGCCCGGTCCGGCCGGCCCAACTGGCGATACAACACCGCCTGCCATACTGCGGCGGCCGAGGCCACGTCCTTGCGTTCGTGCTCCAGCAGGACGGCCAGGGACACGACGCCGTCCCGCCGGGTCTGCGCCGCCGCCTCGTCATCGCCCGGGCGCCATACCGCCTCCAGGGCGGTAGCGAAGGATTGCAGAGTCTCCAGCCGGTCACGGTGGCGGTCTCGTCCGGGTACATCCTCATCGACCCAGTTTTCGAGCCGGTCGGCCGCCGATCCGAGCCGCCGGCGTGCGGAAGCCAGAGCGGAACGCATCGAGGCTTCATCTTCGGGCTGACTGAGGCCCAGCAGGCGGCGCGAAGCGAACGGCTCCGTCTCGCGGGCAAGGATCAAGTTGGCGGCGGCCAGCTCGGATTCGACGGCCTGGGCGGGGTCCGCCGCCTCGCGGGCCAACGCCGCATAGCCCTCGCACTGCGCGTGGACCTCGCGGAGATAGTGCTCCTCATCGTGGACGCCTTCCGGGTAAATCGACGGGGAGAGTTCCCACAGCAGCCCTGCCGGTTGCGAGGCCGTCTGGGTGGCGGGAGTGGGGGTGAAGGCATCCTGGGCGACCGCGGCGTGCTCCGTGACCGTGGCCAGGGCGAGCACTAGTGCTCCAACGCGGCTCAAGTTTCGGGTGTGCCACTGCTCTGTGAGCAGTGCTTTCCAGGGAGCCTCCTGTGCCCGGCACTGCCGAGACGGCAGTGGCACACAAGGGTGATCGACTCCGAACCCGCAGGTTAAGGTGCGTCGGAGCACTAGCATTGTCGCGCGCACGTCGATCATGCCTACATCTCCCGTTCGTCCGTACCAGTGCCGTCCCCAGGGTGGCTGGTCATGCTGATCGCATCTTATCCGAACCGCGACCGTGAGGGAGCGAAGAGTGTTCAACTCAGCAGGGCCGCTTCCTGACGGGCGCGGTTCGGATCACGAAAGACGCACCAATTCTGACCAACCGCACCGGCGGCCGCGGTTCGGCGTGGGGCGGTCGGCCATCGGCATTATCGTCGAGGCTCATCCCCGAAGGAAGATGAGGTTGAGCAGAATGAAGAGCGGAATCAGGACCGCGATGCTGTAGACCATGTAGCCGAAGAAGCTGGGCATCTTCACCCCACTCTGCTCGGCGATGCTCTTGACCATGAAGTTGGGCCCATTGCCGATGTAGGTCATGGCCCCCATGAACACGGACCCCAGCGAAATTCCGACCAGCAGGGAGGCATCAATGACACCGTCGGCCAGGGCCACCACCTCCGCGCCGGGCGGCAGGGCCCGCGCCGTCTCGAAGAACACGACATAGGTCGGCGCGTTGTCGAGAAACGACGAGAGACTCCCGGAGGCCCAGAAAAAGTGCCAGACTTTGCTCAGGCCGAGCTGGGCACCCTTATGATTCAGGATCTCAATCGGCGCCTGCATGCAGATGAAGATGCCGATGAACAAGGCCGCCACTTCCAGGATGGCATGGTAGTTGAACTGGTTGGCCTCGCGGCTGCCTTTGTTCGTCGTCTTCAGTGACAAGACGACGAAACCGAGCATGAGCAGCTCCCGCATGAATGGGAAGGGCTTGAAGCCCAGAACCGGAAATTCTTTCTCCGGGTCCACCAAGGCGACGCAGAGCACGACCCCGAGCAGCCAGAGGAGGTTGATCGAGCCGCGTAGCCGCAAAGGCTGCTTTTCGGTCTCGTCGCGGGCAATGTCCCGAGGTGCTTCCTGGCGATGGGCCAGGATGTCCCACACGAAGTAGATCGCCAGCAGCGCCCCGGTGACCATCAGCCACTCCGGCCACAGCCGGAGTGTCCAGAGGAACGGTACGCCGCGAAGGTAGCCCAAGAACAGCGGCGGATCGCCGATCGGCAGCAGCAAGCCGCCGCAGTTGCTCACCAGGAAAATAAAGAAAATCACGGTGTGGACCGTATGGCGGCGCTCGGAGTTGGTCTGGAGCAGCGGGCGGATAAGGAGCATGCTGGCGCCAGTAGTCCCGATGAAGCTGGCCAGCACGCCCCCGGCGGCGAGAAACGCGGTGTTGATCCCCGGATGGGCGGGCAGATCGCCGCGCAGGCAGATGCCCCCACTAATCACGTACAGGCTGAACAGGAGCATGATGAACGGGATGTATTCCTTCACCACCGCGTGTTCGAGCACGTACACCACGCTCCCGAGCCCGCGGTGGACTTCATGCGTGGTGTGGTTGTAGGTCATGGGGTGGTGCCAGGCGTAGAACGCCAGCGTCACTGCCCCGAGCGACAAAGCAACCGTGAGCCGGTTGATATTGTGCTCCCACCAGTGGGCCGTCGCGGGGATCAACGGCAGGAGGGCGATACTGAGCAGTAGCAGCACGAACGGTGCGCACGCCCACGGGGGTGGAACTTGATAGCCCGCCGGCGGACCGTGGCGTTCGCCTTCTGGAGCGGGCGGGGCACCGGTCACCGAAGTGTAAATCAGCAGACCGACGAGGACCGCCGCTCCGATGATCGCCAGCCACCCAAGGGGGCTGAGGTGGGTTCGCTGTCCGGCGACGTGAGGCCTCGGCGCGCTCACCCCCCGCCCCGAATCCGCGGCATCCTCATGGCTCTGCGACACGTTTCGGGCCTCCCGTCGCCGGCGGGGTGTCGACGACGAAGCGGGCAGTCTAATCGCGTGTCCGGGCGAGGGCCAGTTTTGTGATCCCGGCGAGGTTGAATCACGGCCGGGGTTGGGGTATTCTGCCGGATTACAATGGGCGGGCGTGTGCCCGAGTGGCCAAAGGGGACGGGCTGTAAACCCGTTGGCGTATGCCTTCGGTGGTTCGAATCCACCCGCGCCCACGTTCGAAAGCCCGCGGTGAGTGATCTCACCGTGGGCGTTTGTTTAGATTTCCC
>JAZDKM010000374.1:0-21922 GCA_043803085.1 Planctomycetota bacterium
CGCCGACGCCCACGTTGGGGGAATGGAGAGAGGGACCGGCTCCGATCCCAGCGATAAATCGCTGGGCTATTCTCGTTTCGTGCCTACGGCACGCCCGGCACACCGTCGGTTCCGAGTCGACGTGGAGGCGTCAATCGGGCGCGGGTTGCGTGTCCGCAGGGACGGCGGGTTGAGAGGCGCTCGCTGCGTCCTGTTCGGCTGCCTGGCGGAGGATTTCGCGGAACTCGGCCGCACGCTCGGGCTTTCCCCAACGCTCATAGAGTTGGACCGTATCTGCCACCGCACGGAGCCAATACCGGCGCTGGAGGCCATGCTCGGCCCTCAGGAGCGGGAGGCTGGGGAGCAGGAGCGGCTCGGCTTCCGTGAAACGCTCCTGCGCCAGCAGGCAAGCCCCGAGTAGGCTTTCCGTGTGGGCCGTCGCCCAGTCGCCCTCGGGAAGCAGCTTCTGGCGGACCTCCAGGGCCTGGCGTAGTAGCGACTCCGCTTCGGCGTCCTCGCCCTCCCCGCGCAACACCATACCCAACACGGTCTCGGCGTAGGCGATCGCAGCAGCAACCTTGGACGGTTCTCCACCCGTGTAGATCTTCAGCGCTTGGCGGCAATAGTCCCCTGCCTCGGCCAGCCGGTCCTGTCCGTACAACGCCACAGCCAAGTTCGTGAGGGTCTCGCCCACCAGATCGTGCGTATCGCCGAAGGCCTTGCGCCGTGCGGCCAGGACACGCACCAGGGCCTGCTCCGCTCCGACAAAGTCGCTCTGCTGCAGGAGCAAATTGGCCAAGAGTGCGCGCGTCGCAACCACATCGGGATGGTCGGGGCCCAAAACCCGCTCTCTGATCTGCAGGGTACGGATAAGTAACGAAACCGCGTCGGTGTACGTCCCCTCCTCTGCCCGGAGCCCGGCGAGGCTCGCAAGAACGCGCGCCACATCGGGGTGGTCGGGGCCGAGTGCCTTCTCCTGAATTGCCAGAGCCCGTTCGTACAGCGGCTCGGCCTGAACGAATTTGCCTTGGGCTTGATAAAAGCCAGCGAGATTGTGCAGGGTCGTGGCCAGCACGGGGTGATTTGCCCCAAGGGTACGTTCCTGGCTCGTTAACGCCCGTTCGCACAGGGGCACCGCCTTATCGCACTTGCCTTCTCCGTAGTACGCGAGCGCCAGGTTGTTCAGGATCATGGTTACCAAGGAATGCTCAGGACCGAGGGCCTTCTCGGCGAGGGAAAGTGCACGCTCGTACAGCGATTCGGCTTCCGCGTACCTGCCTTGCTCGGTGTAGAGGAGCGCCAGGTTGTTCAGGGTGTTCGCCACGCCAGGGTGATCCGGCCCGAAGGCTCGTTCCTGAATGGCCAAAGCCCGCATGCAAAGCGGCTCAGCCCGTCCGTATTCGCCCCGCAGGCGGTACAGTTCGGCCATATTGCTCAGACCCGTAGCGGTCTCGGGATGGTCCGGGCCAAGAAGTTTCTCCGATATCGCGAGCGCTCGCTGGTACAGCGGCTCGGCTGTGTCGTATCTACCCTGATCAGTGTACAGAAGTGCCAAGTTGTTGAGGCTCGCCGCTACGTCGTGGTGCTCAGCCCCGAGGGATGCTTCCGCGATCGCCAGCGCACGTCGGTACAGCGGTTCGGCCAGGTCGTACTTTCCCTGGGCGCGATAGAGTCCAGCGAGGCCGTCCATGCTTGTGGCGACATCGGGGTGGTCCGCCCCAGCTACGCGCTCACGGATCGCCAACGCCCGTTCATACAGTGGTTCCGCTTGGTCGTACTTCCCCTGAGCGCGGTAGAATCCCGCGAGATTGTGCAGACTTGTGGCAGTCTCGGAACGGTCCGGCCCCAGCGCTTTCTCCTGAATTGCCAAGGCCCGTCTATAGAGCGATTCAGCTTCATCGTACCTTGCCAGGGCTTGGTTCATTCCGGCGAGGTTATTCAGGCTGTTCGCAACGTCGGGATGCTCCGAGCCCAGAACACCTTCACGGATCGCCAGCGCACGTCGGTACAGAGGTTCGGATAGCTCATGCTTTCCTTGGTCTTCGTATAGCGCGGCGAGGTTGTTCAGGCACGTCGCGACCGTGGGATGATCGGGCCCCAAGGCGCTCTCAGCAGTCGTCAGCGCTCGCTTATACAGCGGTTCGGCTCGCTCGTATTGACCCTGAGCACGATACAACTCCGCCAGGTTTGCCAAGGTTGCGGCGACGTCCGGATGATCCGGACCGAGAGCTCGTTCCCGAATTGCCAACGCGCGCTCATAGAGTGGCTCGGCTTGGTCGTATTTCCCTTGGTCCTGACGAAGCCCTGCGAGGTTGCTCAACCTGATCGCGGTGGCAGGGTGATCACCCCCGAGGGACTTCTGCGTGATCATCAACGCTCGCAGATAAAGAGGCTCAGCTTGGCCGTATTCGCCCTCGTTCTGGAGGAGCATTGCCAGGTTGTTCACGCAGGTGGCCACATCAGGATGGTCCGGACCGAGGACGGCTTCGAAGATGAGCAATGCCTGTTGATACAACCGCTTGGCTTCACCGTAGTTACGCCGGCCTTGGTAGAGCGACGCGAGGTTTGTCAGGCAGATCGCCACATCAGGATGATTCGGACCGTGTACTTTGTCCAGAATAGTGAGCGCCCGCTGGTACAGTGGTTCCGCTTGGTCATACTTGCCCTGGCCGCTCGATAGTTCGGCCAGACCGTTCAGGCTTGTAGCCACGCCGGGATCCTCCGGACCGAACGCTTTCTCACGGATTGCCAGCGCCCGCCGGTACAGCCACTCAGCCTTTTCGTATTTCCCGTTGTGCTGGTAGAGCGAGGCCAGATTGTTGAGGCATGTGGCCAGTTCGGGGTGGTCCACCCCTGATACCTGCTCGTGGATCGCGAGGGCCCGCTGATACAGCGGTTCAGCCAGGGCGTATTTGCCCTGGGCAACGTACAGCAAGGCGAGATTGTTCAGACTCCACGCTGTCTCCGGTCGCTCAGCCAAGAGACGTTCACGGATGTCAAGGGCGGATTGAAGGTGAGGCAACGCCTCATCGTAGGCGCCGATGGTTTGATAGACGCTCCCAATGATATGGCGGACCGACGCCTGGACTTCGGGTTGGTCGGCCAGTTCCGTCTCCACGGTCCGGGCGGCTTGGTCGAGAATCAAGCGAAGCAGTTTCGTATCGAAACCCTGCGCCACCTCGGGGCGAATTGAGCCAAGCATGTTCTCCACGAACTTCTGAACCTGCTCGGCCTTCTCCGCCTCGCGCGTGGCACGGTCGCGTTCGGCGATGGCCTTCTCGGCCTCGGCCGCGGCCTGCTGACGCGCGGTCTCCGCATCAGCGCGCAGGCGGTCCGCACGGGTGTACAGGTGGCTCATCCATAGCCCGAAGCCCAACAGCAGCACGAAAAGGCCCGCCAACGCGGCGAACGGGGCCTTGTGCCGGGCCACCAGCTTGCGGATCTGGTAGGCCGCGCTGGGCGGCCGGGCCTGGATCGGCTGCCGCGACCGGAAGCGCTCGAGGTCCTCGGACAGGGCCAAGGCACTCTGGTAGCGCCGCGACGGTTCCTTCTCCATCGCCTTCAGGACAACCGTCTCCAGGTCGCCGCGGAGCGCCCGATTGACAGCACTCGGCCGATCGGGAGTCCGCTCACAGATCAGCCGCACGGCCTGGTGCAGCGGCTGGCCGACCAGCTCGTGCGGCAGGCGCCCGGTGAGCAACTCGTAGAGCACCACGCCCAGGGCGTAGACATCGCTGCGCAGGTCGATCTCCGCGGTATCGCCCCGGGCCTGCTCCGGGCTCATGTACGGCAGGGTCCCCTGGATGCGCCCGAGCTCCGTGGAGTGCGTGGCCAAGCCCACGTCCGCATCGGTCATGCGCGCCAGCCCGAAGTCCAACACCTTGGGCTGGCCGCCGTCGTCCACCAGGATGTTGGCCGGCTTGAGGTCACGGTGGATGACGCCGCGCTGGTGGGCGTAGTTGACCGCTTCGCACACCTTGCTGAACAAACCGAGCCGCCCCGTGACGCTCAGACCGGCCCGGCGGGCGTACTCGGTGAGTGGAACGCCCTGGACCAACTCCATCGCGAAGAAGTGCTGGCCGTCGTCGGTGCGGCCGGCGCCGTAGATGGCGGCGATGCCGGGATGCCGCAGGCGGGCCAGCGCCTGCACCTCGCGCTGGAACATGTGCAGGGTGTGATCGTCCACGTAATGCCCGGTGCGGACGACCTTCAAGGCTACCGGCCGGCGCGGGTTGCGCTGCTCGGCCAGATACACGATGCCCATGCCGCCGCGCCCGATCTCGCCCTTGATCTGGAAGTCCCCGACCCAGACATCCGGCATCAGCGCCGGCAGGCCGGGGTCCAGTTGCAGCATCGGACCCAGCGCATCATGCAGCCCGCACAGGGCCCGCCAACGCTCGCGGAGCTGCGGCGCCAGCGTCGGATGACGCGCGCACAAGGCTTCCAGATCGGGCGTGCGGCCGGCCAATTGTTCGGCAACGGCCTCGGCGAGGGCGGCTTCGAGCGCGTCGCGGTTTTGAGGGGACATGGCGGCATTCCTGGTTACATGGCGGCGTCGGCTCCCAGGGTGGTGGCCAGACGCGCGAGAGCTCGGGCGATCAACATGCGGACGGCGTCTGGACTGCGCCGCAGGTGCTCGCCGGCTTCGGCCAGGCTCATCCCCTCGTACCGCACGAGCAGTAGGGCCTCCTTCTGGTCCTCAGGCAGCGCGTCGATGGCCGTTTCCAGTCGCCGCAAATCCTCGGCCCGGGCCGCCACCTGCGAAGGCGTCGTGAACGTCGCCAGATCGGCGATGGGACCCGCAACCGAATCCGTCGCGGGCAACCTGATCTCCAGCGGCGTTTCGCGTGCCGCGTCGCGCTTCTGGGCGGCGTAGCGCTCAGCTTCGTCGCGGATGCGGTTCTCCGCCAGCTTACTGAGCCAGCGCAGGAACGCTCCACTCGACGCGAACTGCGCTTGATCAACCTGGCGCAGGCTGGCCAACAGGGCTTCCTGGACCACGTCGCACGACTCCAGCTTCAGTCTCAAGCGGGGACCGAGCCGCAAACGAACGATCGTCCGCAAACGTTCGCCGTAGCGGGCGTAGAGCCGGCCGAGCGCCTCTTTGTCGCCCTGGCGCGCCCGCTGAAGAAGTTGGATGGTCTCCTGGAGATTCGGAACCTGAACCCCGCCCGGCTGTGTACGGCTGGCGGACATGGCGTCCAGCATAGGGTGCACAAGCCTTCGATGCAACGATGCCGCGCCTTCAGCCTACAACTGTCTTTGGCTGCGGCCGATGCTACGCGCCGGACGTCGGACTTGCGCGTGGCGCGGCGCTCGGGAATCGCCGGCTTTTTTCGATCGCGCGACACGTACTGAGGTCAGCGATGCTGCGCGCGTTGGGCGGCCCGAAAGGCGTCACGTCACCAACCGAGGGCCCTTTTCGGGGGCGCCAGGGTGGTTCCGGAGCGACGGCATTCATCCGGCGCCCGGCGCCGAAGTTGTTTCACGTGAAACAGCGCAAGAAAAAAAGAAATTTGCGATGGCACTGCTCACAGAGCAGTGGCACACATAGCAGAAGGTGCGTCGATGACGCACCCTACGTTGCTCTCCCAAGGGGAGAGGGGGCGCCCTCACCCTGCCCTCTCCCGAAGGGAGAGGGGTCGCGGTCAGGCTCGGAGCCAATCCCCTTTTGCCACGGGTTGTTAGCGCCGATCTTGATCAGCTTCTCCCGCAACGTCCGCGACCAGTGCTTCACGGACCTCGGCAACGCCAACCGACGCAGGAAGTTCCCTTCTCGGGCCTTCGTCCTTTCCTAACTACTATCCTCCAGAATCTGCGCGGGCCGCGAAGAATATCAGCCGCGAGAAGGCCCAAGAAGCGCAAGAAACCCGCTTGAGTTCATCATCTCTTTTTTACGCCTTTTGTGCTTCTTCGTGGCTATTTGGGTTGCGGCCGGAGGCCGCGCTAGCGGCCCGTGGCAAAAGTCTGTGGGACAGGCTTTCTAGCCTGTCAAGTAAGCTTCTTGCCCCCAAGAAGACCGGCTAGAAAGCCGGTCCCACAGGTCAGAGCAGTTTTGCCACGGGCTGCTA
This sequence comes from Planctomycetota bacterium, assembly GCA_043803085.1. Lineage (GTDB taxonomy): Bacteria > Planctomycetota > Phycisphaerae > UBA1845 > UBA1845 > JAAEQG01. The sequence goes on from JAZDKM010000374.1 coordinate 6,051, forward strand.
GTGCTCCGACGCACCTTAACCTGCGGGTTCGGAGTCGATCACCCTTGTGTACCACTGCCGTCTCGGCAGTGCCGGTCGCAGGAGGCTCCCTGGAAAGCACTGCTCACAGAGCAGTGGCACACATAACAAAAGGTGCGTCGATGACGCACCCTACGTTGCTGCGGCATGGGGTGGCCGGTCCGCTTCAAAGCGCGGGCGGCACGGGCCGGCGAATCGGCCGCCGACGATTGCGGCACGCAACATGGCCGCGCTACGCTCGGCCATGCCACCCGCCGCATTTCTCACCACGGCGCGCCGCGGCACTCCTGTGCCCTGAAAGGGCGGAATAAGTAGCCCTCACCCCAACCCTCTCCCAAGGGGAGAGGGGGCAGACTGGCAGCCAATCCCCAGTGGTGGTGAGGAATGCGGGTTAGAACGACCCCAAGGAACTCATCCTGGCCTCGTACTCCTTCAGTTCCGGCGCGAGCATGCGGTCGATGCGGGTCTTGCAGCCCGTCAGATGCGCCTCCGACGCGAAATCCAGCGCCTTGCCGCACTTCAACACGTTATCCAGGTCCGTGCTGAGCTTCTGCAGGCTGTACTTGATCAGGGCGTGGAGGTCCGGCGACAGGGCCCTGCCCGGCGGAGTCCGCACCAGCGGTTCCATCAGCCCGAGGTACTCCCGCTGCAGCGAGCGGCGGATACTGGAGACGAACGGTGCGGCGTCGGTCCAGGTGCCCTTCTTCGCCCGCTCCGCGTCGCAGGCGTCGCCCCAGCAGGCTTTTTGCATCCGCTGGATGTACTCGGCGACGGTGAACTTATCGCTGGCCGTGGTCTTCATCTCGGCATCGTAGAGGCGGCGCAGGATATTCGGCTCCAGCCGGTCGATGAGCTGCCGCCACTGGAGCAGTCCAATGTAGCGATGGATGGGAAAGTCCAGGGTGAAGCTGATCGACATCCCCTCGTGCCACCAACGCGGCGGGGCCAGGTGATTGAGCAACTGCGGCGGGAAGGTAAAGAACTGATCGCTGAACAGGTTCTCCTCGATGAAGGCCAAGGAACTGCGTTGCAGCTTGGGGTCCACCAGCTCGAACGGCGGCGGAGCGTTGGCGTCGCCGCGGTGGCAGCGGTTGAAGTACTGGCCGCCGATATACCGCCCCACGTAGTCGAGGACGAAGACCTTCTCGATCAGCAGGCTGACGAAGGCGTCACGCACGTGGTACCAGCTTTCCTGATCTTTCACCGCCCAGTCCAGGAGGTTGTCCATGCGCTGGTTCACCAGGTCGATGCGGGTGCGAGCCCATTCCACGGGGTCCGCGCCCATATCGAAACGGTTGGTGCGCGGGTCAGGCGACGCGAACATGGTGTCCTCGTCGGTGGCGTAGGTCAGTTCCGGCTCGGCGGCGCGGCTGGCAATCTCGCGGAGCATCCCTTCTTCACCGCTCGGTGCTGCACGAAAGGAAGGACCGGATTCCTTGGGGGCTGCCGGGGCGGCGCCGCTCTCCATCGTGGCCGCCGCCGCGCCCGACTTCATCAGCTTTTTGATCTGCTCGCGGACCTCCGGCGGCATCTGCTCGAAAGCTTCTTTGGGGATGGCGTCCATGCTCACGGCGACCTTGACCTCCGCGGGCGCCTCCGGCGCCGCGGTCTTGGTCTCCGTCTTAGGCGCGTCTTTCTCTTTCTCCTTCTTCTCCTCGCCGGCTTCGTCTTTCTTCTTGTCGGCATAGCTCTCATCGAAGGGGCGGTAGCCGTACTCGACGGCCCAGTAGTCGTAGGGTCCGATGGTCGGCGTGATGAAATGCCCCTCGGTGGCCTTCTCCTTAAAGAACAGCACGGGGTTGTAGTCCATCACCGAGCCGACGGTGGCCTCGGCGGTCGTCCGGCGCTTCTGGATTTCCTCCAGGGAGTAGATCGAGCTGGCCCGGAAGTTGTGCCGCAGGCCCAGGGTGTGCCCGACCTCGTGCATTACCACTTCCTTGATCACGTCATAAAGTAACTTATCGATCACCTCCTTGGGCTGTCCGGCGAGCACCGCCCCGGCAACGGCCATCTGGTGCCGCATGCCCTCGGTGTACTCGCAGCAGTGCTGCCCGCGCTCGCGGGCGCGTCGGCGCATGGCTTCACGCAGCTTGGTCTCCTTCCCCTCGCCGAAGACGAATTCTTCCCAGTCCTGCTGCGGCCGCTTCCACTGCGGGAACTGCTCCAAGAAGCTCTGCCAGGCGGGGTCGTTCAGCTTCATCGCCAACGCGGTGGAGGGCAGTTGTTGCTGGGCGCTCTGCTCGAAGTACCGCACCATGGAGTCGTCAAAGATGATGTCCGCGTCGTAGATTTGCCCGGTGAAGGGGTTGGCCCGGTGCGGCCCCATGGCGAAGCCGGCCCCGGTGACGATCCAGCGGAAGAAGCTGTAGCGCATGTCCTCAGGATCGAGGTCCTTCCATTCGTTGTCGTCGGTTTGCTGCCGGACCTCGACGGCATTGAGGAAGCCGACCTTCTCGTAGGCCTTGTTCCACTCCAGGATGCCGTCGCGGACGGCGCGGCGGAAGCGCACCGGCACGGTCTTCTCGATGTAGAAGATGATCGGATCCTTGGGCTCACACAGCGCCAGGCTGGGGTCGCGCTTCACCAAGTGCCACCGATCGACGTAGCGATTGAAAATGTCGCGGGCATCCGTGGGCTTGGCCCAATCCTGATTGGTGGTCAGGAAGTAGCCGACCCGATCGTCGGCGACCCGCGGGGCGTAATCGCTCTGCTTCAGCCGCCAGAAACTGTAGTGGACCAGCTTCTTCTCAAAGGAGCCGGGAGGGTACATGTTGGCGACCGCTAACTCGACCCCGATCTCCACGTTGTCCTCGAAAGGCTTGTGGTCAATCCACTTGCTCAGGGTCGGATTGATTCCCCCGCCGCCGAAACTCATCCAGCCGATGTCCGCGAAGTCACTCTTGAGTAGCGGTCCCAGGTCGATGACCGGATCACCGCTGGGGGACTTGGTGATGATGGGGACGGCCGTGCGGATGCGGTCGGGATAGGTTCGGCGCACCACGTCGTTGACCGTATGGTCGCCGTCGGCCACGTACCGGGTCTCGGGCTGGATCAGTAGAAGCTGGCGGCCGAGTTCCTGCCACTTGACCACCCGTTCATCCAGCGGGAAACCAGTGAAGAAGCCGCCGCCGGAGAAGCTGGTGGAGAGCATGAACTTCTCGCCGAGGAAGCTCGCCGGAATCTGGCACAGCAACTTCTCCGGGTCCTTGTCCTTGGCGCCCTCGGGATAGGCCCACAAGGTGAAGAGCCCCTTCTTGGCCTCCATGCCCTTGGTGACTTCCTCGAAGGGGGGGGACTCCTTCTCGGGTTCCGCCGCACCCGGCGGCGACCCGCCGGACATCTGGGCGATGATCTGCGTCAGGTCGAAAGCCTTGGGATTCACGGCGGCCTCGTCGGCCAACGCGCAGACGCCGTAGCCTTGAATCGCAAGGCACCACAATAGCATTCGGAAATGCATAATGAGCTCCTTTCATTCCGAGATTGGATAGTCTGATCCGATACTTCAGCGGCACCGCGCTGACCACCGCGCAGTGCTTACCAATCCGATCCTGAACGCCGGGCCGCCGCACATTGGCGCCACCGGCGATAAACCCCACCCCGGGTTTGTACACCGCGCCCTGGCAGGGGTTGTATTGGGTTACGCATCGCTACCGAAGCCAAGCCTGTCACCAAGCCCTGACGCCGCACCTGATATTGGCACCGGCTCTGGAATTCTTACCCGCAGCCATTCCTGCCCGAACCGCATCGGCCGCAATCACTCGTCCGTCAGGGGTCTATGCTACCGAGGGTGCCGTGGTGATGTTGTCGAAAGTTGTGGCCTGGTGCCTCCCGCTGCCGGGTAGGCCGCCGCTCATCCGGCACGCTCGGTCTGTCCGCTCGGCTTCGTGGCCGCGCCGTCCCTCGCTTCGCTTTATTGATCGGCAGAATGGCGTCCGCCGCGACAGGGATTACGTGGATACCGTCCGCCCCGCCAGGCACGCCAGCGTACGGGACCCTTTGCCGGGTTCTGGGGCACACTTCAAAGTGACCGCGAGCCGGCCGCGGAGGAAAGGCGTTCGTAGTCTCAACGGCGACGACCTTCGATCGAATCGTAATCTTCTTCCTGAACGATGGTTACGCCTGCCTCGGCGACGTGCCTGGCCGTCGGAAGAAGGCGGACTGCGCGCCTCAGTCGCATCCCGGCGGGTACACCGGCTCCTGCGGGAATCATACGGATTCAGATGAGAGCGCTGACGTCTACCCCCAGGGCCCGAGCGATGCGTTTAAGTGTACGGACGGTGGTGTGGTCGGGCCGGCGTTCGATGCGGGAGATCTGGGACTGAGGCAGCTTGAGCTTCTCGCCAAGTTGCTTCTGGGTGAGGCCGGCGGCTTTGCGGGCTGCAACGATGCGCTCAGCCGCCAGCCGCCTAGCCAGCACGTCGGCATCGACCCATGCGGTGTCTGGGTCGTGAAGCTTGTTGACCGCGCAGTGGGCCAAGTCGGCTTTCATCCATTGCTCGTATTCGTCAATAGGAACCAGGACATGCGTGGGATGCTCGCCCTGGTACACGTAGGCGAGGGGCGCCTCCCGGCCCCGTTTTCCCGGAGACCCTACGGGGGTTCTTCGGGCGCGTCGGCCCCGAACCCGGGTCGTCGTACTGGTCTCCGCCCTCGACATCCCAACACCCTTATGCGGCTTCTTCCAACGTCAGGCTTGAAAACCGCGACGTAGTCCTTGTTCTCGCCGAAGCGGAAGAACCGCAGCATATATCGGCTCAAACTCGGGTCGGACACAGCCTCCGAATTCGCGATCAGCGTTCTCGGCTCGTCACACAGCGCATGGAGCCGTCGGTAGAACAAGTCGATGAGCCGCTGGTCGTGCCGATGCTGATGCAGCCAAGCCACAACGTCCGGGTGCAGTTCCACCTTGATGCGCATACACACCTCCCGCCGGTTGGACCGGCAGAGTGAGTGAGTTCATCAAAGTGGAACACCCATCCAATCCTCGCCCCTTCGTGTTCCACGAAAACGACCGGGGGCTCGGTCGCCAAAACATCAATTATAGTATATATCAGATTTGATATATGTCAAGTGATGATTCCAGAGAATCTCCTGGTCTGCCCGGAAGAGGTGACAGCCCCGGCAGGGGCGTCAGGAGATAGCCCACGGCGGTAGCCGTGGGAAACGAGCGGGTCGGCATCCGTAGCCTCGACAGGGGCGAAAGAACGTGTGCCACGCGGCGGTCCTTGTCCCAACCAGCCGACTGGTACATGAAGTCGTGATCGCGCACCACGGGCTTTTCCGGCGGCCGGCCCACTGGGCGGACCACAAGCCGGGCACATCGGCGTTGCAGCGTCCGCCACTCCATGTTACGCTCCCTGTATGGGGTCCAACGGGACCTGCCGAAACCCTTCACCGGAGAGCAGCACGCACATGGCGGTTTACTCTAGCGGACCATGTAAGGCTCCGCATTGTGCGAAGGCGCCTCTGCAAGGGAAGGAATACTGCGCAGTCCACTCCGCGCCGCTTTCTCGGCTGGCTATTTCCTGGCTGTCGTTCCTAACCGCCCTGAGACGTCAGTGTTCTCTCCCGCTTAGAATCTCTGTTCGGATGCTGCGGAGACTTTCCGAGGTACGCATCAAACCCACCGGGCTCGAGGGGAGATTGGAAACCGCCGTACGTCGGGGCGACCGGGATGTTGTCAACGCACTTCTTCCCCTGTGCTTGGCTCGCGGAGACGCAGAGGCGGTCATCGGTCGAGCCCTGGCCCTCGCGGGCATCACCAAGTGGCATGCAGTGAGAGCGGATTTGGAGGCTGCTTTTCAAACCCTCATGCCCAGACCCGCCCTTTCGCCGGGCCCCGGTCAGCCCTGCAGTTCTCTGCCAGAAGAGAGTCCTCCGCAGAGATCGGAATCTCCCCCGATCGGTCCCCAGGCTCTGGGGCCCTGCGACATCCTCGAGAGAATCGGCGAAGGCGGAATGGGAGTGGTCTTCCGTGCCCGGCATCGAAACCTGGACATCGATGTAGCGGTCAAGGTCATGCTAGGGCGTGGAGGAATTGACACCAAGCGTATCATCCGTTTTCAGCGAGAAGCTAAAGCCGCAGCACGGATAGATAGCCCGAACGTCGTACGTGTTTTGGACGTCGGGAAGGACCGCGGGGTCTATTACATCATAATGGAGTATGTACCAGGACAGAATGCCCGACGCTTTGTTGCTCGATTCGGACCACTCGCTTCAGCCCAGGTGGTGTTTGTCGGCCGCGAAGCAGCACGTGGTCTAGCAGCAGCCCATCGCAAGGGGATTATCCATCGAGACGTGAAACCGGACAACATCCTCGTCTCGCGGCACGGCGCCGTGAAGGTCTCCGACTTCGGCCTCGCAGGGGTCCGCGATGAAGCGTCCACCTCTGCACCCAGCCGTACCTTGGGAGAAGCCAATCTGACAGCCGCAGGTAGAATACTGGGTACCCCGGCATACATGGCGCCTGAGCAGTGGCGGGGGGAGAGACCCTCACCCGCGACGGACGTCTGGGCATTGGGTGCGACGCTTTTCTTCCTTCTAACGGCCAAGGACCCGAGCACCGCCGGGCGACCCTGTGGCCTCTCTGCTGAGCCGTTCCCAGACGACTTAGCTCACATGGGTAACGTCTCGCCGTCACTCGCAGGAATAATCGCGACAGCGACAGCACAAAGGCCCTCGGCTCGCTACTGCTCAGCAGTTGAGATGGCCCACGACCTAGAAAGCGAGCTAGGTTCTCGGGGGGTTGACCTGGCGATCGCGTAGGTCGAGGGCTCTCATGTTTTCTGCGACGTCTAACCCACCGATGCACTTGACGGTCCACTTCGCGGCCCGCAGGTGATCGGCACGACGTTGGCGAACCCGATCAATCCACATCCCCGACAAGTTCATCAGCGCCTTCAGGTTCTGGCGGTCAGAATCTCGGTCTCGAAGCGGGCCATCGGGCTGGCCCTTGACACGCGGGGCGGCTACGCCGCTCTTGAATGCGGACCATTCTCCCGCGCGTCACGGGCTGGTGGACGCAGCTTGCCGTGCTCATGCGAGATTCCTATCTCGCACGCAGACTCGCGGGATTCCGATCCCGTGGGGCAAACACGCGGGAAGGGATTCCCGCAGGTCTGGGTGCGAGAAGGGATTCTCGCACCAGCGGCCCACGTCTCCCCGCTCGAGACACAGGTTACCCCGTGGCTTGCTGTCTGGGTGCCCCTGAAGCCGGACCGGGGCGGCGTAGAAGTTCACGGATACGTGTGAACACTTCCGGTGGGAAGCCCATCGCGCGCTTGAACTGATAGTCGCGTTCGAGAACGTTCGGCTGCCGCTGCCAGCGGCGGAAGGTCCCCCCATCGATCCGTCCCCGAAACCAGGACCAGTGGCCGAAGACCGGCACCGGATAGTCGCTGCCGTGGACCATGCGCTCCACCAGGGGCTCCCGCAGGCACTCCGCGACATGGGCGCCCCGGAACAGGATGTTGAATGCGGCCGTGTCGCCATAGAGCCGCGGATGGCGCCGTGTCATTTCGACAAAAGCGCCAAAGTGGTCGCAGGCAAAAGGGATGCTGCGCGTACCACAATGGGCTGCAATCACCGTGACCCCGCACTCGAGAGGGAGTTGGAGCACACGTGGGTCGGCCAAGTCCGGCCGGATTACCGGCAGCGTGTGCTCGGTGCCCGTATGGGCCAGTAGCGGCAGGCCGGCCTCGGCCATCCGCTCCCAGAAACGCATGTAACGCCGGTCGTTGCAGTCGATGTTCTGGCTGATGGGCAGGCACTTCATCAGCACCGCACCGGCGGCGAGACAGCGTTCCAGTTCCTCCATCGCGTCGGCGCGCGCCGGGTGAATCGAGACCCCCGGCAAGAACTCCGCATGTCGGCGGCCCAATTCCAGCACGTAATCATTCGGCACGTAGTAAGTGCTGATGCCCTCCAAGGCCCGGCCGCAGTCGTCGTACGCCTGCTCCTGCGCCAGAATCACCACCGTTGCCAATGAGGACTGCCGTACCTGGTGCAGTAAGCGCTCCACGTACAGCCGGTCCAGGTCGCCATCGAGGGCACCGGGCGGCAGGCCGATGTGTTTGAACAGCACCGCGCCGAAGGTGCGGCGCCAGCCGGGGGTGCGCAGCCAACATCCCGTACCGCCGCTGCCGTTGCCCACGATGTGTACGTGGGCATCGATCGGCCGCTCGCCCGGCCCGACGGGTTGGGGAGTTGAAGCGGTGGGGGTCAGGACCTCTTCGCTCAGTAGAACACCGTCACGATCAGGTGCGGATCGGAGCGTTTGCCCTCATACACGCCAATGGTGGAGGTAGCGAACTTTATGCGGATGCTCGGGTTGCGGTCGACCCACTCGTTGATTTCGCGGTTCATGTAAGCAACGGCCCCATCATTCAGCTTGGCATGGTACGTGCGGCAGCGGGTGGCACAAGCTTGGTTCGGGTCCGCGGGGCGGGCCAACCCGGACTCGTCAAAGGTCCCCACCCCGAGTTGGGTTTCGGACTTGGACCGGACTTGGGTCGCGGCCGCATCCTTGCCCTTGACCGGCTCCTCGTCCGCCAGGGCGATGGTTTCGAGATCCTCGCCCTTTCCTCCCCCGTCAAACGCGCCGGAGGGTTTTCCCTTTTCCTGCAGGCAGTGGGCACAAAGCAGTTGGTTTGCCCAATAACCGGCGATCCCGGTATCCAGGTGTTCCCGGTAGATGCTGGCCCCACAGGCCTCACATTGGCGAAGCTGCTCTTCGGGCATAGTGGGCACTCCTTGGAGAGATCCACGCTTCAGACCCGGCTCATTCTACCCCCTCGTCCTGCTCTCGTCATGGCCCTCGGCCCCCCCCAAAGGTACCGGGGTGCCTGGGCGCGAGGGCGTGCCCCTCCTACCCTGTGGCCCAGGGGAGAAGCGGTAGGTTCGGGGGTTCACCGTGCAGGGTCGGGTTGGATAAGGCCCCCAACTCCCCCGGCGGCGGGGCGGCCATTAATAGTCCTTAATGCTAAGACCGTACGGGCCCGGCCCCTCCGCCACCGGGAGCGATAGGTAAGGGCCTGGGTGGGTCCGGACGGCCTTCCTTGGGGCGGGGCTTTTCAGGAAAAAAATGAAAAAACCGCTTGTCGATGACCCGGTAACGCGATAAACTGAATGGGGCTGGAGGCTGCGTAGAACAGTTAACCGTTGAGTGATTTCAACGGGCCATAGGGAGGTTAAGTTGTGGCAGCAAAGGGAACACCCGCTGTGAAGGCGGTGGACGGGTTGCTTAAGGCTTTGTTGATCCTGTCGCGGACGGTCGAGCACGCGCTGGAGACGGAGGCGGTTCAGGCCGCGGTGCACGAGCCCTTCTCGGGTTCCAAGGTGCAAATCCTGCGCCTGTTGGGCACCCGGGCGAGCCAGACGTCCAGCCAGATCGCCCGCTTTCTGGGGGTCAGCAAACCCGCCGTCACCCAACTGGTCGATTCCATGGTGCGGCGCAAACTGGTGGTGCGCAAGACCGCCAAGCACGACCGTCGGGAGGTCGATCTGTTTCTGACCCATAAGGGCCAACAGCTGTTCCAGGCGGTTCGTCGGGAGCAGCGTCACGTGGTCCGCACGGCGATCCGGGAAGGCGGCGGGACCGGCGCGCAACACTGGATCGAGACGCTCGGGAAGGTCACTGACGCCCTCGCCCAGGGTAGCTCCGCATTCGAGGACTTCTGCCTCCAGTGTGGGGCACACACCGACGGGACCTGCGTACTCGGCGGCGGGGATGCGGAGTGCCTGTTCCTCCGGCGCGGCCGGACCGGCGACAAGGCTGAAAAACGCACCGACGGTCGGCTGCGCTAACGCAGGCGGACCGAGTATCCAACGGAAGTGCTCCTTGGGTGCCTGTCTCGGGGCGGGGTGGCTGCTGCGCCGTTGAGGGCTCACTCTAGTGAACACGCCGCAGCCCACCGCCGTGCTCGGTCCTGACGGGTCCATCCGAGAAGATATGCCTTGCGCGGCCTGCGGTTACAACCTCCGCGGCCTGACCCTGGTTAAGGTCTGTCCGGAGTGCGGCAGCCCGATCACCCGCTCGGTCTTTGGCAATCAACTCCGCTATTCCGAGCCCGGATGGGTGGAGAAGCTTCGCCGCGGCGCGGCACTCCTGCGCTGGAGCATCGTTGCCAGCATTCTGCTGGGTCTTGTTGCAGTGGCCGTTGCCGCGATCTTCAGAAAGGCTACCGGTGGCGGTGGCCTGAGGTATTTCCAAGTCTTTCCGTTCCTCGTTGTGCTGGTGCCCGCGGTGATGGGGCTAGCCGGGGCGTTCCTGATTACGGCGCAAGAGCCGCGCATCGCGCTGACCGAGGATCCCGTCACGCTGGGCAAGGTCGTCAGGTACTGTGCTCTGGCCTTCTTTGGAGGAGAGGTCCTGCGCGACACGGGCAGGTTTGGCGGAGGAGGGAAGATTAGCCTAGCGGCCCGTGGCAAAAGTCTGTGGGACAGGCTTTCTAGCCTGTCAAGTAAGCTTCTTGCCCCCAAGAAGACCGGCTAGAAAGCCGGTCCCACAGGTAAGAGCAGTTTTGCCACGGGCTGCTAGTCCTTGGCGTGATCGGGTGGGTCTTGATCGCCGCGGGGTTTGTGGGGTTCCTCGGGCAGTTCGTCTATTTCCGCCGGTTCGCCCTGCGCATCCCGGATGAGAGGCTGGCCCAATCGACGCGAACCGTGATGTGGGGATTCTTGGTCTCCTACGCCGTGATGGTTCTCGGAGGGGCCATAATGGGCGCTACCGGCTTTTGGGGCACCGGGCCTGGCGGAGGTGCGGGTGTCCGTCCGGGCGGCCTCCCATCGCCCGGGATGATCGGCGGTGGAATGGCCCTGTGCGTCGCGGGGGTTGCCGCGCTGGTGTTCGCTTGCTGGACCTATCGCCTCCTGCTCAAATACACCAAAGCGTTCGAGGAGGCGGCGGTACTGGCTTGGGAATTTGCCCAGCAACACCTGCCCCCGGCTCCGGCTATGCCGGCATAGAAAAGAGCGTAGGGCGGAGCCCGACCTACGGCTGCCGGGGGAGCCGCCGGTCTTGCATCCCCGCGGCGAATGACTACACTTCTCTCCGATTCCGGCTTCCGTTCAGCGATGGGAAACTCGAACCACCGCAGTAGGGCGGGCGTCGCCCACTGGAAGAGAGCGTCGGGTGGCCCCCGAGCTAAGCCGGGTAATTCTCAGAGCCAGGAACGATCCTGAAGGCTATTGATGAGATGGTACGTTATGCCCGAGAAACTTGAGCAGATCGCCCTGTTGATTCGGAACAACCAGTTCGAGAAGGCCCAGAAGGAGCTCGAGGCCGGCGGGGGCTCGGCGGCCGGGGCGAGCGTCGAGCAGCTCTACCTCCGAGCCTACCTGGCCGAGCGCTGGCACGAATGGGACCGCTGCCTTGAGCATTACGAGCAGGTATTGGCGCGCGACCCGGACCACACCGAGACGCTGTTCCGGTTGGCCCACCTCTGCGACCTGCTGGGCGACGATGAGCGGGCCCTCCAGCTCTACGAGCGCTGCGTTGTCGAATCCCCCGCCCACGTCAACGCCCTGATGAATCTGGCCGTCCTATACGAGGACCACGGCCGCTACGAGGAAGCACTCGAGTGCCTCGAGGCCATTCTGGAGCAGTACCCCAACCACGCCCGGGCGCGGCTGTTCAGAAAGGACGTGGAAGCCTCGTGTACCATGTACTACGACGAGGACCAGGAGCGCATGCGCGAGAAACGTAACGCCGTGCTCGACACGCCGATCGGCGACTTCGAGCTCAGCGTCCGCAGCCGCAACTGCCTCAAACAAATGAGTATCCGCACCCTCGGCGATTTGCTGGCCACCTCCGAGCAGGAACTGCTGGCCTACAAGAACTTCGGGGAGACGTCCTTGAAGGAGATCAAGGCCGTGCTTGCCCAGACGGGACTGAGCCTGGGGCAGTCCTCGGAAGACGGAAAGAAAGCGCCCCTCACCGCGCCACAGCCCCCTGCACCCAAGGCGGTCACCACGGGCGACCCGGCCGTGCTCCAGCGCCAGGTCAGTGAAGTCGAGTTCTCGGTCCGATCGCGGAAGTGTCTCCAGCGCCTGGGCATTGCCACCCTCGGTGAACTGGCCGCCTGCACCGAGGCCGAACTCCTGGCCATCAAGAATTTCGGGCAGACCTCCCTGATCGAGATCAAGCGTCGCCTGGTTGATTTTGGTCTGTTGCTTGGCGGGCAGCAGTAGTAGCCTGGGGCAGAAGGGGACTGGCTGCGAGCCCGACCACGATCGCGGGGTCGAGAACTCGGCGTAGCGAGGTGTCTGTCCCCCCTTTGTCACCGGCTTTGAGTCGCCCGATTTCAGGTCAGCAGGTCAGGAGCCGTTCGCATGTTCGGGCCCCACGGCCGCTCCCTCGGTAGTGAGACTCTTGCACCGCTCTGGGCATGCGCCTTGGTGACCCTTGCGACCGGTAGCGGCTGCCCTGGACCGTCCCGACCGGTCGGCGTTCGGCCGGCCGAACCCCTGCGGACGGTGCGCGACATCTGCGTGCTGCTGGCGGTTTCGCAATCCGACGTGCGCGTCCGGGTGTTCGGGCGGTACGTCATCCGCAACCGCCAGGGCGAGGTGTTCAGCCAAGACGTGCAGCTGCCGTGGACGATCATCTCAGGCGATTCCGGCGTGGTTTTTGGCGGTCGGCCCCTGGGAAACGCGTGGATCGAGATCGTGCCGGATCCCGGTGGTGCCGTCGCGGTTTCCCAGCAACTCGAGGCCGGCTGGTCCGCGACGCGGCAGTACGGCGGCCATCTGCGGCTGTTGGCGCAGGCCGACGGGTCCGTGAAGGTCATCAACGTGGTGGACCTGGAGACCTATGTGGCCGGCGTGCTCCCCGGCGAGCTCTACCCAGACTTTCAGCGCGAATCCTTTCGCGCCCAGGCCATCGCCGCCCGAACCTACGCCCTTTACGAAATGAGCACGAATTCGCGTGCGGACTATGACGTCACCGCTACCGAGGGGTCCCAGGTCTATGAGGGCATGTCCGACACCGCGGTCTATCATAAGGCCTGCGAGGCCGCAGGGACTACCCGAGGGTTGGTCTGCACGTGGACCTCGCTGGCGGGGGAGCGCATTTTCTGTACCTACTTTTCCTCGGCCTGCGGCGGTATGACGCAGAGCGTCGCCGACGCCAAGACGGTTCACAACATCCCGCCTCTGGCCGGCGGCGTCCGCTGCGATTTCTGCCGCATCGCCAAGGGGGAAGCTTATCGCTGGATGCCGCGGCGCATCTCCCTGGCCGAAGTCATGACCCGGATCGCCGCCCGCTACCCCCAGGTCCAGAAGCTGGGGCGTCTGCTCGACGTGCGCGTGACGGGGTGGACCGCGGGCGACCGCGTGGGTTCGGTCGCGTTAATCGGAGAGGCCGGCGACAGCCTCGAACTGCCTGGGGAGAACTTCCGCCTGGCGGTGGGCTCCCGCTTCATGCGCAGCACGGACTGCCGAATTCGGGTGGACGGTGCTGCCGTGGTCTTCGAGGACGGCAAGGGCTTTGGGCACGCTATGGGTCTGTGCCAATGGGGCATGGAAGGCCAAGCCCGGCTGGGGCGAACCGCCCCTCAAATCCTGGCCTACTACTACCCCCAGTCGCATGTGAGACGGGCCTATTGACCAACCGGGCTACTTCCTGAGACCGGGGAGTTAATCTTCTCCGCCGACGTCCTGAGTGAAGACGAAGCCCACCAACAAGTTCTCACTCCGTTCGTGCTGGGCGACCTCGGAAAGCATGAGTTCGATACGCAGCCGACAGTCGTCGACCGCGTCGAGGTTCGAGGGATCGAGTCCTTCGAGTTCCGTGTACCCGCCGTTGATCCGGCTGAGAATCCGTTCGTGCTGCTGGCGCAGGTGTTCGATCTGGGGCGCGAGCGTCGGTCGGCGCTCCTCGACGGCGCTCATGAAGCCCCCCACTTCTTCCAGCGCGATGCGCTTAGTCATGTGGGCGCGGAACTGCTCGTAACGGCGCTTGAGGTTTTCAAACCAGGTCCTGCGATCGGACTCGGGCATCTCATCGGCGGCGGCTTTCAGGTCCGTCGTAATCTGCCAAAGCAGGGCGTGCTCTCTGCGCAGGCGCTTGGCGATTTCCAAATCCTTGAGTTCGGCAAGGTCAGGTTCACCCATGGTCTTTCCTCTCACACCATCAGGCTAGACGGTACTCCATTTTACATCCAACGCACGTGTTCCGCCAAGGGTCCCGATCAAGGGAGCGGCGGATGGGGTGCGGCCAGGAATTTTGGCACAAGGGAGGGCGAGGCTCCTGCCGAGCCGTTTGTTTTGGCTCGCCGGGAGGCTCGCCCTCCCGGTTTGCCAACGTGTTTTGCCACACCCGGCGGATGTCATCGAGCGTCGGCCGGCGAACAGGGGTCAGGAGTCTCTTTCCGCGTGCGTTCCCCTCACCTCCCGGAGCGTTCCCGGCGCGGAAGAAGATTCCTGACCTCTTTTCACCTCGTCCCGCGCGAGACTCGCGTATCCGGCCAGCGATAGGAGGTTGACGATGACCGCCACCCCCCAGACCCACCACCCGATCCACGTATACAGCAGGATGCCCACCGAGGGCATGATCAGCCCGCGTAGACCGGTGAGCGAAACATGGAGGCCCATGTACACTTCAGCCTCCTCGGGGCGGGCGAAGTGCAGGTGCCCGATGTACCAGGCAAGATTGCCCCCGCCCATCGACACCCCTTGCAGGATGGCACGGAGCGCGAACCCGGCGATGGCCAGCGGAAGGATCGCGGGACCGATCCGCTCGGCATAGCCCACGCCCAGCGTAGCCAGCCCTCCCACGGCCAACGAAGCGGTCCAAACCACGGCGTTGACGATGCGGAACCGGACCACGCCGATGCGATCGAACAACCGACCCCAGCGCGGCAGGCTGGCCATGATCAACGAGCGCGGCAAGACGTCGAGCAGCACGATGCTGACGAAGTAGAAGTGGTGGATGCCGGTCAGGAGTTCGTTGGCCAGGATCGCGACCATCACCGTGGGCATCATCAGGTTGGACATGCCCGCCAGCGACTGCGCCGTACAATACTTACGAAACGGGGCGTCGGTGCGAAGGATCCGGATCGCCCTGGCCACCACGGGCCCACCGGACAACAGCGTGGTGAGGCTGAAGGGTTCCACCAGGCCGACGTCAGGCCCGTGCCCTGCGGGGATGACCGCCCGTCGCAGCTCTTTGCGCTCGCCGCGGACGTGAATGCGTTGCAGCACGAGGATACCCAAGGCACCAAGCCCGGCGACCGCTGGGTAGGCGAAACGGTACGCACCAGGGTCGTAGTCAAACAGGCATGACGCCAACACCAGGACGACAACCCCTAGGACGGCACGGAGGGCCTGGAGCCGGGCCGTGATCCGCCCACGCACCGAAACGGGGTAATTGAACTTCCACAGGGCCGACCCGGCCGTGACTACTCCGGTCATGAAGAACTGGGCCGCCGCCATCTGGGCCGCAAAGCACCAGCCGCCCCATTCGCTTGCGGGTGCCAGGCCCACCGTCGCGGTGAACAGGCACACGCCGGAGGCCGCCAGCGTGAACACGCGCAGCTTCCGCCGCCCCACGCACAGCGCCCCCCAGAGCAGGCTGGCCAGATGGGCCGCCACCGGAGTGGTCGTCGTCACTGTGATGAGCAGCTTGTCGCCGCCGAAGGTCTTGGCCGCCACCACGGCCGAGATGTTCGCTTCCACGACCCCGGCCAACAGTCCCCACGGCAGCAGGTAAAGCACCTCGTAGTAGTAGTTTCGCCGGGTGAGAAACGGAAGCTGTCGAACGCGAAACAGATCCAAGGTGACGTACTCACTCGCGTGCTTCAGAAAGAATACCCTAGCAGATTCCGCGGAAGGTTCAACGCGGGTGGCCTGTCGCA
>JAZDKM010000375.1:0-5413 GCA_043803085.1 Planctomycetota bacterium
TCGTTGATGTAGACGTCGGGGTACTCGTCCGTGGCGTGAAAGGACACGTCCGGCGGCGGTTGGCCGGCGCCTTCCTGGGCCCGCAATCCGTTCACCTCGGCCAGCCCCACTAGCCACGCTGGGAGAACCATCCACGCCCAACCTCGGCGAATGCCGCGCACCCACGTCGTCCTGAAAGATACGGTCCTATTGAGCGAAGTATCGACCGATCAACGGCTTCAACCGTTGTACGACCTCGGGCGCCACCTTGGACTTGTCGCTCCAGATGGCCGACTCTAACGCCCGGTGACACGCGCACGCCTGCCCTTGGGCATGCGCGAGCGCCGGGAGCGCCGCCTTGATCAGCGTGAGCGCCGCTTCCGTCGCCCGATCGAGGTTCCCCAGGATTTCCTTCAGCAACGTGCTCTTGTCCTCCACCGGCCCGGCGTGACGCCAGCAATCATAGTCGGTGGGCAGCGCTATCAACGCATAGCACATTTCGGCCTCGCGGGCCAGCTTGGCTTCGGGCATCGCCGTCATGCCGATCACGTCGCCGCCCCAGGCGCGGTGCAGATGCGACTCCGCCCAAGTGGAGAACTGCGGCCCCTCCATGCAGACATAGGTGCCGCGAGGGTGAATCTGGATACTCAGGCCCGCTGACTCTTCCAGCAAAACCTGGCGCGCCCGGTCGCAGAACGGGTAGGCCATCTCCACGTGGGCGACGAGGCCGGAATCAAAGAAGGTCCCGGCGCGCTTGTAGGTCTTGTCGATCACCTGATCGCAGATTACCAGGTGCCCCGGCGCGATCGCATCGCGCAGGCTGCCCGTCGCGCCGCTGGCCAGGATGGTACTCACGCCCATTTGCTTGAGGGCGAAAATGTTGGCCCGGTAGGGCACCGCGGAGGGGTTGTAGAGGTGTCCGTCGCCGTGGCGGTTGAGAAACACGACGTCGATGCCGTCCCACTGAGTCAGAAAGAGGGGCGAACTCGTCCGCCCGAACGGGGTGTCCACTTCGATGCGGGTGCCGGTCTCACGCCCGAGCAGAGCATCGCCGAGACCGGTTCCGCCGATGATGCCGATTCGTGAAGTGCTCGGTGGTCCTTGCGATGTCATGGTATTGGACACTCCTGGTCCCGGTCGTTTTCCCCGGAGTACGCCCCGAGTGGTTCAAAAGTGTAACGCCGAAGGCGGGCGACGGATACATGGTCCGCGAACGCGGACCCTACTTTCAGTAGGGTGGGCGCAGGCCCGGCTTGCCGGGCTGAAGCCCACCAGACCTTCTCGGTGGGTGCCGTCCGCCTGCGACGGACTGCACCTACCCTACTTCTTTTTCAGGAACGACCACCAGCCGGTGTTCGCTGCAGGCGCGCTGCGATAGAGCGTGAATTCCGAATCGCGCGTATCCTCGATGGTGACGAATACTTCCGAATCTACGCACCGGGCCGTGCGGATCACTTTGCGGGTCTCCCGGCGCGGGACGGCCGCGAAGCAGATCGTGACCGGACCGTCGCGGCCGCGGCCGTGCACCTCGGTCACGCCCATGCCGTTCATGCGCAGGGCATGGGCGATGCTGTGGCCGCGCTCGCGGGAGATCAGGCGCACGATCTGCTGGCCGATGGCGAGTTTGGATTCCAGCCACATGCCGACCCAGTTGCCCGTGGCAAACCCACCGGCGTAGGCGAGGATGTTCAGGGGATGATCGAGGCGCTTGACCACGCTGGAGACGGCCACGATCCAGACGGTCACTTCCACGAATCCCAGCAGGGGCGCGACGACGCGCGCGCCGCGGATTACGAAGATGGTGCGAATGGTCCCCAGGGAGACATCCACGATGCGGCAGAGGAAGATGAACAGCGGCAACCACTCCGCGTAGCGGTTGAAGAACTCCTGGAAGTTGAACATCGGGCTACCCTCTTGGCTTGGGATAAGCTACGTATTAGCATACCGCGTACCGGCGGTCACCTTGGCGACCAAGCGTAGATAGATCAACAAGCCCACGAGATTGAGCAGCACCCACGCGCCGAGCCCGAGTGAGGCCGTGTTGATGGACAGCATCCGGGCAACTCTGCGTAACGCATCGGGGGTAACTTCCCAGGCGCCCACAATGATGATGCTGCCGATGACAGAAAACACCAACCACAACAACACATAGCCACCCAGATAACAGGCTGCCTGCATGGCCCCAGCCATGAGATTGCGTTGGCGGTGGCCAATGCCGACGCCCACGGCCGCAAAGCTGGCCAGTAGAGGAACACCGCCCGCCGCGAACCATCCGACTAGCAACGCTGTCAGCCACAAACTCTCGTGACCTACTCCGTCGCCTAGCCGAGGAATCGCTGCGTACCACCCTACGGCGCAAAGGCACCCGATGAGGAACGCCAACAGCATACACGTCATCAAGAAGCGGCGATGCTCGACGCTCGCGGTGCGGAACTGCAACTGCCGTCCAAACTCGTACGGCTTCACCATCGGATCGACACAGCATCGCCACCACGCGCGGCGCCAACCCACTGCGCTCCGTCGCGTCCATAGCGGTCCGGATCTGGCATCCGGCCCCAGGGAGGCGGCCACGGGTTCACCGCACTCGGGGCATCGACCCGCGAGCGTGGCGCCGGTCAGGTTGTAGCCGCACGCTTCGCACAGCAGCGGGCGCAGGATCGGCGGCGTGCGTCGGTATGCACCCACTCCCCGGAACAGGGCCCAGAACCACCATGTACCCGCCGTAAGACCGGTCACCCATATAATCTCGTCCCTGTGCCTTCCGATCCAACCATGGCCGCCCCGGTCGAGATAGGTGACGGTGTAGCTGTAGCGGTTCTTCTTGAGCTCGTATTCTTCCATTGCCTTGTTGTACGCCGACCATTCCAGCGAGTCCGGGGGCGTTGTTGACAGCGGCCGGTGCGGCAGCTTGGGCGGGGTGATGCGTCCCATCGGCCACGGAAGCGCTACCAGTCCGATCAACAGGGTGCAAAGCAGAATGGCGATCCACAGCAAATGGGTCGTGTGGAGCCATACACGCCGGAGAGCGTGACCGAAGGAGACCCACGCAGACTCGTCCCTTGCCCCCCAAGCCATCGCCACGAAGGCAAGCATGACGAAGACGAGCTCGATTACGGCGATGAACGCCGCGGACGCACCTAAGGCGAGGCGCGGTGATCTGTCGAATTCTGTGGCGATGCTCCGAGCCAGAAACATGAGCTGCTTGGACGCCCACTCAAGAGTTGGAAACTCCCACCGGTCGGCCGTCTCAGCAAGGACTAGAAGCAAAGGAACTGCGATGGCGGCCGCTAGGAAATGGATCGCAAAGGCCCACGTATAGCCGATGTGGCCGGTACGGCGGGCGGTCGTTGCCGGAAGGATCCCGCACGTAAAGAGGCACAGCCCAGCCGACCACCGTGGCTCGTCCGGGGTGGGCATCACCTCGTTTCTAGGAGCAGTTGGCATGGGGGATTCAATGCGTGGCCCGTGGCTCCAACCGTCCTACGGGCTACGGCGTTTCTGATTTCCCCCTTCAGTACGATCGGCGCAGACCCGGCTTGGCGGGCCGAAGCCCACCAAACCCGTTCGGTGGGTTCCGTCCGCCTGCGGCGGACTCCACCCACCCTACTCAGTGGTCTCCGGCGCAGCCGGAAGAACCAACTATTTGATCGCCAACAGTTCGATGTCAAACACCAGGGTGGCCTTGGGCGGAATCTGCGGCGGACTACCCATCTCGCCGTACGCCAACTGATAAGGAATGATCAGCTTGCGCTTCTCGCCGACCTTCATCAGGGCCACACCTTCAAGCCAGCCCTTGATCACTCCCCCCTGAAGCGAAAATGCAAAGGGGGTACCCCGGTCCACCGAGCTGTCGAATTTGGTGCCGTCCACAAGCCAACCCGTGTAGTGGACTTCCACTCTGTCCGTCGGTTTGGGCGACGGGCCCTCGCCTTCCTTCAGGATGACATACATCAACCCCGATTCGGTCTTCTGCACCTTCTTCTGGGTTTCATCCTCCACTTTCTTGATAAGGGGTTCCATCTCCTTCGTTTGGGCGGCCTCCGCCATGGCTTGAGCTTCCTTGGTTTCCTTTTCCACCGCCTCGACCCGGGCGGCGACTTTCGCCGCGTCGTACGGGCCGACGAGTGTGAGCGCCTTGATGACAACGGGAACGAGAGGAGTCACCGGTCCATCGCGCGTTTGATACTTTGGATGCGCCTGCACTTCCGTCTGCCGAATCGCGTCGACCACATCCATGCCTTCGACCGCCTTGCCAAAGACCGCATATGCAGCCCCATCGCGCTGCGGCTTATCGAGTTTGCCGTTGTCCACCACGTTGATAAAAAACTGCGACGTAGCGGAGTCGGGTACGTCGGTGCGGGCCATGGCGATGGTGCCGCGGACGTTCTTGAGCCCGTTCCGCCATTCGTTCTTGATCGGGGGGTGCAGGCCCGTCTCCTTCTTGTCCATTTCGGGGGTAAAGCCGCCGCCCTGGATCATGAAGTCCTTCATCACACGATGGAAAATGGTGCCGTTGTAGAATCCCTCCTGCGCGTAGCGCATGAAATTCTGCACCGAAATGGGGGCCTTTTCGGCGTCGAGTTCCAGCACGATGTCCCCCAGGGAGGTCTCCATCTTCACCCGCGGATGGAGCGCTGGATCGACCGCCGGCTCGTCCTTCGCCTTGTCCTCCGCCGAAGCCCCTGAGATGAACCCCAACCAACCCACCAGCAACACTGCACGCATCATGGCAATACCTTCACAATAAACCACAATCTCCCACCGGCCAGGCGCCCGTCCCGCGACGGCCGCACCGGTGCCACAGGAACCAGCCCGGAAGCATAATGGATACGACGCCTTCGGGGAACGCCAGGGTTTGCTTTTTCGGCCGGAGGGGTATGGGGTGATCCCCGAGCGCGGACCCTACGTCTGGCAGGGTGCGCGCCCGCGCACCAGACCCTCACGGCCCGAGGGCTATATCCACCCAAACGAGCCGGTGGTCGCTGGACGGATCAGGATCTGCCACCAGGCGGTGGAGCGGGTCGCCCGGCTGCGGCCAGAAGACGCCGGCGGCCACCACGCGCAGGTCGGCCGACGGCAGGACGTAGTCGAGACGGCCAAAATCGGCGGTCTTGAACAGCTCGGAGGACTGAGGACCAGGAGCCTCGGCAATGCCGGGGCGGCGCGGTTGCGGGTCCTGCACACGCGGCAACTTGAGCAACTGGTCGATGGCCGCTCGGCCGTAGGCCCGCTCGCCCTTGACCGGGTCGGCATTGAGGTCGCCCAGAATGACAAACGACGCCTCTGGCGCGAGCCCGCCGCGACGGCCCTGATCGTCGACCAAATACGCCGCCCGGTCTCCGCCGGCGATGTAGTCGGCCCACAGGCGAATCTCGTCGAAATTGCGGCGGCCGTTCTGGTCCTCCACACCGTCGAACACCGGCGGCGTGGGATG
>JAZDKM010000376.1:0-6471 GCA_043803085.1 Planctomycetota bacterium
GCAACACGTGTTTAGCGTAGCCCCGCGCCCCGGGTGGCATGGTCAAGCTCGCTGACGGCGAGCGCCGCCATGCCCGAGCGCTCACCGGCTCGTGGCGTTCCGCATGGCGGCGCCCACCTTGCGGTGGGCTTGGCCATGCCACCCTCCGAACCGCGACCGTCAGGGAGCGGTCTAGCACATCACCAAGCCGCGCCGCTCCCTTACGGTCGCGGTTCGGATAAGCTGCGGTTTCACTGAGGCACTACACTAGCGGGTAGGCATGGCTACTCGCCCCGGTACGGCTGTCACGCTTCATACCGCACCAGGCGCGATCGGATGGCGTCCGCCAGGGGCGCGTCCCCGCCGGCCAGCGCCGCGTCCACGGCTTGCCGCGCAGTTCGCACCGCCTCGTCAAACCGGTCCGCTTCGGCGTACGCCGCCGCCAGCGTGTCCAGCACGTTGGGGTCATCCGTCGGTGTCCGTGGGCGAACTTCTTCGGCCAACCGCACCGCCTCCGCCCCGTCGCGCAGTTCCGCCTCCGGCAGCGTCGCCAGGAACCACGCCAGATTGTTGGCCAATTGGACACTCTCCGGACGGTGTTTTAAGCCCTCGCGCAATACCTCGAGCGCCTCCGCCGAACGACCGCGCGCGTACAGCAGATCGCCCAACCCTACCACCGCGTCTTCGTGACCCGGCTCGATCTTCAGCGCCCGCCGGAAGGAGCCCTCAGCTTCCTCCGGCTGCCCGCCCTGCGCCAGCCCCAGCGCCAGGTACGCGTGGACGTTGGCGTATTCCGGCATCGCCGCCGCCGCCGACGGGGGGGCCGAGGGTTTTCGCACACGGGGAGGGCGCGGCTCCTGCCGAGCCTCATGAGGCGGCTCGCCGGGAGGCTCGCCCTCCCCTTTTGCCGAGGCTTCTTGCCATACCCGCCGATAGCCGATTATCGACATAAAGTAGACTTTCGACAACCGCACCTGCATAATTGGGAGACGCGCCACCTGCCGGCCTTTTGCGGACGGTAGGCTCGCACCGGAACCCGGTTTTGGACAACGACATGCACGCCGATGATGGTCCCGTGACATCAAGAAAAAGGTGGCGCACCGGGCTTCTCGTCCTCCTGGTGCTCGCCGCCGGGCTCTTGGTCTGGCCGGCCGTGGATTTCTTCTTCGACCCCGATCCCACCCGTCCCGTGGTCCTCTCCGAGGTGGTCCGCCCCGGCGCCGCTGCCGGATTCAACGTCCTCCTGATTACGCTGGACACCACCCGCCCGGACCATCTGGGGTGCTACGGATACAAACAGATCAAAACCCCCACCATAGACTCCTTGCTCGATCACGGCGTACGCTTCGACGACGCGGTGGTCAGCGTACCACTCACGCTGCCCTCGCATGCCACCATCATGACCGGACTCTATCCCCCCGACTCGGGGTACGCGACAACGGGACCTACCGGCTTGCCCCGGAACACGTGACCATGGCCGAAATCCTCAAGGCCCAAGGTTACGATACGGCGGCCTTCGTCAGTGTTTTCATTCTGGACAAGCGCTTCGGCCTCGACCAGGGCTTCGACGTCTATGATTTCGCCGTCTCCGACCAGGGGCGTCAAGGTCCGGGGTCGATCCAGAACGAACGGCCGGCCGGCGAGGTGACCTCCTCGGCCGTTCGCTGGCTGAAGTCCCGGGGAAAGTCGGCAACCGCCACACCCTTCTTCATGTGGGTCCACTACTTCGACCCGCACCATCCTTATGCCTCCCCGCTCGCGGAAATAGGAAACTTCACGGGTAAGCACCCCTACGACGCCGAAATCGCGTTTGTGGGCTTTCACCTCAGGCGGCTCCTCGCCGCGTTGGACGAGCAGGGCCTCCGGGAGCGAACGCTCGTGATCCTGCAAACCGACCATGGGGAATCCCTGAAGGAACATCGGGAAACCCACCACGGGATCTTCATCTACGAAGCCACCATGCGCGGCGGATTCATCCTCTCTTGCCCTGCGCTCTTTGACCGGGCCTACCGTGTGGATGATCGGGTCGTTGCTACGGTGGACATTCTTCCCACCGTCGAGGCCCTCCTCGGACTGACCCCGTCCACAGACCTCGACGGGCAAAGCCTGCTCACGGCCCAGGCCGACCCGGGACGCGCCATCTACCTGGAATCCTACGCCCCAAAGGAAAAATACGGTTGCAGTCCCTTGTACGGCCTGCGCCGCCACCAGGACAAGTACATCCTCGCGCCCACGCCGGAGTACTACGATCTGCAAGAAGACCCAGGAGAATTAAATAACCTGTACGAATCCGACCCTCCGGGCTTGGCCGGTCTCAAAGAGCAACTCGTCCAGGTGCTGGGTCGCTGGGATCAGGAAGTGGATGCCTTTTCCGGCGCTCGCATCATGGATCCCGCGGAAGAAGCCCGGCTCAGGGCCCTCGGCTACGTCGGGGTAGGCAGCATTCAACCTTCCGCTTCACTTCCGGACCCCAAGGACCAGATCGAGTTGATCAACGCCGTGGCCGACTTAAGAGGGCTCCTGGAACAGGGACGCTCCGCGGAGGCCCTGCGCATCGCCCAGGAGGCGGCCCCACAATGTAAAGGCGACGTGTACGCTATTCACATGCTCGCTTCCATCTATGAGGACATCGGTCAAACAGAAGAGGCGGTGAAAGTCCTCCGCGAGTTCAGCAGAGACTACGTTTACCCCGACGTTCTCAATCACTTGGCCAAAAACCTGTCTACCCTGAAACACTACGACGAAATGGAGGAGGTTCTTCAGGCTCTTGAGCTCCTCGATCCCCTGCGCGGGGTGGTCCCCCTGTTGCGCGCCCAGCGCGCCATGGCCGAAGCGCGCTACGCCGACGCCGTCCAATACTATCTGAGGGCCATCGAGATTGACCCCGACCGCATCGCCCCCGAGATCGGGGGAAACCTCGCCGAGGCCCGGCGCCGCGCGGGCCTGCCCTCACCGTAAACTCCCTCAGGCTCCTCCTCTATCTTCTCTGTGTCGCCTGCTCCCAGTGCCCCGGGGTCGCCGCCGTCATTGAACTGCTCGAAACCCCGCCGGGGACCACGTCATCCAGTCCTTGACGCGCGCCCCCGACGCTACTTCCCCTGGCGGTACGGCCTTCCGGCCTCAAAAAGCGCCAACCTCCCGCGAATCTCCTCCGCTAGTGCCGAGTTCTTGGCACTCAGCGACAGATCCAGGGCCCGCCGTGCCGTCCGCACCGCCTCCTCAAACCGGCCCGCGCACGCGTACGCCGCCGCAAGCGTGTCGAGGAGTTCCGGTCCGGCGTCACCGGCCTGGGCGCAAATCCCCTCGGCTACCCGCACCGCCTCCGCCCCGTCGCGCAGTTCCGCCTCCGGCAGCGTCGCCAGAAACCACGCCAGATTGTTGGCCAATTGGACACGCTCCGGGCGATGATCCAAGCCCTGGCGCAACACCGCGAGCGCCTCCTCCGAACGACCGCGCGCGTGCAGCAGATCGCCCAACCCTACCACGGCGTCCTCGTGACCCGGCTCAATCTCCAACGCCCGCTGAAAGGAGCGCTCCGCCTCCTTCGCCTGCCCGCTCTGCGCCAGACCCAGGGCCAAATACGCCTGGGCGTCGGCATATTCCGGCATCGCCGCCGCCGCGATCCTCAGATGTTTGACGCTCTCCTCCGACCGCCCCAACTCCCCCAGCACTTTGCCCATCTGGTAATGGGCCAGCCCGCTGTCCGGCTGGAGCTCGAGCAGGACGGCGTACTCCGCCGCCGCGTCCTGCCATTGGCCCAGGAGACGCAGTTGCTCCGCCAACAAGGCGTGGAACTCGGGAGCGTCCGGCTCCGCGGCGGTCAGTTGCTTCAGCAACGCCGCTGCTTTTTCCGGTTGCTGCGCCCCTGCCCAGGCCCGGGCTTCCATGTACTGGGCGTACTGGTCGATGTGTTCCTTGGGATCGGGCCCGGCGAACTCGTGAAACAACTCCAACTCGTCTCTCGACTCAGCCGGCACGTATCCGCCCGCGTAGCCCAACGCCGCCAGCTTGCTCACCGCCGCCGCATCGAGTTGCTCAACCCGATCCACCTGTGCGCCCAAAGCCAGCCCGGCGGCGATCACCGCCTCCAGCCGCTTGCGCAGCGCCTTCACCCGCTGCGGATAGCGGTCGGCGAGGTTGTTCTCTTCGCCGGGGTCGCCGCCGAGATCGTAAAGCTCCGGTGTCGGGGCATGGATGTACTTCCAGCCGCCGGCCCGGTAGGTCCACAACCGGGCGTACCCGAACGCTTCGTGGGCGGAAACGGATTCGCCATAGGCCCCCAGTTCCGGGTCCTTGGTCCGGCCCTCCACCAGCGGCAACAGGCTGGCACCTTGGGCGTCCGCTTTGGCCGGCAATCCCAGCAGCGCCAGCACCGTCGGCGCGATATCGGCCGTCCGCACCTGCGCCTCGACAACTCGGTCTGCCGGGATCCGCCCCGGACAGCGCATCATCAGCGGCACGCGCATCGTGCTGTCGTAAACGAAATAGGTGTGGGTCAACTCCCGATGCTGGTTAAGCCCTTCGCCGTGGTCGGCGGTCAGCACCACCAGGGTGCGCTCCGCCAAGCCCATGCGTCCCAGTTCGCCGAGCAGCCGCCCCACCTGCTCGTCCACGAAGGCGATTTCGCCGTAGTAACCACCCAGTTTGGGGTCCGTGTACTGCCGCGCAAAACGCTCCGGCGGCGTCCACGGCATGTGCGGATCGAAGAAGTGGACCCACAAGAAGAACCGCTGCGAACCGTGTTGTCCCAGCCACTCCAGCGCCCGGTCGCACACGTCGTCGGCGGGCACGCTCTGCTCTTTCGCCGGACGCTCCGGCTCCCGCCGTTCGCCCCCTCCCACCTTTTCGCTCCGGTAGCTGTCGAACCCCTGGTTGAGGCCCCAGATCGCCGCGAGCACGTACGCCCCCACCTCGGCCCCCGTGGCATAGCCAGCCGGCCGCAGCATTTCCGCCAGGGTGACGTTGCCCTCGTCGGCCAGATAGCGCCCGTTGTTCCGGGCCCGATGCACGAAGGGGTAGGTCGCCGTCATGATGCTCGAATGGGATGGCAAGGTGATCGGGGCCGCCGTGGTGCACTGCGTGAACCGGACCCCTTCCTTGGCCAGGGCGTCGATGTGCGGGGTCCGCACCACGGGATGCCCGTAGCAGCCCAAGCAGTCGGCCCGCGTCGTATCCAACGTGATGAGCAGGACGTTGAAGTCTTTAGCGGCTCCGGCCAGCGCGCTCGTACTCGCTCCCCACCCCCGGCCTCCCCAGCTACGCCACAGCCCGACCCCCACCACCGCCGCGACGATCGCCAGCAACGCCACCGCCCCCCGAACCCATCGCCCGTTGAATCCGCAAGGTGCAGTTCTCTTGCCTGAACCCTTTTTTTCCATTTTCCTTTCCGCGTGCTCTGCGGTGCACTTCTCAGAGTATACCCCTCCCTGTGCACAATAAGAAGCAGGACCGACCACGTGGATCGGTCCTGCTAGTGTGGTTTGCCTAACGGCAAATCAACCGGTTAAGCGTGACGCCTAGCGCCGGCGAAGCAGCGCCAAGCCGCCCAGACCCAGCAGAGCCAGGGAAGCCGGCTCCGGAATGTTGTGGATCGCGACCGAACCGCCGGTCGCACTGAACGTGAGGCCGCCGTTCGGGAACGTCCACACGGCCCCAGTAGCAAAGTCGCTTACGTTCGTGGTCAGGTTGCCCGGCGGCGGCGGGATGTAGAGCGTCCCGTCCAGGCCTGCCGCCTCGCAGTGGACCACCCACCGGTGCAGCAGGAACAAGCCCGTCGGGGCATAGGCTCCGAGTTCCGACGCATCAAGCGACTGATACGGCAAGCCCAACGGACCACCGTTCCAGTCGACGAGGTCGCCGGAAAGGTACGGACCACCCGGAGTAATCGGCGCGTAGCTGACGATCGACCAAGCGGTGCCTAAACCCGTCCCGTTGTAGTCGATGGCCGACGCACCAAAGCTGCCGCCGCTGATAGTGACCCACAACTCGATCGTCGCCGTGTCGCTCGGGTACAGCGTGGCCACGGCGTCGATATAGGAAGGATGTTCGGGGTTGGGGTTTCCGTCCGTCACGCCGACGACTCTCAGGTCCAGGATGGCCGACGCACTCGCCCCAGCCGTCATGGCACCCACCAAGAGCAAACTCAAAACAACTTTCTTCATCATTCTGTTACTCCTCCTGTTTCTACCAAGCTTGTTTCGGCCCGTCCTTTGTTCGGGCCGTTTCCGCGCTCCTTCACGACCAATCTCAGCGGGTTGGAATGGAATCTCGCGAGGATGCAGGCGAGCGCTCCCATCTTTCCTCTCCTCATCGGCGATCCCATGTGACGTCAAATCAGCTCAGCCGGGTCCTCCCCGCCCCCGCGCGGGGGCGGGGAGACCCGAGTTAAAACACACCTTGGTTACGGTACCGAGTTCCCAAACCGGGCCTGCACCCCCGTCACGTCGAGCGCGTTGATCACGCCGGCCGTGGTGGGCGGAACGCGAATCACGT
>JAZDKM010000377.1:0-5610 GCA_043803085.1 Planctomycetota bacterium
AGGCAACCGGCGGCGCAACGCGCGGACGACGGTCAATCCGCCGACGCCGGAATCGAAGACGCCGATCGGTCGCTGGTCGATGCCCACGGCCCACCCCGAGAGAGTATCGTGAAGGTCTCCCTCTCCGCGCCGAGAGAGAGCTTCTCTATCATCGTCAATGCCGGCGAGTTTGCAAGAGGAAATTTAGATCGTGCTTGGGTGGCATGCATCGCGGGTAGCCATGCCACTCCGGCCGGCCGCGCCGGCGCGGTGGCTTACTTCTCGAAGCGCCATAGACCGGCGGTCCGGGCCGCGTCGTAGGCGGCCTCGAGCTCCGAGGTCGTCGGGCGGCGGTTGATCTCCGCATACTTCGGTCGGCCAGCGTCCGAACCGGTGTCCGCGATGCGTCCCACCTCGTAAGCCGGGTGATACTGGGCCATGATGTTCACGTAGGTGTCGGGCGAAAGCTCCTCGGCCAGCCAGCAGAAGATTTTCCGGCTCTCTTCGACCAACCCGGGCATCACCAAGTGCCGCACCAGCACACCGCGGCAGGCCAAACCTTCCGGCGTGAAGCAGAGATCGCCCACCTGGCGGTGCATCTCGTGGATGGCCTCACGGGCGCGCTCGGGGTAGTCCTTGGCCTTGCAGAACCGCTTGGCACTTTGGGCCGACCAGAACTTGAAGTCCGGCATGTAGATATCCACCAGCCCGTCCATCAGCTTCAACGAGGCGAGGGTATCATAGGCACTGGTGTTGTAGACAATGGGCAGTTGCAGGCCCTGGTCGATGGCCAGGGCGAGGGCCTCGACGACCTGGGGGGCGACGTGCTCCGGCGTGACGAAGTTGATGTTGTGGCAGCCGTGTTCTTGAAGGGCGAGCATCAGGTCGGCCAAGGCTTGGGCGTCCGTTTCGCGGCCGTTCGGCTGCTGGGAGATGTCCCAGTTCTGACAGAAGACGCAGCGCAGATTGCACATAGAGAAGAAGATGGTTCCCGAGCCGTTCCAGCCGCGGAGGCAACGCTCTTCGCCGTGGTGGGCGAACGCCGAGCTGACGCGGGCGTAGCGGCCCGTGCGGCAGACCTGGGTTTCGTCGGCCAGGCGGTTGACCTGGCAGTTACGCGGACAGGCCCGGCAGCAGGCTAACTCGGACAGTGCCGCAGTTACACGGTCCTTCAGCGTCCGGCGCACCTCGGCGCCCAGATAGGCCGGTATCGGAAAGGGGACTTCGAAGCGATCGGCGGCGGGCCTGCTCATATCGACAGTTTACGTTCGGCGGGGTAGGGTGGCCAAGTGCGATGGCTGCGGAGCATGACCTGTCGTGACGGTAATGATGTCCGAGAAAGCCCGCTGTCTGACGTGCGGCTACTTACTCCGCGACTTGCCCCAGTCCGTATGCCCGGAGTGCGGCCGGGCGTTTGATCCTGCCGATTCGCGAACGTATGACGCCGAGCCGGAGAAGCGTCGCCGCCGGCGGTGGATCAAGCGGTCGGCACTGGTGCTGTCGGTGCTGCTGCTCATCGTGGGGTTCTTCCCACGGCGCGCCATGAAAGGGACCGTTACGTTCACCTGCGCGAACTGCGGTGAAACCATCACGGTCCACCGCTGGGAGCCGGTCCCACCGGATTGGATTGCTCTCCGTCATCCGTTCCGTTATCCGGGATGCCACTGGACCTCTCTTGCGGTCTCGGGTGCTTCGGACGGCAACCTCACAACAAAGCCGACTTTCTCTTGTCCCGCGCATGTGTACGGTGTTCAGGTGAGATTCGACTTATACGGCGGCGGATGGTGTTCCGCGACCGGCTCGATCTTGCCGGGTGGGACAGTGTACGTCTGTTACGAGAAAACCAACCCCGCTACCGCTGCCGCAGTGTTGAAGTCGCTGATGTCCCCCCTGAATAATGGGATCACGATATGCTGCGGGACAATATCCGACGATGAGCTGCGTGAAAAGCGAGAAGAGTACCTCAGGGAAGCGGCCAAGGGATCGCGCGCCATCGTTGGTTCGGTCGAACGGGACGACGACAAAGGTGAACCGGAAGATGGGCAGCCCACCGAGGAGCACGGCCAATGAACCTTTCATGGAAACCGTTGGTCCTTCGTGACGTTCATTATGCCGGCACGCGCCGTGGGCGGGCTTGGACATGCCACACCGCGGGTATCGTGCGTGGCCCAGCGTCACGCGCTGGACGACTTCACCCCGCGCATCCAAGGGAACTGCATCTGTCCGTCCATCTCCATGATGTTGAACTCATCGAGGATCAGACGGACGTAGGCCCTCATCAGCGGGTTGGTGAATTTGTAGTAGCCCTGCCGCACGCGGGCGAGCACATGCCTTTTTTCCGCCTTGGTGAGCGGCCCCAGGTAATTATTTAGGCTTGCTATTTTGGGTTTCTCTCCCGTCAGGAGGCCGATATTGTCGGCGAGATCCCGCACTTGGACTTCAAGCGGTTCGGCATAGGCGAGGCCCCACAAGATACACTTGTACATCTCGGTCTTGCGTTTGAGGGTGATGACCGCGGCGAGGTAACTCTCCCGCAGGGTGCTTTCCGCGGTATCAATGGCCTTTCGCAAGGCCTTTCGGTATTCCACTTCGGAAACCACCACGCTTGCGGCAGGAGTTTCGTCGAGGACCTTACCCGCCTCCTCAGCACAGTAATTGCAGAGCAGATGGACGTAAAACGGGAACCCGTCGGCTAGATCGACAATCCGCTTGCGAATCCCCTCCTTGAAGGCGACGCCGATATGTTCCTCACCCGTACGGATGATTTCGGCGAGCTCATCGTGGGTCATCCGGTCAAGCTTGATCTGGGCCAGGCAGCGCGTGAGCGATTGGTGTTCTCCGATCAACTCCGCGAGTGTTTCCGCCGTTCCGACGACAATGATCTTGGTTTCCGCGGCGGCGTCTGAGAAGTGCTTCAGCGTCTCCGCCAGTTTCACATGGGTGGACTGATCACGAACCCGGTCGTACTCATCGAGGATCACTAATCCTTGTCGGTGCTCAAGCACTCTCAACAAAGTCGCGGGGCCCACCGAACGAGCTGCGTCTATGGCTTGATGACGAGCACGGATAGCTTGGGCTTTCAGTGCGGAGAACGGTCCAACCTTCAGAGCTCCAGAGCTCTTGCTTTCAGACTCAGTGCCGTTGGGGAGATAGGCCAGTCCAGCCTGCATCAAGACCTGCCCGAAGATCGTTTCGTAGTTGCTCTCGTGGCCGCACCGGACAAAGTAGGTCTTCTCATCATCAAACTTCGCAAAAAAGTATGCCAATTGGGCGAGCGAAGTCTTCCCCACCCCCCGTTCGCCGTAAATCGCCACCTGGCGTCCGGGCTTCGCCAGTTCGCTGCGCAGGTTGTCCACATGCGCCTGCCGCCCCTGGAAGAACCTCGGCAGATCGATCGGCGCGAACGGTCGGAAGGCCTGTTGGCAACGGGCAAGGTAGTCTATATAAACGTCACGATCGATTGGCATGTTCGATGCACCCACCGGGGCTCGAAGCCCGTGGGAGATTCTGATTGCCGCGACGCCACCTGTCAACCATCCGGGCATTTTGCCCACCTGACCGTGCCTTGTGGACCTGCTTCGGGGTGAGGGGAATTATCCGCCCGGCAGTCAACGCGCTGGGCATGCCGCCCGGCACGTTGTATCATGTTTTCCAAACAGGTGCGGAGGGTGACCTACCATGCCGGTCGAAGTCCCCGAACAAGCTCGGTGTCTGACGTGCGGGTACTTGCTCCGCGGCCTGATGGCGGCCTTTCTTAGTGTCACTATGGCGGCAGCACAGCCGGAGCAGCAGACGGAAGCCGCCGGCGCAGCCGCACCAACCACCGAACCCGTGGCCACCACAACCCAGGCGGTCCCCACGCTACGCGACGCGCACGACCTGTATGTGGAAGGCTATTACCCGCGGGCCATCGAACAGTTCGAGACCCTGGCGACCGATCCCCAGACGCGGCTGGCGGCCACGCTCGGTATCGTCCGCTGCCGCCTGATGACCGGCGATTACGAAGACGCACACATCCTCTTGGCGAGTGTCGAAGCGGACGGACAGCGGTCGGCCGACTGGTCCGCACTGGCAGCGGAGTCGGACGCGACGCTGGGACGCTACGGGGAGGCCCTCGAACATGCCCAGCAGGCCGTCAAGCTGGACAAGGCCCACTATCGGGCGCGCTACCTGCTCGGGGAACTGCTCGAAACCGTGGGGCGACGCGACGAGGCCGTCGAAGCCTACCGATGGTTCGACGCCCTGCTCAGTCAGCGCTTCCCCGAGACGGCGGAGGCGGTGACGGAGACGGCCAAGGGCTTTCACCGCTACAACGTCCTGACCACCCATCCCCTGATCAATGACCGCACGAAACATGTGCTGAACGAGTTGCTGCAGGTGGCCTATACTCGGATGGATCGGACCTGTTGGCCGGCGCGCCTCGCGGCCGCCGACCTGCTCAACTCCAAATACAACCTGGAAGAGGCGGCGGCGGACTACAAGGCCGCCCTGCGGATCAACAATAACCTGCCCGCGGCCTATGTGGGGCTCGGCCGCATCGCTCTGGACGGCTGGGACTTCGAGGAGACCGAGCGTCGGACCGCCTCAGCCCTGCAGATCAACCCCCGGTACGTTCCGGCGCTGACCTTGCGGGCCGAGCAGAAGATCACCGAACGCCGCTATGCCGAAGCGTCTGAGGCGTGCCGGCAGGCGCTGGAGATCAATCCGAACGACATCCGGGCGTTGTCGCTGGCGGCGGCCGCGGCGCTCTGCCTGGGCGACCGGGAGACCAGCGCGGTCATGCAGGCCCGGGTCGAGAAGATCAACCCGCATCCGGCACTGCTGCACGCGATCCTCGGAGACGTGCTCGGCGGTCTGCGGCGGTACGCGGATTCCGAGGCGCACTACCTGCGGGCTGTCGAGTATGATCCCACCGACGCCAACTCACGGTGCGAACTGGGCATGATGTACATGCAGTGGGGGATCGAGGACCAGGCGCGGACGGCCCTGGACGCCGCTTGGGCCCTGGACGAGTTCAACGCCCGCACCAAGCACACGCTGGAACTGCTCGACTCCCTGGGCGCGTTTGCCACCTGCGAGACCGAACATTTTATCATCCGCTACGACGCCCAGCGCGACGCCGTGCTGCCGCGTTACATGGCGAGCTATCTGGAGGAGATGTACGGCGAGGTGTGCGCGGATTACGCGGCGCGGCCGGAGGACCGGACCATCGTGGAGGTTTTCCCCACCTCGCAAGCATTCGGCGTACGCATTACCGGCAAGCCGTGGATTTTCACCGTCGGGGCCTGCACGGGACGGGTGATCGCGTTGTCCTCGCCACGGCGGGACCCACAACTGCTGGGCCCCTACAACTTCGCCCGCGCGCTCCGCCACGAATTTACCCACACGGTGACGTTGGGCGCCACGCAGAACCGCATCCCGCACTGGTTCACCGAGGGGTTGGCCGTCCTCCAGGAAGACGGTCCGCGGAGCTTCACGTGGTGTGCTTCCCTGGCGGACCGGGTGCGCCGCGACGAGCTATTCACGCTCGAAAGCATTGATTGGGGTTTCATGCGACCCCGGCGCGAGGACGACCGCCAGGTGGCCTACGCGCAGAGCGAGTGGATGTGCGAATACTTGGTCGAGCGCTTC
>JAZDKM010000378.1:0-8568 GCA_043803085.1 Planctomycetota bacterium
ACCCACCCTACTGTTTGCCGCGGACGCGGGTGACCAGGCTCTGGGCACTGGTCTTGATCCCCTTGATCTCGCTCTTGAGCGCGTCGCGGTTGGGCGCGAACTCCATCGCCGTGTCGTAGTGCACTTTCTCGGCCTCCACCAGGTCCGCCAGCGACTGGGTGAAGCTGTGCATCCCTTCTTCGACGCACGACGAGATGATGGCCGGAAAATCCTCGTCCTCCTCGTGGCGGATTTTCTCGCGGACCGTGGCGTTGACCAGTAAGACCTCGCTGGCCGGCACGCGCGTGCCCTCGGCGATCCCGGGCAACAAACGCTGACACAGAATGGCCTTCAGGCTGTTGGCGAGCGAGGAACGCACGAAAGCGTGCTCATCCCGAGGGAAGAACTCCAGCAGGCGGGAGAACGACTGCTGCGTGTCGGCGGAGTGCAGCGAGCCTAACACCAGGTGCCCGGTCTCGGCCGCCTGAATGGCCGACACCATGGTCTCCCGGTCCCGCATCTCTCCGATCAGGATGCAGTCGGGGTCCTCGCGGACCATGAAGCGCAGGGCCTCGGCGAAGGTGGGGACGTCGACGCCCACTTCCCGCTGGGAGATGATCGACTTGACCGGCCGGAACAGGTATTCGACCGGGTCCTCGATGGTGATGATGTGCATCGAGTGGATTTCATTGATGTGCTGCAGCATGGCCGCCAAGGTGCTCGACTTGCCGCTGCCGGTGATCCCGCTGATCAGCACCAGTCCTTCGGTGGCTTCGTCAGTCAGCTTCTTGTAGATCGGCGGGAGCTGCAACTTCTCAAACGAGGGGATCTCGCTCTGCACGCGGCGGATGGCGACGTGCATCTCCCCGCCGGCGCGGTAGACATTGATGCGGTAGCGGTCGCCGGTGGGCCCCTTGGCCGAGAAGTCCAGGGCGCCGCGCTCGTCGTACACGTGGCGCCGCTTCGCCGGTATCAGGGTCTCCATCATCCGCTCGATGAACTCGCTGCTGGCGAACGGCTCGACTTCCTTGATTTTCCGCAGGTGTCCGGCGACCCGGAAATACGGCGCATAGCCGACCTTGAGATGCAAATCGGAGGCACCGAACTTGCTCGTGCCGGCCAGAAGATGCGCGATGAGTTCTTCGGGAGTCATGGTACTCACCGTTCAGAGTTCAAAGTTCAAAGTTCAGAGTTCAGAGTTCCGAATCCCGAGCTTCAGCCCGCGCGGTCCAACGAATACAACTGCCACACGTCGCTCCTATCGTCGCACCAGCGCCATCACGGCCAAAGCGACGGCCGCCAGCGCCGCGCACAGGCTCACCACCACCAGAAACGCCAGCCACTTCCGCTGCTTATGGATCAGTTCGCCGACCAGTTCCTGGCTCCGCGCCGACGCCTCTTGCAGGCGCTGTAGCGCGCCAGCGGAACTCGTGGTCGAACGATCCAGGCAATCCAGTGCCCCGCGAACGGCCCCGAGCGACTCACCAATGCGTTCGTCCGCCTGGCGGCCGGCAGCCACCTGCTCGCTGAGCGTGGCCAGTGTGGTGCGCTGGGCCTCCGCCAGGGCCGGGAATTGGGCGAACGCCTCTTCCCAGCGGCGTGCCCGGTCGTTACCCGTCTGCAACTGGGTGGCGATCACCCCCAGGGTTTCGGTCTGGCGCTGGGCCGTCTCGGACAAGCCGGCGAGGTGCCCGGCGATCCCTACGAGTGCCCCGGCCATCACTTCCCCTCGGCGATCCTGGGACTCCATGTGTTTCTGGAGCGACTCAATCAGCGTGATGACTTTGAGATGGCCGTCCTGCAGCCGGTCGAGGGCTTGTGCGCGCAACTGGTGTCTCTGGTGTCTGGAGAGTTTGGGCGAGGAAGTCTCGCCCGGACGTGCTCCGTTGTCGTCGAGGGAGAAGCCCGCGAGGAGCCCGTCACGCCCGACGGGGGGCAGGTCCGCCGAGGCGCGCAGCCCGGCGCCGCGGAACCAGCGACCCATCCGTGTCCACAGCCCTTCTCGCTCCATCAAGTCGCCCCCTGATGCCCTAAACAAGGCCACACGTGCTGGTAGATGACAGCGCATTCTAGTTCTCCCTGCAGACCGGGTCAACGCTCGGTGATTTGCCGGGCCACACGAGGTCCATGACAGATGAGGCGGCGTCCTCCACCCTGCCCCGGACGGGGCAGAAGAAGCTAGCCCACGGCGCAAGCCGTGGGGACACGGTCCAGGATGCTCAGCCCAGCCCCGGATGGGGCGAAAGACCACGGCTTACGCCCCATCCGGGGCTGGGACGGGCGCGGTCAACGACACCCACGGCTCGCGCCGTGGGCTACCACCTATCGCCCCATCCGGGGCTCGGCTCAGACGCCTAAGCTGTCACGGGCCCCGCCACGCGTGTGATCCAGAACCCTCGTGGAATTCAGAGTTCAAGGTATCGAGTACGATGTCCAAGATTCAAAGTCGGAGCGAGAGAAACACGGTACCCGCTCAAAGGGTGAGAAATGGGTTCGTTCGGTTTTGGAACACACAGGGATCGACCATCCCTTTGCTGACGTAACTTATGTAGTCATTTGATCTTATACTTCTGATTGGTCGGGTTGGGACCGGACCAGAATGGGTTCGTTTGGTATTCTGCTCTACGCGGGCATGGCCTCTCCCCTGGGTTTGGGTCACGCCTCAGGGCCGTACGGATCGGACGGCGTCGCGCTGCTCGGGGTCACAGCCCGGCGCGCGGTACCCCTGATATAAGTACTTGGCGCGCGATCTAAGTGAGTCGCATCCAGGCGACTTTAAGGTACTCCGACTCCGGCGCGTCGGGGCGGATGGGATGGTCGCCGGCGGCGCCGGTGCGGTCGATGAACTGGATGGTCCTGCCCGCGGAGCGGGCCGAGCCGACCACAATGCGCGTGAAGTCGCCCCAGCTCACCGCCCCGCTGCACGAACAGGTCACCAGCAGGCCGCCGGGCTTCACCACGTCCATGGCCAGCCGGTTCAGGTCGTAATACTTCTTGCGTCCTTCCTCGGCGTCGTTGCGGCCAAAGATGAGCTTCGGTGGATCGAGTACCACCACGTCGTAGCGCCGGTCATTGGTACGCATCTGCCGCAGATACGAGAAGGCGTCGGCGTGCACCAGTTTGAACTGCACGGAGTTCAGGTTCATGTTGTCCCGGGCCATGGCGATCGCCTCCTCGTCGAGGTCAACGCCGGTGACGTCGGCCGCAGCACCCTGGACCTTCGCGTAGAGTCCGAAGCCGCCGCTGAAGCAGCAGACGTCGAGGACGTCGGCCCCCGCGGCAAGACCGGCGAGCTTGACGCGATTGTCGCGCTGGTCGCAGAAAAAGCCGGTCTTATGACCGCCGTCAAAGCGCACCTTGAAACGGACGCCGTTCTCCGAAATCTTCACCGAGCGTGGGAGGTCGGGTGAATCCGGCAGGAGCGCGTCGATGCCTTCTGCCTGGCGCGTGCGGTCGTCCACGCCGACCGTGTGATAGCGGGTGCCGCACGCCCGACGGAGCA
The DNA here is from genome assembly GCA_043803085.1 of Planctomycetota bacterium. Lineage (GTDB taxonomy): Bacteria > Planctomycetota > Phycisphaerae > UBA1845 > UBA1845 > JAAEQG01. The sequence goes on from JAZDKM010000378.1 coordinate 3,482, forward strand.
TGGGGACGAGTTCGGGCAGCAGGCGGGCCACTCCGAGACTGTAGACCTGGATGGCGAGCACCTCGTCGTAGCGGTCCACCACCAATCCGCTCAAGCCATCGCCCTCGGCATGGATCACCCGATAGGCCGAGGTGCGTCCGTCGAGTTTGAGCACGTCGCGGCGCAGCGCGACGGCCCGCGCGATGGACCCGGTCCAAAAGCCTTCGTCGATCGGCCGCTCGTCGAACGCGAGCATACGCAGCACGATCTCCGAGCGCGGGTTGTAGAAGGCCGATCCGAAAACGGCTTCGTGCCGATCAAGCACCCGCACTACGTCGCCGGGGGCGGCGTCCGGCGAAGCTTGCTGGACCATCTTGCGGTAGATGAACGGGCGGTAAGCGGCGGAACGCAGTTTCACCCAAGGTCGGGCCTCGGACCCCGTGGCGGGTTGGCCTTGCAATTCAGAACTCATTTTCACCATTCTGGTCGACAATCGTTCCCCCGCCAAGGTGCTCCGGCGGGAGCGGATGGCCCGCGGCTCGGCCGATTTACAACGTCTTGTGAAAAATATGATTGTGATGGGGATAACTCTTCCGTGTCAGCGTCCCGCATGCCGGCACGCGGCGCGGGTGGCATTCCAGGTCGAGGTGAGCTACACTTGTTAGCCTTTAGAGCCTCTAGGATCTGACTAGCGGGCCATGAATTGGGGACCGCGAATGTGGGACCGGCTCTCCAGCCGGTACGTGATTGGCGAAGTAGAGGCCCGCGTCCTCGCGGGCCGAGGAACGGACGGCGGGGGTAAACCCCGCCGCTCGCCCGGTGAACAGGTGCATCGACCGGCTGGAGGTGTGCGGGAGGACCGATGAAATTCGCTCTCGTCGATCGGATCGTCGAGTTGGAGCCGGGTGCGCACGTCATCGCGGTGAAGGCGGTCTCGCTGGCGGAGGAGTATCTGGCCGATCACTTCGCCACGTTTCCGGTGTTGCCAGGGGTCTTCATGTTGGAGGCCCTCGTGGAGAGTGCGGCCTGGCTGGTGCGGCAGCATGAGGATTTCGCGCACAGCCTGATCTTGCTAAAAGAGGCCAACAACGTTACATATAAGAGCTTCGTCAAGCCCGGTCGCCTCCTGCGGTTAGAGGTTCATTGCCGCCGCTTGGCGCAGGGTGATAGTGAGTTTTCCGGAACCGGGTATTGCGACGATATGGAGGTTGTCAAAGCCCGTTTTGCGCTCCGGCACTTGAATCTGGCCGACCGTGATCCGGGCATGGCCCACGCCGACGCGCGGCTGGTGGCGGCGTTCCGTGCCCATTGGGCACTGATCACGGGGAGCCGCGTCCCCAGGCCGGAAGGCCGGTCTGAACCGGCAGTCGAACCCAAAGGGGCGACCGAGTAAGGAGGTCCGCATTCATGCCCGCAACGCGAGAAGAGGTGTTCAAGCAAGTCGAGGAAGTGTTGATCGATGCCCTCGGAGTCGATGAGGAGGAGATTACCGAGAAGGCCACGCTGACCGGCGACCTCGGCGCGGAGAGCATCGATTTTCTGGACATTGTGTTTCGGCTGGAGAAAAAGTTCTCCATCAAGATACCGCGCGGGGAGCTGTTCCCCGACGACATCGTGAACAACCCCGACTACGTCGAGGGCGGGAAACTCACGGCGGCCGGCATCGCTCGCCTGAAGGAGGCCATGCCGCACGCGGACTTCACCGCGTTTGACAAGGATCCCGACGTTTCCAAGATGCCGGAGCTGTTCACGGTCAGCACACTGATTAACTACATCGAGTCCAAGCTCCAGGCCGCCTAGAGCATGCGCTGGATTTGGATTGACACGTTTACGGAGTTTGAGTCCGGTAAGCGAGCGTCAGCGGTCAAGAACGTGACGCTTGCCGAAGAGCACGTGCACGACTATGCTCCCGGCTACCCACTGCTGCCCCCGACGCTGATGATCGAGGGCATGGCGCAGACGGCGGGGATTCTGGTCGGTGAAGCACGGGGGTTCCGTGAAAACGTCATTCTTGCGAAGATCCGTCGGGCGACCTTCGACGAGTACTGCCGGCCGGGGGACCAGATTACCTACACCGCGGTCCTGGACATGATTGACGACGTAGCCGCGATGACGCGCGGCGAGGTTTTCCGCAACGGCCGGAAGATCGGAGCCGTTGACCTGATTTTCTCGCACGTAGATCAGAGCTCGTCCGACCTCGACCTGCCGGACCATAATTTCGTCTTTGGGGATGCCTTCTTGGATTTGCTCAAGAACTACCGCATCCGTATCGCAGAGGGCAAGGTAGACCGCTAATGGCTGATTCGCCCCGCAAAAGTGAACGCCGCGTCGTGATCACCGGTCTCGGAACGGTGACCCCGCTGGGTATCGGCATCGAACCCCTGTGGGACGGCCTGCTGGCCAGGCAGTGTGGGATCAAGCCGGTGCGGGCCTTCGACGCCTCGGGCCTGGCCTCGACTTTGGGCGGCGAGACACCCTCCTTGAAGATGGCCGATTTTGTCCCGAAGGGCTACCGCAAGAGCACCAAGGTGATGGCCCGCGACATCGAGTTGGCCGTCGTCGCCGCTTATCTGGCGGTGAAAGATGCCGGCTTGAAGACCAAATGTCTCATCGACCGCGGCGAAACCGACGGCTCGCCCAACGTGGACAGCACCCGTTTCGGGACCAACATCGGGGCGGGGCTTATCTGTGCCGACCTCCCCGAACTGGCCGGCGCCCTCGCCACCGCCGTGGATGAACACGGCGAGTTCAGCCTGACGAAGTGGGGCAAAGAGGGCATGGAAAACCTGACACCGCTGTGGCTGCTCAAGTTTCTACCCAACATGCTGGCCTGTCACGTGACCATCGTGCATGACTGCCGGGCCCATTCCAACACGGTGACCTGTGCCGACGCCTCGAGTCACCTGGCCATCGGCGAGGCGTTTCGTACCATCGCACGCGGGGCCGCCGACGTGTGCATCTGCGGCGGGGCGGAGAGCAAAATCAATCCCATGGGGTTCGCCCGCCAGCAGTTGCTCGAACGGTTGGCGGTCGGCTTCGATGGCACTCCGGAACGGGCCTGTCGCCCGTTCGGTGCCGGGCGCCGCGGCCTGGTGTGCAGTGAAGGCGGCGGGCTGGTCATTCAGGAAGACCTCGATCACGCCCGGGCACGAGGCGCGCGGATTTACGCGGAAGTGATCGGTTTCGGGGCCAGCAGCAACACCCACGACTGGATGACGCCGCACCCGGAGGGCAAGGGCGTCGCCCAGGCGATTCGCAGCGCTCTGCGCGATGCGGAAGTGGCGCCCGAGGGCATCGACCTGATCGGGACCTTCGGCCCGGGCACCGTGGAGCACGATGCTTCTGAGTACAAAGGGCTGCGGGCGGTTTTCGGCGAGCGCTGCGGTCGCATCCCGGCCATTGCCATCAAGGGCGCGGTGGGGCATAACGGCGCGGGCAGCGGCGCTCTGGACGTCGCCGTGACCGTGATGTCCCTCTACCACAACACCGTGCCGCCGTCCTTGAACACCCACCCGACCGATCCGGAGTCGCCGCTCGGCTTCGTCAGCGGCGGACCGGTCGATTCGCGGGCCCGCACCGCGCTGACGGTAGGTTATGCATTACATGGCGGGCAGAACGCGGCGCTGGTGCTCAAGAAGTACAGCGAATAGCTGGGAATATGAGGAGTAGCCGCTTGGCACGCAAGACCGTCATCACCGGCATGGGGTGGATCACGCCGCTCGGTCACGACCTCGTGACGGTGTGGAAACGCCTGTTGGCGGGCGAGTGCATGATCGCCCCGACCACCCTGTTCGCCGCGTCCACCTTCCCGACCACGTTTTCCGCTCAGGTCTGCGATTTCGAGTTGGCACGTTTCCTCAAAAACGGCCTGGAACGCCACAAACACGCCAGCCGCAATACGCAATTCGCGCTGGCCGCCGCGGAGATGGCCTGGGCCGACGCCGGGCTGACGGCATGTAACGGGCTCGATCCGACGCGCGTGGGCATTTACCTCGGCGGCGGGGAAGGACCGCTGGACTTCGACAACTTCGCGGCGGCGGCCGTCCAGGGCTGGAAGCACGACGTCGCCGGGGGCGGCCACCTCGACACAGTGACCTGGGCCAAGGTAGCCCTGCAGCGCCTGGTACGCAGCCGCGAAGCGGAACAGGACCCCAACCTGGCCGCAGGACACCTCGCCGTCCGGTTCAACGCGCAGGGCCCCAGCCTGAACACCCTGACCGCCTGTGCCGCCAGTACACAGGCCATCGGCGAAGCCTCGTGCATCATCCGCCGCGGCGACGCCGACGTGATGATCTCCGGGGGCACGCACAGCATGATCCACCCCCTGGGGGTGACCGGGTTCAACCGCCTGACGGCCCTCTCGATGCGCAACGACAGTTGCGTGACGGCCTCGCGCCCGTTCGATCGCACGCGCGACGGATTTGTGATCGGGGAGGGGTCCGGTATCGTCATCCTCGAAAGCCTGGAGCACGCCCAAAGACGCGGCGCCCGGGTCCTGGCCGAGATCGCCGGCTACGGTTCAACCGCCGACGCCTTCCGCATCACCGACATTCACGAGGAAGGTCGCGGGGCCATCGGCGCCATGCGCAATGCCATCGAGGACGCCGGGCTGGGCGTGGCGGACATCGACTACATCTCCGCCCACGGCACGGGGACCGAGGAGAACGACAAGATCGAGACCTTGGCCATCCGCCGCTTGTTCGGCGAGTACGCCAAGAAGCTCCCTATCAGCAGTATCAAGAGCATGATGGGCCACCTGATCGCCGCGGCGGGCGTGGTGGAAGTGATCACCTGTGTGTTGGCCATCCGTGACGGGATGCTCCCCCCGACGATCAACTACCGGCATCCCGATCCGAATTGCGACCTGGACTACGTGCCGAACCAGGCGCGGAAGCATTCGGTCAACATCGCGGCGTCCAATAGTTTCGGCTTCGGCGGGCAGAACGACACGGTGATCATCCGCCGGTGGCCCAACGTCGGCCCTCCCGGCGCCTAGTGCTCCGACGCACCTTAGCCTGCGGGTTTGGAGTCGAGCCCACTGGTGTGCCACTGCCGTCTCGGCAGTGCCGGTCGCAGGAGTCTTCCTGGAACGCACTGCTCACAGCAGT
>JAZDKM010000379.1:0-3055 GCA_043803085.1 Planctomycetota bacterium
CGGGGCCTTGGGGGACTTTTCGATGAGCAGCAGCCCGGTCTGGTGAGCGAAGCCCTGGGCACGGGCGTAGGTGTCCGCGTCGGAGGGGCCGGGTGCGGGATCGATGACCGTGTAAGGAATGGAACTGCGCCAGTCGTTGTGTAGGTCCAAGACCAGGGTCGGCTGAGTTTTGGTGATTTTGGTGAAGATGGTATGGGCGATGCGCTGGGCCAACGAGCCTTGGCTGTTTCCCGGAAAACAGCGGTTCAGGTCCTCGCCGCTGAGAGCCACATGGCGCGAGGAAATCTCAAAGCCCAACAGATTTCATCAGGGGGAAGGCCTGGAGCTCCCCTTTGAGCAGGGAGCTCTTGCGTAAACGCTTAAAGATCTCCTGGATAACGACGATGCCGCCGACCTCGTCGCCGTGAATGCAGCCGGTGAGCCACACAACGGGGCCCGGCTGGAGGTTTTGAGCTTTCATGACGGCGAGGCGCCGGCGTGAGAGGTCCGACCCGGTCAGGATTTCGAGGAACGAATACCTGATCCTCTGAACGCTCCGTGACGATCGTGCGTCTCCCATGGCGGCTTTCCGGTTCAATGGCTGCGTACCCATCCCTTACCCACCCGAGCCGGATACCCGTGACAGAAACCCGACACTCGACGCGAAGATCGCCTCCGTCGGTGGGTGGCCGGCATCGGTTTCCTCGCTCTCGACGTCCTGCAGGTTGGCCAGACACAGCGGACAGCCCACCACGTCGAGGTGGAACTGGGTGTAGCTCAGCCACGGCTCCTCCAACACGCCCAGCACATACGCCCCAAGCGTGCTGCGCTTGAGGCAGGTGAGCCGCCGGTCCCGCCAGACCTTGGCCACCGTGACGTCGGCCCGGTCGTCCTCCGGCAGGGTCGCCGTGGTGTCCTCCAGGAACTTCTGCAGTCTCTGAATGGCCCGGAACTTCACTCCGGCCACGGCCTTCTGGTCCATCTCCAGCAGCTCGCCCACCTCCAAATTGCGCCGGCCGGCATAGAACAGAAGCTCAACAACCTGCAGGTCGTCAAACGCGCCCCGGTCGCGGTATTCGTGAATGAGCTTGCGGAGAACCTCCGCCAGGGACTCCTCCCGGGCCCGTCGGGCCTCGGCCTGGGCCATGATTGCGCTCGGCGTCTCTTCGGTGCCGGGCACGACCCGTTCCCACCAGTCCTCGCTGTCCGCCGGCTCGTCCACCATAGGGAGCTTCTTGCGGCGCAACAGGTCGCACAGCTTGTGCCGCAGAATGGTGAACAGGTAGGTCTCCAAAGACTGTGTCGGATCGTAAGTAGGCAGCGAGGTAGCGAAGCCGATAAAGGCTTCCTGGACCAGATCCTCGGCGTCGGCGCGGGTCGCCAGGCGCGAGCGTGCAAAGGCCAACAGCCGCCCGTCGTAGCGTTCGATCAACCGGCGCCACGCGTCCTGATGGCCCGCGCGAATCCGTTCGACCAGGAACTGATCGGCACTGTTGGGTTCCATACGCCGACCCCGGCTACGCTGATGCGGCTTGACCTACGCCCCCGCCCTATCGTCCGAACCGTTGAAACCATGATACGCGAATGGCGGCCAAAACAAAAAGGGGCGCTCCTCGCTCACCGCCGCGGGGCGAATCAGCAAGGAAGACCCCTCGATGCTTTCGACGAGCACCGGAGCCGCGCCGCCTCCGGTCTTCGGCACGCCCATCAGCCGCGCAGGCTGGCGGCCTTCTTGAAGCGCGCCTCCACGTCTTTCCAGTTGACCACGTTCCACCAGGCCGTGATGTAATCCGCCCGCTTGTTCTGGTACTTGAGGTAGTAGGCGTGCTCCCAAACGTCGAGCAGCAGCAGCGGGATCGAACCTGTCAGGGACAGGTTCTGGTGGTTCATCATGCCCAGCGTGTACAGCTTGCCGAGCAGAGGTTGATAAACCAGGACACCCCACCCGTTTCCTTCCACGGTCGCTGCGGCCTGGGTGAACTGGGCCTTGAATTTGGCGAAGTCGCCGAAATCCTCGTTGATCTTCTTGAGCAGGTCTCCGGCGGGTTCGCCGCCGGCCCTGGGAGCCATGTTCTCCCAGAAAATGCAGTGATTCACGTGACCGCACCCGTGGAAGGCGACCGCCCGTTCGAAGGCCGCGATCGACGCATAGTCGCCCGAGGCCCGCGCCGCGGTGAGCTTCTCTTCGGCGGCGTTCAGCCCAGCGACATAGGCGGCGTGATGCTTGCCATGGTGGAGCCGCATGGTCTGTTCGTCGATGTGCGGCTCCAGCGCCCCATAATCGTAAGGAAGGGGGGGAAGTACATGTGCCATGTCATCGCTCTCCTCAATATCGAAAACAATCCTCTTCAGTCCGGCTCGACCGAAGCCACGGAAGGTACACCCCACCATGTGGTGAGTCAACCCGTCGCGCTCTCGTTGTCAAGTGCCACTTACAAAACGTGCGGATGGGTGGGGCTTTTGCTAACGAAGTGTATTCGCGATGTTAAAATGGGCATTTTATGTGCACGGCTTAGCAGTCAAAACATGTAGCCAATGACGGTTTTCCTGCCCGGGCGGCCTCGCCGGGGTCATCACCCACGGGCGGTTGCGGTCGCGGTGGACGCGGCGGCGTCCGATCGGCGGCGGCTTTGAGGAACCTTTTCCGGCAACTCCGCCAGTTCGCTGGCCAGCGCGGCGAAGACGTTTTCACGCCGCTGCAGGGCCTCGACTACGTCCGGGTCGAACTGCGTCCCCGAGGCTTCGACAATAATGGCCATCGCCCGGTCGTGGCTGAACGCGGCTTTATACACCCGCTTGGTGGTCAGGGCGTCGTAGACGCACCATGGAGCGGACCCGCAAGGTAAGCTCACCAGGCTGGATGGGTTTGGTCAGGTATTCATCGGCGCCGGCCTCGAGACCGGCCAGGATGGCGTTGGTGTCGCCGCGCACACTGAGCATGATGACCCGATATTTCCCATTTATCAGACCTTAAGCGGCCATCGTCCCCGGGTGAGCCACCCGATTCAAGCAAACACGGCCTATCTTCCCACGGTTCCGGCCCATCTGGCCGACCTCCCGGCGCGCCGGGACGCCG
>JAZDKM010000380.1:0-7688 GCA_043803085.1 Planctomycetota bacterium
ATACAGGCGGTGATGGCGATGCCCCCGCCGAGCGCAACGGGGTGAGCGTGGCCTTTGTGCCCGCCTGGTCGATCCACGAACTCGCGGCGCCGCGCCCACGCCCGCACCCCATACGTGGCGACGAGCGACGCAAGGCAGGAACCAACGAAAGCGAGCAGCATGACCCCAAACATGGCGGCCAGAGTCTAACGTCTACGGCCCAAAGTCCAAAGTCGCAGGGTGGGTGAAGTCCCGGCGTTCCGAGACGAAACCCACCATGCGTCAGTCCCGAGTGCTCCGACGCACCTCAACCTGCGGGCTCGGAGTCGATCACCGTTGTGTGCCACTGCCGTCTCGGCAGTGCCGGTCGCAGGAGGCTCCCTGGAAAGCACTGCTCACAGAGCAGTGGCACACCCGAAGCCTTAGCTGCGTTGGAGCACGAGTCCCAAGTCCTGAGCCCTGAGTCCCATTCCTGGCCCCTGATCCCTGACCTTGATCTTTGAGCCTCGCGGCGGACGCGATAAGCTGGCGGGCATGATCGCGGAAATCATCAGCGTGGGGACTGAGCTGACCACGGGGGCGGTGACGGACACGAACTCGGCCTGGCTGTCACGGCGGCTGGCAGACCTGGGCGTGACCGTGATGCGGCACGTGACGGTGGATGATGACCGCGCGCGGTTGGGCGAGGCGATGGCGAGTGCGGCCGGACGGGCGGATGCCGTGATCGTGAACGGGGGGCTGGGGCCGACGCGGGACGATCTCACGCGCTTTGCGCTCGCTGACGTGCTGGGGCAGCCGCTGGAACGATCGGCCGAAGCCCAAGCCCAGATCGAAGCGTTATTCACCCGGATGGGGCGGCGGCCTTCAGCGACCGATCCGGTGCAGGCCCTGATCCCGCGTGGGGCGGCCGTCATCGAAAATGCCATCGGGACGGCGCCGGGGATCGAAGCGCTGGTGGGCGATTGCCGGGTGTTCTGCCTTCCAGGCGTGCCGCGTGAGATGCAGCGGATGTTTGAGGAAGTGGCGGTGCGGCTCCGCGCCGCGCATGTCGCCGGGACCGGCACCATCGCGATTCGGGCGCTACATACCTTCGGCGCTTATGAAGCCGACCTGGGCCGGCGCATCGAACGCCTTATGGAGCCGGGGCGCAATCCGGCGGTCGGCACGACGGCTTCGGACGGGGTCATCAGCGTGCGTATTGTGGCCCGCGGGACTGACCCGGCCGAGGCGCAGGCCCTGGCCGACCAGGACGAACAGGCCGTCCGCGGAATCCTGGGCGATCTGATCTTCGGCACCGGCGACGACACCCTCGCATCAGTGGTCGCGCGGCAGTTGACGGAACGACGGCTGACCATCGCGACGGCGGAATCGTGTACGGGCGGTTTGCTGGCCAAGATGCTCACCGACGTTTCCGGGAGCAGTGCCTACTTCCTCCGGGGTCATGTGACTTACTCCAACGAGGCGAAGGTGGAGTTGCTCGGGGTGCCGGCCGGGTTGCTCGACGCCCATGGCGCGGTGAGTGAAGAGGTGGCCCGGGCGATGGCCGTAGGCTGCCGCGAACGGAGTCGCACCGATCTGGCCGTCTCGATCACGGGGATTGCCGGACCGACCGGCGGATCAGCGACCAAGCCGATCGGCCTGGTCTACATCGGCCTGGCGGACGCAGCCGGCGTTGAGGTCAAACGTTGCCGCTTCGCCCCGCACCTGGCTCGGGAAGCCATCCGCGACCGGGCCTGCAAAACGGCGCTGAGCATGATCCGCCTGCGGTTGACCAACTGGTAGGTCGGGCCTCGCCTTCCTTTCGCCCGTCGCTTCGGCGCGGTAACATCAGGGAATCATGGCTAGGACCACGACGCAAGAACGATCCCTGTTTCCCGAGAAGCACTCCGGCGTGCGCGCGGTGTTCACCGGGCAGGTGGGCATGGACAAGAAGCCGTTCCTCGAAGGTTTCGCCGAGCTGGCTCGGACACGCGGTAAAAACGTGACCCTCGCCCACGTGGGGGACATGATGTACGGCGAGGCCCCCGACGTGGTGCCCGGCCGCATCCTCGATCTCCCCAAGAGCCGGCTCGACTCGCTGCGGCGCAGCGTCTTCAAGGACATCCTCAACCTGGCCGAGCGGGTAGAGAACCTGGTGGTCAACACCCACGCGACGTTCCGCTGGCGGCACGGGCTGTTCCACGCCTACGACTACGACCACATGAAGGCGCTCAACGCCGACCTGTACATCACTCTGGTAGACAACGTGGACGCGGTCCACGAACGCCTGATCCGCGAGCACGACCTCTTACACACGCTCAAGGACATCCTGGTGTGGCGCGAGGAGGAGATCGTGGTCACCGAGGCCATGTCCGAGTCGGTGCGCGGCCACGGACACTCCTTCATCTTGGCCCGCGGCGTCGGCCAGCAGGCCGCCTTGAACCTGTACCGCCTGATGTTCGAGCCCGAGCGCAAACGGGTGTACCCCTCTTTTCCCATGACCCACGTCATGGACCTGCCGGAGGTGCTGGCCCGGATCGACCGGTTCCGGGATGTCATCGCGGAGCACTTCATCACCTACGATCCGGGCGACGTGGACGAGAAACGGCTGCTGTTCGAGGCCGGGGAGGCCATCAAGCGGGGCGAGCAGACCATCACCGTCCATGTCAATGGCCGGGACATTACACTGAATGTCACTGAGGTGACGCAGATCGCCAACGACATCGACGCCCAGATTTACGCCCGCGACTTCAAGCTCATCGACCAGTCCGACATGATCGTCAGCTATGTGCCCACGCTGCCGAACGGCAAGCCGGGCCTGTCCTCCGGGGTCGAGCGTGAGTTGCAACACGCCTTTGAGGCGACCAAAGAGGTCTACGTGGTGTGGGACCCGCTGTCGAAGCCGTCACCGTTCATCACCAAGACCGCCACGCGCGTGTTCGACAACATCGAGGAGACCCTGCAGTATTTTCAGAAACGCGGCTACATCGGGGATTATCAACTGGACTTGCCCGACCTCCGCGCGGCCCGGGAGCGGGGACGCTTCGGCTAGTGTGCTGTCTCAGTGGACCGGTCTCTTATCCGAACCGCGACCGTCAGGGAGCGGCCTGACCGGGCCGCTCCCTGACGGTCGCGGTTCGGCGAAGAATACGTTGCGCCAATCTCATGGCCGGTGACCGGCTGGAAAGCCGGTCCCACAAACGGGCTGGGACTATGTCCGAACCCCGAATCCTGCACGAGCTCACCGTCCGGTTCGAGTGCCCGGATGTCGAGCGAGCAGACATGCGTGCTCTGCGGGCGGCGTTTGCGGGTATGATGGACACGGCCGCCCAGGCGATTCAAAACGACCGCTTGGACCTGGACGACTGCATCCTCGAGCATTGGGCCGACGTGGTGGTCCCGAATCCGCAATCCACAATCCGCAATCCGCAATCGGAAGTCCTCGATCCTCCCACCCCCGTGAACTCCGGCCGGGCGGCAACCGTTGTGCGCGTCGAGTGGCTGAGCGAGCACCGTTTTTTCGTGGAGGGCCTCCGGCACCAGTGTGCCGTCGAGGCGGAAGCCGGTCCCCTCGCCCTGCGCGCGCTGCGCTTGCGCGTCGTACGCGAACCGAGGTTTGATCCGTTCCTCCGCGCCCCTCAATCTGACAGCGACGCGGCGGGGTAGGGCGGGCTTTGCCCGCCGAGAACTGCACGGCAGACAGGACCATCGGCGCAGGTTATGATAAGCGCCGACGTACCATGATCCGAACCGCGACCGTGAGGGAGCGGCCCTGATTCTAAGGAGGATCGCCCATGTGCGGATTTGGCCGATTACCGACAGCCGTCCCTGCCGCGTTAGGTTGTGTTTTGTTCTCCGCCCCGTTGGCGCAGGCGCAAACGCGGCCGTGGATTCAGTACTATGACACCGTCAGTCAGAAGACCTGTGGACTGATCCACGGGGCCAACGCGGAGTTCGTGGTGCTGGAGAGCACCGGCGAACTGGTGAAGGTCTCCGGGCCGGACGTGATTCTCAGCGACCTGATGGTGGACGAGGTCGCCAACGTCTACTACGGCGACGAGCTGGCCGGCTTCATCGAGTTCGACATCGATGCCGACGGAAACCGGGCCTTGTTCTGGCTGACACTAATCGGGCCGCTGGTGGCCATCGACGCCTTCGACGCCAGACCCTCTGAGAGCACTCTGTCCCCCGGCGACATCCGCAACACCGGCTGCGACGCCTGCCCAGTGTGGGACAACCCGACGACTTGCCAGGATAATGCGAACGACAACAGCGATGGGGACGGTGGCGGCTCGCCTTTTGCCGGTCTCTGCGGGGCAGGAGCCGGCGCGGCCGCGACGTTGAGCTTCCTGCTGCTGTGCGTCGGTAGATCTCGTCGGGCGCTCCGCGCGGGCTGATCTCTCCGGGCAGGTGCTGCCCGCGCACGCGGCTAGTGCTCCGTCGCACGTTATTCGATGGGCGGCGACCATGGGGCGGAACGTAGCGGCTGGCGTCCTCGCCGGCCGACGGCCTGTGGGGACGCAGGCCGCTACTCCACGCTGCCCCTCACTTCAGGTGCGACGGAGATCTAGTGCGGTTGGTCATGCTGATCGCATCTTATCCGAACCGCGACCGTGAGGGAGCGCACCGTGTTCAACTCAGCAGGGCCGCTTCCTGACGGGCGCGGTTCGGAAAGCTTGTCCCCTTCGGCGCCTTGTTGGGTCTAAGCCCGGCCCGTGGTAGACTCGCCATGGACCGATCGGGGCCAAGAGCGGGGGCGCCCAGGTCACAAGACGGAACTCGAATGTCGCGGATCATTACCTGTTCCATCCAATCCGGCTCGAACGGGAACAGTATCTATGTGGAAGCCGGCGAGACCCGGCTGCTGTTCGACGCCGGAGTCAGCGGAAAGACCGTGCGCGCACGCCTGGCTGAACACGGGCGCAGCCCGGACCACGTCGACGCTCTGTTCATCTCCCACGAGCACGATGATCACCTCCGGTCAGCCGGCATCTACCAGCGCATGTTCGGCGTGCCGATTTACCTGACCCGCCAGACGCACGCCGCGGCCTGGCGCGACCTCGGGCGGGTTCACGACGTGCGCTATTTCCGGTCCGGCGCGGCGGTGGAGGTGGACGGGGTAGTCGTCCACACTGTCCCAACCCCGCACGACGCGGCCGACGGGGTGGCGTTCGTGGTCGAGTTCGGAGGCAAACGGCTGGGCATCTTCACCGACCTGGGGCATCCCTTTGCGGGCCTGGCCGACCTGCTGGCCTCGGTGGACGCCGCGTATCTGGAGAGCAACTACGATCCCCGGATGCTGGAGGCAGGGCCCTATCCCTACCCCCTCAAACGCCGCATCGCCGGGCCGAGCGGCCATCTGTCCAACCCCGAATCCGCCGGACTCGTGCGCCGCACTCTCGGACGGAAACACCAATGGATCGCCCTCTCCCACTTGAGCGAGCAAAACAACACCCCGGAACTGGCCCTGGAAACCCACTTCAAGGCCGTGGGGTGCCACTTCCCATTCGGCGTGTCGTCGCGCTATGCCGTGTCGGCCTTACGCGAGGTGTGAAGACCCTGGGTTGTCCTCTGCGGGTCAAGCCGGGCACCAACCCCCACCTCCTCCCGGTCAACCAGTTGGCCGTGCAGCGTCAAGGCCGTGGCCCCGGTGATCCGCACTTGGGCGCAGCGGCCGATGTCTTCCGCTCGGCCGGGAAAGACGACGATCTGGTCGCCTCGCGTGCGGCCGATCAATTGGTTCGACCGCCGCCAGCCGACCTCGCTGCCGCGGGTCTGCTCGGCTTCCTGGGCCTTGACCGCCGCCTTGCTGTAGCCCTCGACCAGCACCTCGGCGGTGCGGCCGATCGACGCCTGATTGTCGCGCATGGCGACTTCTTCCTGGATCTTGAGCAGCGCCTGGTTGCGGCGGCGCTTGACCTCGTTGGGCACGTCGTCGGGCATGCGCTTCTCGGCCACGGTACCGGGCCGCTCGGAGTACTTAAAGCAGAAGATGTTCTTGAAGCGGCACTGGCGGACCAGTTGGCAGCTTTGCTCGAATTCTTCCTCGGTCTCGCCGCAGAAGCCGACGATGAAGTCGGTGGCTACGGTGATTCCGGGCACGGTGGCGCGGGCCTCGTCCACCAGTTCGCAGAACCGCTCGACTGTGTATTGCCGCCGCATCCGGCGAAGCACCGCATTGGAGCCGCTCTGCACCGGCAGGTGCAGATACTCGCACACCTTGGGCAGGTCGCGCATGGCCTGAAAGATGTCGCTGGTAAAGTCGCCTGGGTAACTGGTCACGAAGCGGATGCGCTGCAGACCCTCCACGGCGTGGACTCGCTCCAGCAACTCGGCGAAGTTCATCGGCCGGCCTTTGTCCGGATGAACGTAGCTGTTGACGGTCTGGCCCAGCAGAGTCACTTCCCTGCAACCGCGGTCGGCCAGCATGCGCGCCTCGTCCACGATCAGGGCCGGCGGACGACTGCGTTCCGGTCCGCGGGTGAAAGGGACTACACAGAAAGTGCAAAACTTGTCGCAGCCGCGCTGCACGCGAATGTAGGATTGCAGCACGTGGCCGTCCGGGCCTGGATCACGCGCCAGGTCCAGGGCTTCGACCGAGTCGTACTCAGTAGCTCTTTGGAGGGGCGAGTTCTTCCGCGACTGGTTGATCGTCAGGGCCACCAGGCGCCGGCGGTGCTCCTGCACCTCTTCGACCATGGCCGGCACCTTGTATAATTCGCCCGGCCCACAGACCAGATCGACGTGCGGGACCTTCTCGAAGATGCCGTCGGGGTCGCGCTCGGCCATGCAGCCGATTACGCCCACGACTCGGTCAGGCTTGCGGCGGGTGGAGCGTTTGAGCGCCCCCAGCCGCGAAAGGGCCTTATCTTCGGCATGCCCGCGGACGCTGCATGTGTTTATGAGCACCACGTCGGCCGCGTGCATGTCGTTTGTTGGGGCGTACCCCCGGGCGCGCAGTTGCCCGAGCACGAGCTCGCTGTCGAGCACGTTCATCTGGCACCCCAGCGTTTCGAGGTAAACCGTCTGCTGACGCATGGACTCAGGCCCCGATACTCCCGGTTTCGTATTGTAAGGAACCCGACATTCAGCGGCAAACGATGATAGGGGAATGCCGGCATCTCGTCGCAAAAGGGGACTGGCTCCGAGCCCGGCCGCGCCCCCTCTCCCCTTGGGAGAGGGCTGGGGTGAGGGCTATAAGTGAGGTCGAAAACGCGGCATGGCGAGGTGCCTGTCCCCTTTTGCCACAGGCTCCTAGGGGAATCGTCGCCAAAGAAGGTCCGCCGCCGACGATTCCTCCGCTGCGTGATGATATCAGTGCCCCAACGGGGCAACGGCTGTCAGCCCAGGGTTGCGCCGCAGGCGCTACCCTGGGTGGGCGCGGCATAAGGCCACGCAACCCCAACGGGGTTGTGGCCGGTGCTCAAACCGACACAACCCCCTTGGGGTTGTTGTCCCGCATGGACCCCGTTCTCCCAGGGTTGTCCCGGCCCGCCGGGACAACCCTGGGCTGGAGGACAGCACGCCGTTGGCGTGCCAGAATGCGGCTTGCCCCGCGGCGAGGTGGCCCACTCCCGGACCGCCGCCCGGCTGAAGCTGGAGTCCAGCCTGCGCCTGCCGTGGCGACCGCGAAAATCAGAAGGCCCGAAGAAGTAAGCCTGGGCCCCTTGTTCTGCCCCCTTGTTCCGAAAAAGTAAGCCTGACCCGAATGGCATGAAGCTAACGCACCC
>JAZDKM010000381.1:0-11808 GCA_043803085.1 Planctomycetota bacterium
GCGATGAGATCGGCGTCCCGGCGCGCCGGGAGGTCGGCCAGATGGGCAGGAACCGTGGCAAGATAGGCCGTTTTTGCTTGAATCGGGTGGCTCACCCGGGTACGATGGCCGCTTAAGGTCTGATAAATGGGAAATATCGGAAGAGAACATCTTTTGCCACGCAAGGTTGCTGTCGATCTACTTGCCCGGGGACTCCCGTAGACTCGGAACTCATACGGAGACGAGACCATGCTTCGCAGTATGCGTGCCCTCCTGGCCTTGGCGATGGTTTGCCATCTGACCGGTTGTGGGGCGAGTGGAGGGGGCGGTGGCGGCGTGTTGAATCAACTCGATACGCTGCCGGACGAAGACGGCGACACGTTCAGCGAAGTTCCTCCCCCTGAAGGGGTGGATTTCGATGTGGAGAACTCGGTCGCCGTGAGCATCACCAACACCATCACGCGCAGTCAGGCCATGGCCGCTGCCGGCTCCCAGCTCCCCAGCGTTGTGAGTTCGAGCATTTCTCTGCGGGCTGACGTGGCGGTCGACCTGACCTATCCCGGAGGCATCACTCAGCACTTGTCGGGCAGCTTCCCTATCGGGCCGCTTGATCTGGCGTTTGAGGTTGCCTGCCCGGAGTCCATCGAAGTCCTGGTGACGCTGGTGGCTTCCGCACCGCTCGTCGGCAGCCGGCCCGTCTCCACCTTCGGCCCGTACGTGTTCACACGCGGCGAAGGGGAATACGCCTACGCGTGCGGGGCGCTGGTGTCCGTTTCGACCTTCATCAACGAAGCGACGGGCGAACCCGACGTCGATCTCGACGTGGAATAAGCGCGCTGAAGCTGTTCTCGTTTGAGTTGAAAAGGTCGCTGACGAAAGGGAACTACAGGGAAGCCTATTTCCAAGCCGTCTCGAACTCGTCCTGGGCCCACGAAGGCTACCTTGTTGCTGCGGACATTCTTCAGGATGACGATTTTCTTGCGGAGATCGAGCGATTGGCCTCGTCGTTCGGGATCGGCATCATCCACCTCGATCCAAGCGATGTCGACTCATCAACGATTCTGTACCCGGCGCGCTCAAGAGATTCGCTGGACTGGGACACGATCAACAAACTCTGTGAACAGAACGAGGACTTCGCGAAATTCATACAAGACGTAAAGATCGACTTCGGGTCCAAGCGAGTTCACAGAGCCGAATACGATGAGGTCATTCACGACATTGACGTATATGTGCGAGATAAGCTGAGGATTGGGCCGCATAATTAGGTTCCGCCCCTGGGTGGCATCCCCAACAAGGCCCAGGTCGGCGACATGGGCATCGACGCCCGCATCTACCCCGTCTCCGCCATGCCCAAAAAGGGCGGTGCGGCGGCCGGTGAACTCGATTTCATGGGTGACTGGTACCCGATTCAGGTCAAGCAAACCGACAAGGTGGGCCGACCCGACATCGATTCCTTCGAGGCCGTCATGGCCCGCGAGGAACGGCAGCGCGGGTTCTTCGTCGCCTTCGGCTATACCGCTGACGCCGAGCGGGAGTGCGCCGCATTCCACAAGAAGACGGGCCGGATCATCAAGTTCATCACGGTGCGGGAAATCCTCGATGAGCTGCACGTGCAAAAGATGTGAGTCGTGCCCTGCACCATGCATACGCGTCTTCGCGTACGCATGTTCTCCCTTCCGCCTTGGTCCCCGCTCCCCCGTCGCCGCACGGAGATACGCCCACGCAAGCCCGTGGGCATGGCCCCCGATACGCACCGAGGGTGGGTCATTCCTCGGATGGCTCCTGCTTCAACACCGCTTCAACCTGATCGGGAGCTTTGCGCTGAAGCTCAATCAATTGATCGGCCTTAAGCCACGGTGCCGATCTTAGCTGCTCCTTGGCATTCTTCTCTGACACGTCGATCTCGTGCAGCTTCCCCTCCAGCTTTCGCCAGAAGCCGTAGCAGCCGACGTCGATCACGAATGCGCGAAACGTCCCCTGGTGGGTCTTATGCGTGAAGGCTGACGCCGCAGCGTGAATGATGCGGTAATCGAGAAGCCGGTACAGCAGTTCGTTCATCAAGGGAACGTCCCTCACTTCGCGCTCCTCGACAACGAACGCGTTCGTTCGATTGCGAAAACAAAACTCGCGTATCGCGTAGATTCCACGGAGAAGGAAGTCCTGCTGATCGGCTTGCGAGTCCTTCTTTAGATCCTTGATTCGGTTTTCAAGCGTCTCCAAGCTCAGCAGTCGAACGGTGTCCTTTCCGATCCGACCATCGCCTGACTCCTTTGCTCTCGTGTGGGCATCCAGAAAGATGGAAAGACAGTCTCGCGGAACGCCGCCGCCGGCGACAACAAGCCTCCGTAGCCCCTCCCCCTTGAACAGCCAGTCCATCTGCTCCTCAGCGATCGAGACCTGCTTACCGTACTCGTGAAAGATTCTTCGAAGCTGGCGTTCCGTCTTGTCGAAGTTCTCGAACGTAAAATCAATGTCGATCGGTAGGAAGTCGTGTCGCTCTTGAGGGCCTATCGGTTGCCGGTCCCTCTCGATGAACAACGAAGAAGAGTGCCGGAGCGTCGCTATCTTGAAGTACATCGGTAAGTCTTTGCACAGTCGATGTACGTAGTCGGCGACAAACGGTTGGTCCGCGAGGCGCAAGTGATAGAAGTCGTCGATCTGGATGAAGACAGCCTTGACCCGCGTTGACAATGCGAAGAACTCGCGCAACTGCTGCTTCGCTCTTGGCAGGTCGAGATTGAGCCGTTGCAGCTTCTCGGAGACCCGGACAAACTGTGTTGTCTCCGCAGTCGCTCGCTTCTCCCTGTGCGCTTGTGCAAGTTCCGCCCCGACACTCGCAGCGTCACTCCCGATACTTGCCTTCAGTGCGAACTCAGCGCCTTGGCTAGCCGCGGTCGAATCGGAGCGCGTTACCTGCTCTTCCAGCGAATCGGGCGTTTCGCGCAAGGCTGTCAATTTGGCGCGTATGCCTGCGATGATCTCCCGCTGGGCCTTCTTCCTACCGAACCAGCCGGACAGATTTCGCTCGAGTTCGAGGAAGATCGCCTCGAGGATCTCGATCAGGACGTTGGGGAATGTATGCTGCTTGAAATCCTCACAGTTCAGGTAGACCCGTCTTGTGTCCGGAGGCAGCTTTTCGGCGGATACATGCAGCAGCAGCGTCTTGCCGCAACCGCGCCGACCGTAAACGACGTGATTCTGGTTCGCGCATACGTCAGCGAGCGCATGGCCGCTGTCGATGTACGTCACCCGCGTGTTGGTGTCGCGTTGGATACGGATGCTCTCGGTAATCAGGCGCCGAAGAGGATCGAGGCTGTCCTGAGGGATTAGGTCGACGGGCATTCAGCGTCCTCAAACGGGTGCCATCGTTACGAGTCTACGCGAAAGCACGCTCTCGTCAAGTACCACGACCGTTCAACGGCCGCCGCCATTCGAGGAGGCTCCCCTCGCAATGCCTGTCCTCAGGCAGGCCCCTTTCTTCAGCCGCCAGCGCCGCGTGCGTTCACGGCTGCGCCGTCACCTGCACGATATCGCTCCAGTCACCCACTGGCTGGTCGTCGTCGCGGTAGCGGGCGCGGTACTGGCCGACCTCGGGCTGGTCTGGCGCCAGCGGGGCGCGGGCGTCAAGATACGGCGCGTTGGTGTCCAAGGCAAGGAGCGAGAAGTCGGGCTCGGCGCCGCGCTGGGACTGGATCTCGATCCGGTCGTGGCCGCGCATGGCGAACGTCAGCGCACGTGGAAGTCGGTCTGGACCTGCGCCTGGAGCCTCGGCTGCGCGGGCTGCGGCATGAACCCGCGGGTCTCCGGCGTCCGTCCACCGGCTTCCCGCCGGCTTTGCCGGGACTCCGCCGCCAATAACGCGATCCAGAAGTGCATGTTCGACACGCTCGCCGCCGCCCCATTCTCCAGCATGGTTCACGCGACAGCAGGCGAGGAGCGGCCGCCCCTTGACCGTGTATCAACCCCTTCGCCGCGCCGAAGAGCGGAGGGGATTTCGACGTTTCGACGTTTCGACGTTTTGGCGTTTCTTCCCGATCACGCGCCAAGTACTAATAGGAGAGATTCCACGCGCGGGTGGAATCAACCGCAGCCGGCCCCCGAAATCCGGCCTGGACGATCGAGAATGCAGAATTTCCAAACGAACCCATTTTCGACCCTTCGACGCTTGCGCTCCTCTCTTTCGACGTTTCGACGTTTCGACGTTTCTGCTTCCTGCCTTCTTCGAAATTACCAAACAAACCCATTGTACAGTGCCACTTTATGCCCTCTGCCCCACTTCGTCGTTCCGTCGCTTCCGCTCCTCTCTTTCGACGTTTCGGCTTTTCGGCGTTTCTTCCCGATCACGCGCCAAGTACTAATAGGAGAGATTCCGCGCGCCCGTGGGACGGCTTTCCATCCGGTCAGCGCTCCCCAAGTTCACGCGCGGGGTTTACCCCCGTCGGAGCCTAAGCGCCATGCCCGCACAGGTAAAATTTCCAAACAAACCCATTGTACAGCGCCACTTCACGCCTTCTGCCCCACTTCGTCGTTCCGTTGCTTCCGCTCCTCTCTTTCGACGTATCGACGTTTTGGCTTTTCGGCGTTTCTGCTTCCTGCCTTCTTCGGAATTACCAAACAAACCCATTGTACAGCGCCACTTCACAGGCGGCGCGCACCGCAGCCCGGATTATTCGCCACAGAGCACACAGAGGGCACAGTTGTGTAGGGTGGGTACCGCCCACCACAACAAAGTGTCGAGCAGAGCCCGACCTACACAATGTAGGGTGCGCGCTCGCGCACCATGCCGATGTGCGGGTATGGTCTGCAAAGGTGGTTGGCAGAGTAGGTCGGGCTTTGCCCGACCGAAAGAAAATGGTCCGCGGGCGCGGACCCTACTCTGGTCCGCTCCCTTACGGTCGCGGTTCGGTGTTCGCTCCCTTACGGTCGCGGCTCGGCAGCCAGCGCATGTCCTCTGCGGACAGCCACCCGTCGATGGTCAGGAACTTGTAGTGCTGCTACTCGCTCCATCATCTCGCTCGTGCGGCGTGCGCGAGTTGCAGGCTGGATTACGATACCGGCTCTGCCCCGAACTGCCACAGCGCCGTGATGGGCAGCGCGTGCATCTGCTTGCCGAACGGAAGGGCCTCGACCCCGGTGTACAGCACCACACCGCGGTGGAACTGATCGCCGGCCGCGTCGGCCAGTACGCGCAGGCCGCAGAAGTCGTGGGCATCGAGCGTCGCCTTGTTCTTCACTTCGATCCCGACGATTTGCCGGCCGCCGCGCGGTTCGAGCACGAAATCGACCTCGTGGCCGCGATGGTCGCGGAAGTGCCAGAGGCTCGGCTTCGTCCGGCTCCAACTGATCCGCTGGTGCGAGAATCGGTTCTCGCACCCCTTATCTGCGGGAATCCGTTCCCGCACACGTTCGCACGGGATGGGAATCCCGGCGGAGTGCGTGCGAGATGGGAATCTCGCACGAGCGGTCCGCCGCCTCCGCGATACCTCGACTCGCCGGTAGAAGGCCCGGGCGGTGCGGAGTGCCCACCCTACGGTTGGAACTCGTTTAGCAGACGGTCGCGAAAGGCGGCGTAGTCGGTTGGCATGGTCGTGTAGGATTCCCGGCGCTGGTCGAGGCCGACCAGGCTCGGCGGCGGCTCGGGATCGACCCCCAGGCAGGCGTGCACCTCTTCGGGAAACTTGGCCGGGTGGGCCGTCTCTAACGACACGGTCAAGACCTCCTCGTCTGCCGGGTGCTCCTGGAAGTACTGCATCAGACCGGCCCAGCCGACGGCGCCGTGCGGTTCGAGCATCAGGCCAAAGCGGTTGTAGGTCTCGCGGATGGCCCGGCGGGTCCGGTCGTCGTCGATGCTGACCGCGTACAGGTCGCGCTGCAGGGCGTCGAGGTCGGGCGGCTGGTGGATCGTGCCGGTCTCGTCCATCCGGCCGCCGTACAGATCGATCAGCCGGGCCAGGTTGGACGGGTGCCCCACGTTCATGGCGTTGGAGATGCAGACGCGCGACGGGACGATCTTCTCATAACGCCCGGTGCGGAGAAACCGAGGCACCTCGTCGTTCGCGTTCGTGGCGATGACGAAACGGCGAATCGGCAGCCCCATGCGTCCCGCGATCATGCCGCCCATCATGTCGCCGAAGTTGCCCGAAGGCACGCAGAAGATGACGGGCTCCTCCGCAGCCACGTCCGCGAGCCGTGCGTAGGCGTAGACATAGTAAACAGACTGCGGCAGCAGGCGACCGATGTTGATCGAGTTGGCCGACGTCAGCCGCAGGTCCGCCAGGCCGGGATCGGCGAAGGCGCGTTTGACCATGGCCTGGCAATCGTCGAACTGGCCCTCCACGGCAATGGTGGTCACGTTGCCGCCGAGGGTCGTCATCTGTTTGCGCTGCCGGTCGGAGACTTCGTGGATCGGAAACAGCACGACGACGCGAATGCGCTCGACGCCGTGAAACGCATGGGCCACGGCGCTGCCGGTATCGCCCGAGGTCGCGGTGAGGACGACCAACCCCTTGTTTTCGTCGCGGATGAACCGTCCCATCCAGCGGGCCATCATGCGCGCAGCGAAGTCCTTGAACGATGCCGTCGGCCCACGGTCAAGCCGCATCAGGTACGTCTTGCGCGTCACGTGCTCGAGCGGCACCTCGAAGTCGTAAGCATCGTCGCACAGGCGGCGCAGTTCGGCGTCCTCCAGGACGCCCTCGGTGAATCGCCGCAGCACGGCCCAGGCCATCTCGGGATATGATCGACCAACTAGTGCCAACCGGTCGTCACACTCCCATCGCGGGAAGCGTTCCGGCATGAACAGGCCGCGGTCACCGGCCTGGCCCTGGAGCAGGGCCTGGCGCAGGTCGACCGGGGGGACTTCACGGTTGGTACTGTAGTAGCGGATCGGCTGGTTCATGGGCTTCATCTGTTCTAAAGTGCTTGTGGGACCGGCTTTTTTGTGGGACCGGCTTTCCAGCCGGTCGAGTGGGGGGTTCCGTCCGCCGGCGGCGGACTCCACCCACCCTACGCACTACTCCCGCTTCAATTGGCGGGTCATGAGTCCGTCGACCGCATGGCCGGGCGACTGGTGCCCGTGCAGGACGGAGTACACCGCCCGGGTAATTGGCATTTCGACCAAATGTTTGGTGGCCAGTTCCAGCACGCTCTCCGTGGTGGGGATACCTTCGATCACCGCCGGTGTCGAGGCGATCACCTGCGCCATGCTCAGGCCCCGCCCCATCCGTTCCCCGGCCGTGCGGTTGCGGCTGGCCGGAGAAATACAGGTGGTGACCAAGTCGCCAATCCCGGCCAACCCCTTGAAGGTCGCCGCCTGCGCCCCCAGGGCCACGCCCAGGCGGGTGATCTCCACCAACCCGCGGGTGAGCAGGGCCGCCTTGGCATTGTCGCCAGCGCCGATGCCGTCCACGATACCGGCGGCCAGCGCGATAACGTTCTTCGTCGCCCCCGCCAACTCGACACCGATCAGGTCCTCGTTGGTGTAGACGCGAAAAGTGCGTGTGCTGAACGCCTGCTGCACGGCTTCGGCGAACTCCAGGTTCTCGCTGGCCACCACCACCGTGGCGGGGAGCCCGCAGGCCACTTCCGACGCAATACTCGGACCGGACAGGGCCGCGATTGGCACCTGGCCGACCACTTCCCGGATAATCTGCGTGGGGCACAAGAGGGTACGGATTTCAATCCCCTTGGTGACACTTGCGATGGGCACGTCCCCGGGATAGGCGGACTTGATCTTCTCCCATACCCCGCGGGTGTACTGACACGGGACGGCCGACACGACCATCCCGCTCCCCTCGAAGGCCTCTGCGGCGGCGCGGGTCACGTGGACGTGATCGGGCAAACGCGGACCGGGGAGGAAACGCCGGTTCTCCCGTTCCCGCTCTATCGCCTCCGCCTGCTCATCGAAGGCGCTCCAGATCGTCACCGCGGTGCCGTGCTCCGCCAGAAGCAGCGCGCAGACCGTGCCCATCGCGCCGTCGCCGATGACCGTTGCCCGCTTCAGTGGAACATACATGACGTTACCGCCTCCCGGCGCCCCAGAGCATGTGTGAGAAGATGTTTAGCGCGGGGTGGCATGGGTCCGTTACGGGCCGAGCCCACGGCGAGGTCGGTAATGGACCCGTGCATGACGTCCGCTACCGCCGCCTAGAAGAACAGGCCGCTCGTGACCCCGAGTTGATCGTTGACGTAGCTGGTGATGAGGGTGTTGATGAACGCCGTGGTCATGTCCGACGTCAGCCCGGACGGCGTGATCCCGCAGCCCGAGGTCTGCAGCATCACTCCCGCCGTTGCGACCAGGACCAGTCGAATCACCGCCCCGTGTAGTAGCCGGCCTATCCTTCGCATATACGCCTCCCTGGGCCGTCAGGCCCGGTTAGTCGGCCTGGGAACCGGTGACGGCGATGGACCGCGCTCACTCAAGGCCGGGCCACGGTCGGCGGTTCCTCGCTTGACGACGAAGGCGGCTTCGCCTGCGCCGGTTGCCGCGCCAGCACGCCCTCGGCTTCATCGCCCGGGCGGTCCAACACGACCAGTTCCGCCGCGACGTAAATAGGGACCGGGTTCACGTTCCCGCTCGGCAGCACCCGTTCCCGGGCCCGCACCCCCACCCGGCGTCCCAGGTAGTCGGCCATGTCGAAGTCGGTCCCAGGTGAAATCTCCACGTAGGCCAGTGTCCGCGGCGGTGCAGAAGCGGGATCGACCAGCCGGTAGCGCCGCGGGCCCACGGGCGAATCGTATAGCGCGCTCGGCCGCAGCTCGCCTTCCGCGTCAAATCCGCCGTCGATGCGGACCGGCATCGGGCGCACGTTCGTCCGTCCGGCCAGGGCGTCCTTGCGCACCGTGCGAACGTCCTCGTGAAGTTGCTGCACCTGCCGCAACCCTTCCGCCATCTCCTGAGCGGCCTCGATCTGCCGAAGACGGATGCCCGCGTACGCGCGGGTGTACTCGTCCGCGGTCTGCTCCGCCAACGCGCAATACCGGGGCAGCAACCCGGTGAAGTCGCGGCGCATCAGGGGCTTGGCCATCTCCTCCTTCATCTCGGCGTCCAGCGCCTCCAGTTGCCCGCGGGACTCGTCCGCCGACAGGGCAGCGATCTCGGGCGCTGGGGCTTCGACTTTTTTGAGCTTGCTTTCGGCGACTTCAAGGCCGGGCGCCCTGAGGGACGCCTTCGGATCTGGAGACGACGCGGGTTCCTCCGTCACCGGAGCAGCCTCAGACTCCAGCGGATGGTCGAGCGCCGGCTCAGCTCCGGCGAATTCCGTCTCCGGTCCGGGTACGGCGCCAGGCACCCGGTGGACGTACTCACGGGACGCCCACACGGTCACCCCCGCAGGCGGTTCGATCTTCAGGAACTGGGCGTCCGCCTGACCCAGCACTCTGACCAACGCACCCCGCTGGAGCTTGAGTTGCACGGCGTAGTTATCGCTGGAGAGCTGCGAACCGGTCCGCACCCGGATGTTGTCGGCGTTGACCACCCCGGTATCGCCCTCACCCCGGTCCACGTACTCCGCCGCGATCAGGCTAAAGCAGCCCCGCGGAGGCGTAATGGCCAGCCAGCCGGATTCCTCGCCCACCACGTGTACCCGGGCCCCCTGATTCAGCCGGGTCACCACGTAGTAGTTCGTACTCGGCCCGCTGCGCACGTTGAGGGTCCGTATCGTCACTTCCCCAACGTAGGGCTCGAACGCCGGTTTGCCCGGCGCTTCCGCCATACTCCACCCGCCCGCCCACAGCATTCCCGCCGCCGCCAGCACCCAATACTTGACTTGCATGGTCAGACCTCCACCCCGGATCCGGATGTGCATGTCTTCTCGCGTTCAACCGCACCCGCGAACTCAACCGCACACCGGACAATCTACCTTTCAACCCACCGCTTGTCAAAGTAGCGGCCGGCGTCCCCGCCGGTCGAGTAAGAGCCGGCCGGTGAGAACGCCGGCCGCTCCATCCTCGCCTCGGCGTGCGCCGGCTGACCATCGCGGGTATACTCCCCAGCGTATGAGCTCAAATAGGCCCAGCTCCAGGGCACAACTTCTGACGACGACCCTCGACCCGGGGCCGATGCCAGCGACCGCGCTGGTGACCTTCGCGCATGAGAGGGAACCGGCCATTCTGGAAAGTGTGGCCGGAGACCCAACCTACGGCCGATGGTCGATCCTGGCCTGTCAACCTGTGGACGTGCTGGTCGTCGAGCCCGGCCGCCCCGGCGACCCCTTCGCGGCCATCGCCGCCGAACTGGCCCGTTACCCGACCCTCGAGAACCTGACGGGTTTGCCGTTTTCCGGCGGCTGGATCGGGTACATCTCCTATGAGGCCGGCGCTCGCACGGAGAAGGTCCTCCCCACCAAGCCGGCCGGCACTTCGCTTCCGCTCGTGCGCTTCGCCCTCTACGACACCGCCGCCCTCTTTGACCACTTGGCCGGGCGGTGGCACCTGATCGCCGTCGATTGGCCCCGCGAAACCGGGCTCGATCGACCGAACGCCCCGGAACGCCTCGCCCAACTGCGCGAACGACTGCTCCAGGGTGGCCCACCTGTTCAAAGGTGGGGAACTCGAATTCCTCCCTCTTCGCCTCCGCCATCGCTGGCGCGTTGCGTAAGGTGGCCGACCTTTTCAAAGGTGGGGTACTCGCCGGACTGGACTCGAGAAGAGTACCTGGCCCGCGTCCGAAGGGCCAAGGAGTACATCGCCGCCGGTGACATCTATCAGGTCAACCTTACCCAACGCTTTGTCGTACGCACGGACGCGACGCCGCTGCAATTGTACCTGGCTCTGCGGCGGGCCAACCCCGCTGACTACGCGGCCTTGCTGGCCTGGGGTGAACAGGCGATCGTCAGTTCCTCGCCCGAGCTGTTCCTGGATCTGCACGGCGGGCGCGTGCTCACCCGGCCGATCAAGGGTACGCGCCCGCGCACGGGCGACACGCGGCTCGACGCCCTCCGCCGCCGCGAATTGGCCGACAGCGAGAAGGACCGCGCCGAGCTGAACATGATCATCGACTTGCTCCGCAACGACCTCGCGCGGGTGTGCGCGGTCGGCTCGGTCCGCGTGGAGTCGGCGGGTGACCTCGAGACGCACCCTACGGTGTTCCATCGGGTGGCCACCATCACGGGACGGCTGCGCCCGGAGTTGGGCGCGGTGGACCTCCTGCGCGCCACCTGTCCGGGCGGCTCCATTACCGGCGCCCCGAAGATTCGCGCCATGCAGATCATCGACGAGTTGGAGGCGGTCCAGCGCGGGGTGTACTGCGGGTCGATTGGTTACCTTGGTTTGGACGGGAACATCGCGATGAACATCGCGATCCGCACCATGATCCTCGACCGCGGCCGGGTGCATGTCCATGCAGGCGGCGCCATCGTCGCCGACAGCGACCCGGATGAGGAATACGAAGAAACGCTCGCGAAGGCCGCCGGAATGTTTCGGGCGCTGGGGTTTTGTACAGGCTCTGCAACGAGCCGCGCGCCGGTGTGACCCACTGGCAGCCCGTGGCAGAAGTTGTAGCACAGGCTTCCAGCCTGTGTTTCCGCGGAAGTTGTAGCCCAGGCTTCCAGCCTGTGTTTCCGCAGGCGCTTGGATGCCCGTGCCACACCGCTCTTGGCCACTTTCACGGCAGGCTGCTACTGCTCCGTCAACTCTATTCTTGCGGGTTGCGTCACCACGGGAGGGCGAGCCTCCTGGCGAGCCGCTCGACCAAGAGCCGATCCAATACGCTGGCTCGGCAGGAGCCTCGCCCTCCCATCGAACCCGCAGATTCAGCGTTGACGGAGCATTAGCCTTTCTGTTTCTTGTAGGTGCCCTTCATCTCCATCTTGGACATCATGTGCATGGCGT
>JAZDKM010000382.1:0-29385 GCA_043803085.1 Planctomycetota bacterium
ACGCCATGCAAACCCGGGGCTGGGTAGCCCACCTCGTTTCGAGGCGGGAGTTGGATTGTTAACGCGCTCATCTTCCATCCGCCCGCCCGCACTGGATATTGAAATCGCTTTCCCAGGTCCAGAGGACCTGGGCCACCCGCCATTGTAAAGAGGCGTCAGGGACACCACGTTAGCGACGGACGGGGCGTTTTCGTTTCGCGCGACTACGTTCGAGCTCCTCGTCCAACCAGCGCTGCAACAAGCGCGCCGGCGTGGTCCGTCGCCGCCGGGCGATGCCCACCAACGCTTGCCAGACCTCCTGGCTCAACTCGATGACCCCTCTTTCCGGACGGACGAACACGGCGCCGCGGTCCTCCTCCAAATCGGATAGGTATTCCGTAGCGTCGTGGGTATCCCAGAAGAGTGCTTCTTCGGCTTCGTTGCGAAACACAGGTATCTGTCCGGTCATGTGGGTCGTCTCCTGCGCAAGAAATAACGTTTCTCCTTCGCCGTCATGGGTCGTGCGGTGATGCAACGTGCCATCCCCTTCTCCTTCAGCCGCACGACCACGAGCAGGTAAGCTCCGTCAGCGGTCCGGCCAAATACCAAGCGCGTTTCCCTACGCGATTTGAGTAGCAACGGTCGGGAGAAACATACTTCCTCAACCTCTTCAACGGTGACCCCATGTTCTGCGATGTGGTCCGTGTTCGTATCGTCCCACTCAAGTCGCCGGATGAACTGCATGCGTGCTTCCGTTTTCCTGTCCCCGAGCTACCCCCCTCGCGCAGGCATGCCCCCCCTCGCGTCGGGCTTGGGCATGCCGCACACCACCGCTACCCAACCTTACTGGCATCTCCTGCCCCTGAAACGGTAGGCGGGTGGCCCAGGTCCTCCTGGACCCGGGGGAGCGATTCTCTCGAACGACCCAACAACACGACATAGTGTGTCCAACCGCCGCAAGCCATCGGTCCCCCACCTCCAAAGGAGGTGGGCCACCCGGCCTCGCGCAGCGAGGCTCGCGCTACGCGGTTTGCCCGCACTTCTATCCCGCGTCGCGGGTGAGGCCCTGTTCGATCCACGCCCGAGCGAGCTCATCCATCGGCACGCCGCTTTGGCGGCTGCGGGCCTCCAGCTTGCGTTTGGTCACGGCGGAAAGCTTCACGTGGAGCAGGGTCCGCTCCCGGGCCAGGAAACGTTTCAAAGGCTCGGGATATTCCTCGGGGGTAAGAATCCGGGCTCGTCCGCGATCGACCAACTCAAAGGCCGAGGTTCGTTCGAGCCCCCGGATATAGGCGTGCTCACCCCGGGTCGCATGTTTTAACGTCCTGCGGCTCATGGTCTCAGATGACGCCGGAAGCGTCTTCGTTCCGTATCGCTCATGCGGTTCACATGGAACACGCGTAGCACTTTGACACCACCTGATTTTATCACCCTGGCCGCTGTCAGCAAATACGCTCCTGCGCGGTTCCGCCCGAAGATTTCATATCCGACCAACCGTCCACGGCGACTCCGGATCACCAGATGCGTCCCGCGCAGCAGTTCGGCCACGTCTTCGTCGTTGTAACCGTGACCGTATGCCGAGTCGGTTAATTCGAACTCCTCGTACCGGGGAAGCACGTAACCGGTTCTCGCATAGTTTTGTGGTCCGCAAAGCAGACCCTACTTGGGCGGGTGGCCCAGGTCCTCCTGGACCTGAGGATTGATTGTTCTGCCCTTTGCGCTGTTGCTCTGGTGCACGCCGCTGGGGCCTGCCCTAATCATTCCCCCAAGTCTAAAGACTCGGGCCACCCCTCCCTCGGCTCCAGAGCGGACCCGACCCCGGTTCACTTCTTGGGTTCACGCGGCCGCTCGTAGCCAATGACCCGCTCGCGCTGTTGAGCTTCAATCTGCTTGGCCCACTCGTACAGCCGATGATGGTCCTGCCCGCAGCGCTCGGCGATCTGCCGCCGGGCAGCGCGAACCCGCTCAACCACAGGATCATCTGCTTTCATCTTCCATCTCCGCAAGCAACAGGTCGGGGGTTGTCACGACGGGAACCGGCAGGCCGATCTCCGCATTGACGACCTGAAGATGCCGCACCTTGTTGGCATTGGCCAAGTGCCGCCAGTTCCAGGTCAGCAGGAAGTGCATACCGTAGTACGAAGCGATGGCCAAATGGTAGGCGTCGCCCATGTCCCGCTGCGGCATCAGGCGGCGAGCCACATACACACCAGCTATCTCCTCGATCTCCGGCACCACTTCCAGCAACGACACGTTCTCCAGCAGGCGAACGGCTTGGTCCTTGCCGGGGTAATGGCCCTCCTGCAGCTCGCCTAACACAAAGGCTGAGGCGAACAGGTCATGATTGGGACCTTCCTCCGCCCACCATCGCTGGGTACTCTCCCGCCGGGCGATCATCGCCGGTTCCGTGCGCACTTCGTAATAGAAGCTCGGAATCGTCGTTTCGATGTAGACACTCCGTTTCATGGTCGGTCCTAATCGGGCGGTCCCGACTCTATCAGCCCTTCATGCCAGCCACAAGCTGCAAGTCCGCACGGCGAACCCTACTTCACCCTCACGTGCTGCTTGACCCACTCCGTAGTCACCGACTTCGGCCGGGTGATCGGCGTACCGATGGCCCGCGCGATGATCATCTGGGCGCACATCCCGATGGCCCGCGACACGCCGAAGATGGCCGTATAGAACGGGGGCTCTTTCACCCCGAAGCCGTACATCAACACCCCGGACAGTGCATCCACGTTCGGGTTGACGTTCTTGGCCTTGCCGTGCTCGGTCAGCACCTTGGGAACCACCTCGAGCATGACGGCCGCCAGCTTGAACAGCGGCTCGTTGGGACAAGCCTTCTTGCCGAAATCGTAACAGGCCGTGTAACGCGGGTCCGTGCAGCGCAACACCGCATGCCCGAAGCCGGGAATGACCCGCCCGGCGTTGAGCGTGTCCCATACGTATTTCTGCAGTTGCTCGGCGGTAGGCACCCCGCCGAACTTCTCCACCAGCATGAGGTGGTATTGCAGGCACTCCTGGTTGGCCAGGCCGTGCAGCGGGCCGGCCAGTCCGTCGAGCCCAGCGGAAACCGAGTAATACGGATCGGACAGGGCCGACCCGCAAACGTGACACAGGTTGGCACTGACGTTGCCGCTCTCGTGGTCCGCGTGCAGGTTGAGGTACAGCCGGAACAGGTTGGCCAGGTTCCCGGTGGGATCGGGCACGCCCATCATGTGGGCGAAGTTGGCGCTCCAGTCCTTCTTGGGATCGGGAGGGATCAGCTTGCCGTCTTTGTAGCGGATGCGGTAGATGCCCGCGGTCAGCACCGGCATCTTGGCCAGCAGGTCCAGCGAGTCCTCCAGACACGCGTCCCAATACTCGTCTTTACGCATGCCGGCGTCGTAGCGCTGGCGGAACTTGGACAGCCGCTCCAGGGCCAGCAGGCCCAGGCTTTGCATGGCCATCGGGTGCGTGTCCTTGGGCAGGGCGCGGAGTACGTCCCAAACGTAGCCCGGCAGGTCGCCCCGAGCCGCGAGGTCCGCCTGCAGCTCCTTCAGCGAGGCAGCATCGGGCAGCTCGCCGGTCAACAACATCCAAAACATTTCCTCCGGGCAGCGGTCCACCAGCTTGGCGAGCGGGATGCCGCGGATGATTAACCCGGTTTCCGGGCTGACCGTGGAGGTATCGCACACCTGCGACTTGATGTCGCGCATGCCGCCGTAGGCCTGCTCCACCGTCACCTCGCCGATCACCTTCTTGCCGTGTTCGGCGATCAAGCGCTTGATCTCGTCCCGCATTACTGGAAGCTTCTTCGCCAGTACATCCTTTAGTTTGGCCATAGTACACTTCCTCTTGATTCATCGACCTAATGAAAGGACCCAACCGGCCGCCGCACGGACGGCCGATAACCACCACGCATCGTAGCACAGGCGCCGGAGAATGCAACCCGCTGCGGATACGCGATTGCGCATTCCGAACCGCGACCGTGAGGGAGCGGCCAAACCACTAGCAGCCTGTGGTGAAACGGCCTTGGTCTGTGGGACCGGCTTTCCAGCCGGTCTTCTTCGGGGCAAGAAGCGACATTGACCGGCTGGAAAGCCGGTCCCACAGACTTTCACCACGGGTTGCTAGGGCGGATTTTGCCCGCCAACGAAGCCGCTTGCGCCGCGCGCGTCCGGTTGGTAGCCTAACAGGTCATACAATTCCTGCCGGGTTTGCATCCGGTGCAGAATGGATTTCTGCGACCGCTCCGCTTTCAGCGCCTTCAAGGACTCCGCGGTCGCCTTCATTGCCACCCGTTGTAAGGTGACCGGAAAAATGACGATGCGGTAGCCTAGCGCGGCGAACTCGTCGGCCGTCAGATACTCGGTCTTGCCGAACTCGGTCATGTTCGCCAGCAGAATCGTGCTAACGTCGCGGGCGAAGCGGCCCAGCTCTTCGCGCCTGTACAGGGCTTCGGGGAAAATGCCGTCGGCCCCGGCCTCGAGGTACAGGTGCGCCCGCCGGACCGCCTCATCGTAGCCGACCACGCCGCGGGCGTCCGTGCGGGCGATGAGCAAGAAGTCTCGGCTGGTCTTGGCGGCCGCCGCCGCCGCGATCTTCGCGCACATCTCCTCCGCCGGCACCAGCTTCTTGCCCTCCAGATGGCCGCAGCGTTTGGGGAACTCTTGGTCCTCCAGGTGTATGCCGCTCACGCCCACGTTTTCGAGCACGCGTACGCTCCGGGCCGCGTTCTCCGGGCCGCCGAAACCGGTGTCCGCGTCAGCGAGGATGGGCAGGGTCGTCACCCCGGCGATGTGGGCTGCGTGATCGCGTAGCTCGGTCAGCGTCATCAGCCCGATGTCGGGCACGCCGCCGACCGAATTGGCGAGAACGGCCCCCGACAGATACAGGGCCTCGAAACCTTCGCGTTCGATCAGCCTGGCGCTCAGGGCGTTAAACGCCCCGGGCATCACCACGACGTGGTCTTTAATGAGTGCTCTCAACCGCTCGGAACGTTCGGCGGATGGTTTCAGCATCGCTTTACCCGTGCCCTTTCTACGCCGCTCAGTCTAGGCCCACCCGCCACAAAGTGCCATGCCCATGGTGGTCGTCACCTGGAGCGAGCGCGCGCCAAGTCCTTTAGCTGGGGTTTGCCGGCCGCAGGCCAGCCACGGTATCATTGCGCGCCGGCCACGAGTAAGGTCCGCCTGCCGTCGGCGCCGGATTGAGGGTGACAGCGCAAATGTAAAATTTCCAAACGAACCCATTTTGACCGGCCTGCACCCGGCGCAATCCGGTGCGTAAGATCCGCAGGCTACAGGAGTTACAGCCCAAAACCAACGGCGGAAGCCGAGCGCCCCGATACCGAACGAACCCATTCTCGCCCCAGGAGTCGGTGCGAGTGTGGTGGAGGGCTATCCGGTCGAGCCCAGGACGGCGAGCCTCCCCGACGCCTTTGCGTGGGTGGGCACCGCGGCGGCGTTCCGCAAGGCCGGTTTTCAGGAGGTTGCCCGGCGGTCCGAGACTCGGCCGATCATGCGCTACTCGGCGAAGAGGGACCGATAAGCCGCTCGCCGGACGCGCAAAAAAAAGCCCGCAGTAGGACGTTGTTCGGGCCGGAGAGGAAATGTGCCTACCGCGGGACTAGAGACTATGTTATCAATCGAAGGCATCGGCCCTTCGCGCTTCGTAAGTTAATTATGTTTATGGCCACGCCCTTGTCAATAGGTATTTTCGATAACATGCAACATCTTGTCTATCAAGATGTTATGGTCACGGAGAAGGGTTTGCGCAGCCGCCCGGGCCCTCCCGGTCACGGATTCGCCAGCAGAGCTTCGACCCGTTCATACTTCTGCTTGAAGCGTTGCGTCCACTCCTTCAGGAGGGCGTCCGCCGCTTCGCCGCCCTGGCGATAGCGCGCACCCGCTTCGTAGGCTTCAGATTCGGTGACGACGGGCCGGAGCAGTTCCGCCAGGGCCGCCGGGTGCATGCCCGCGTCGATGATCTTCCGCCAGCAGCGCTGGAGCATGACATGGTTGTCCCGGCACGCGGCCAGCAAAAGAGGGCCGACGACGTCGGACTGCTTCTTCTCCAGTTCGAGGTCGATGGGCAGGATCGCGGGCATTTCATAGGGATTTCCGGACACCGCGAGCTTGTCTTTGTACTCAGTGTAAAACTTGGGATTGATCGGGTAGCGGAAGAGCGTGTTTGCGCCGGCGCCGCGAAACTCGGCCTTGAAACCCCAGGTCTGCTGGCCCGCCTCACTGACGCAGAAATGGGCGAACCGTTTGCCGATCTCGGGGTGCTGGGCATGAGTCAGCACCGACACCGGATCGGGCGTGAGCACGCTCGCATCGGAGGGCATCACGTAGGCCAGCAGGTCGGCCCCGCGCTGCTCGATCTCGCGCAAGGCGTTGAAGTTCACGCAGTAGCCGGCCAGACAATTACCAGAGACGACGCTGTTGATCGCCTCCTCACTGCTGCCCGCCAGCGCCCGGCAGTTCGCGGCGCTCCGCATGATGATGCCCCACCCCTTCTCCCAACCGTACTTCTGGAGGATGATGACCAGGCAATTCCGATGGCTCCCGCTACGTTCCGGATCGGCGATGGCCAACCAGCCGTAGAAACGAGGCTCGGTCAGGTCTTCCCACGTGGTCGGCGCGGCGATGCCGCGCTGGCTACAGGTTTTAGCGGCCACCAGGATTCCGTAGCTGGACAGCGCGGAGGAGTGCCAGCGCTTGTCCGCGGCGTGCGTCGCAACCCCCAGGATCGTGGGCGGCAGATCAGATTCCACCTCGGCCAGGTCCACCGGCTGCGAGAGGCCGCGATCGGCAATCAGTTGATGGTCGAGCGGACCTCCGCCGAAGAACACGTCGGGGAGCGGCTGCCCGGCGGGGAGAAAATCCGGCCGACCGGTGTCTTGGACGTATTGGACGCACTGCGGCGTCCCCTTGATCACCCAGCGAACCTGGACATAGCTCCCGTATTTCTCGTAGTGCCAGTCCGAGAAGGCATCCTCGAAGGCGGCGCAGATCGTCTCATTGTGAGGCGTGACGATCACGAGCGGCTCCACCTTGGGTTCCGGAGGGATGTTCACGGGGGGAGGTCTGGTACAGCCGCTGAAGAACAGTCCCATCACAAGGAGCAGCACGGACCCACCCACGTCTTGGGCGGCACGCCGCCACGATCGGTTCGACCTCATGTGTCCACCTCTACGGGAATGTCCCTTTTTTCGCCCCTACCCATGATACACCGAATACGCCTTGGGACGCAAGTGGGCGAGCATCCGGTGGCCGGTGCGGGTCTGGCGCGCGTGACGCAACGCCGGAATGTCGATGGGCGCGACCACCACCTTCTCGAACGGGCCGGGGTCGGCTTGCGCCAAGATGCGGCCGTCGTAGTCCACGATCATGCTCCCCCCGGGCCAGGAAAACGGCGGATAGTTCTGCAGCGACGCCGCCTGATTCGCCGCGACCACATAGACCATGTTCTCCAGGGCCCGCGTCCGATTGATCAGCGTCCACCAGTCCATCGGGGGCGTGGCCCCCCAAGGGTCCATGTAGGCGGACACCCGCACGATCACCTCCGCCCCGTTGGCCGCGATCTGGCGGATGGCTTCGGGGAACAGCCAGTCATAACAGATGGCCACGCCGACCTTGCCGATCGGGGTGTCGGCCACAGGGAAAAGCGGCTCATCGTACCCGTCGAGGTCGGCGGGGCTGGCGTGCAGTTCCCACGGCGTCCAAGGGTGGACCTTGCGATACTTGCTCAGAATGCCCGCAGGCCCGATCAGGCAGGTGGTATTGAAAACCGCGTCGGGCCAGCGGTCGTCCACTTCCAGAAAGGTACCGGTCTGGATGTAGACATCCAACTCGGCGGCCTTCTTGCGATAGCGCTCGGTATGCTCGTTCGGGATCGGCACCGCCAGGCGTCGGCGGAGGGTAGCCAGGTCTTCGTAGATGGGTGCGGCGTGGGCGAATTCAGGGAAGGCCAGCAGCTTGACGCAGCCGAAAGGGGCATACCCCACCACGGTGTGCTCGATGGTTTGCAGCATCCGGTCCACGTGGGGGCCGATTCCGCTCTGATCGGTCGGGCAGGGGAAATCCGTCTGGCACGCGGCGGCCCAATAACGCGGGGCATGAGGATCGAACATGGCAGATGCTCCCGAAAGACGCATTAGAGCGAATGTGGGACCGGCTTTCCAGCCGGTCCGTCGAGGGCGGACGCGCCGAGTGGCGCGCGTTCGCCTGACAACCAACTTGGGCGAATTCCGAACGGTCGGCGCGCCGGAAGGTCCCGATCCTGTTTGTGGACATAGGTTTAGCGCCTTAGCGGGGGTCGGGAAGGCGACTCTTCCCAGACCTCCTGGTTACCCTAAGTTTGGCTTTGTTTGGTAATTTCGCGTGCGTGCTCATGGGCGAGTTCGTGCATCACGGGTCGGCGCGTCCCCAGAGGGAGGGGGTCGGGACAAGAAAACGGTCAGGGACGTTCCGGCGGAACGTTCCGGAGGGTGCTTCGCACCAGAGGCTCCTGACCTCTTTTTCCAGCGTCCGCGCGCAGCGCCCCTGTCGTTAGTACTTGGCGCGTGAGCGGGCGGAAAGGCGAGAACACCGATCGGCTGGTTTTTAGATCGTCCGCAGGTTTCGGAGCGAGGGTTGGTCCCGCCAAGAAAGAAGACCTCGCGCTTCCGCCGCCCCCGGTCTGAAAACCACAGCTGGGCACGCCGACGGCGTGCTGTCCTCCAGCCCAGGGTTGTTCCGGCGTGCCGGAACTACCCTGGGAGAACCGGGCCCATCCCCAAATCAACCCCAAGGGGGTTGTGGTGACTGGAGAATGAGCCGCAACCCCGTTGAGGTTGCGTGGGCTCGTACCGCGCCGACCCAGGGTAGCGCCTTCGGCGCAACCCTGGGCTAATGGCCGTTGCCCCGTTGGGGTACATGTGGTCGCGGTGCCGGTCATCCGGGTCCTCGAACTCGCGCCACGACCGTTCGCAGGAGGGCGAGGCTCCCGCCGAGCCGGACCCCTCTCCCGCCGGGAGAAGGCAGGGTGCGGGCTGCCCTGAGGACGAGGCTCACCCCGTCGCTGCTCATGGGCAGTGCGTACGGTGCGACGCACCGCTCGTATCGTATTCGCAGGGCGTACGCTTGTGTCACGGCCCGTGCTGCCCGCGGATGACCCAAAGGAGAGCGCCGTGCATTCACTCACACCGCCGATCCGGAGCACGTAGCACCCGACGTGACAACCACCAAACCGGTACGTGTCCGGCCTATTCTGCGCCCGCCGTCGGCTTGCGTCCGACGACGAAGTCGTACTTCCATTTCACGTTTAGCTTCTCGTACGCGGGGTAGGTCTTGGCCTTGAAGCCGGACAGCTCCAACTGCGCCTCGAGAATCTTCGCAGGAAGCGGATAGTACGGTACGACGAGGCTCCTTGGCACCAGTTTCTTACTGAATATAGTAATGACGATCAAGGCCCGATGCACCGGGGTATCGAATGATGGGTCGAGATCGTACATGATCCGTGTGTGAAAGCGAACGTCTCCGTACTCGTCGTGCCGGTGTATCTCTTCGCGGTCGCATCGCTCCCTCCAGTCCCCTGCGTCGGCATCATACTGTAGCTCCTTAAATATAGGGGCGTCGTTGTGAGGACCGGTCCGAATGTACTTCTTAGTATCGATGAAGAGTAGACCACCGGGCTTCAGCAGTTCGTAGAAGTTGCGCAACGATAGTTGCATGTATTCGGGACTAGCCGGTATGTGGCAAAAAGAGTTCGCTGTGTTGATGATGAGGTCAAACGACTCCGCCGCGAATCGCTTCCGGTAACCGGCCCTGTCCGTCCAGTTTATCGGTTCGAGAACGAGCTTCGAAGTGTCCACGTCTTCGTCGTCGCAATTCGCCTTGGCTCTGAGCAACATTTCCCGCGAGCCATCTGTGCCCCAAACCTCGAGATTCCTCCGAGTGAACGCTACAAACGTATTCCCGGTACCGCAGGCCACGTCAAGAATGGGCTTCCCGTCGAGGCTTCCGCGCTCCGACTCGAAATAGGTCCCCGCGATGGAACAGATAGTCTCGCAGGGCTGGTCTTTACGCCAGTGCCCATCGTACCAGCAATCATACCACGGCGCCAGAAGGTCATAAGCGCATTCTCGGTAGCCGGTTGGCAAAACCCGCCCCGTCCGTTCCGTAGGGTCACGAGTATCGACATTAAAGTGTCTGGGGAGATTGACCGCAAGCCGGACCCCCAGATCCTCCGGTGTCGTAAAGAGCTCCACCGTGTGGTCGCGTCGCAGCCTCTGCTTGAGCTCTTCCAGCCTTGCGCCAGGCGCGCCGACGTCAACGTACTTTCGCAATACTGGTACGTGTTCGTCGTCGAGAACATAAACCCACAGTGGGATTTGGCACTCCACTGCATGGTCGATTTCGTGCTCGGTAAAAGACTTGGTGCCTCCCGGCGGGCACGAGCCATACCGCGTACCTAGAAGTACGATGACCAGGGTGCAGCTCTTCAATTCGCGCAGGCACGTCGCAAGCGGGGTGTCTTGGGAGGCGCCGAAAAACTCCATGCCCTTGCAGACAGTTTCGCAACTCGCTAATACGCGCATGACCTGCTCCCTGTAGTGAGCTAGGTCGTCGTAGGTGCTTGAGAGAAACACTCTTGCAGGTGGTTTCATGTCTACCTCCTCATTGAGCACGAACACGTAGCCAAGGTACCCAAATACGTTCGCCAAGTTCTCCCGCGCTTGTGGGGCGTCGGTGCTGGTCCATCATCTCGGGACGAAGAGATCAGTCGTCGTGTAGTGGGATGGAGCCCGTGGTTCATGGGCCATGCTCGTTGACACATAGAACGTGCCGCTCGCGGAGGGGCTCGGAACCAGCGAGAGACCATGGCGCCGATCTTCCCGGCCTGAGTGGATCGTGCGTCCGGCCTTTGCGCGATGCGGATCATTCGTCGTCAACAGCCACGACACGGTCGTTGATCTTGACGTAGCTTTCTTGTTCCGATATCGGTGGCGGCATCGCGGAATCCGCAGTTAGCAATGTTTCCGGTACCTCCGGGCCATAGGCGCCCCCCATTAAGTGTGCTATGTTGAACAAGGAGGTGCTCCCGCGCTTCACACGGTACGTTCGACAAATCGCGATTCGGGGTCGAACCTCATATGCCTTCACTCGCACCTTCTCCCTGTCAACCCTGTCCAGAACCTGATTAGAGGCTGGATCACGAATCTCCAGGGGCGTGGCTGCGAGAATAGCGAACACTTGGCCAGCTTGGACCCCCGCCTCGGACCCGATGTTTATCACGAGTTCGCGTGCGTTAAGGATGGCCGCAACTCGTCCTTCAAGTCGTGGTTTCGGCGTTTCCTTCACCGCTGCCATCAGAATCTCCATCATTTGGAAAGTATACGGCGAGGGCGCCCGGCGGCGCCTGGGACTGGGTCGTCCCTTCTTTCTTCATGTAGCCGAGCCATACGGCGTCGATCGGCCCCGAGCCGATCGCAAGACAATGGTCTCCACGCTCATCAGTGACCCGAAATGTGCCAAGAACGCCACCTGAGTCCTGATCGAATACCGTGAGCGTGACGCCGGTCTCGAGGCGCGGGCCACGTTTCTTGTGCAGCGCAATTACCGGTTTGTCCTGGTAGAGATAACAGTAGGCTATGCGAAAACCATTTCGCTCCTGGCGGTCTCGGATCAGCGCGGAAATCGCGGAAGTGGCCTGGTCAAACTCGGTGCGTAAAGCGGCGAGCTCCGTAGTGAGCTTAGGGTAGGCGCGCGCCCTAGAGAGCACCACTCTACATCTCCTGAAAAGGTGCAAGATGGCGATTACGATGGCAGGCGCAAGCGTCAAGGCCAGGAGCAGGACTATGCGGATACGGACGGACCAATTCACGATGGTCGGCACGACGACGAGCACAGCGGCCAGTAGCGTGCCGATACTCGTCAGCCATGTTCCAACGACGGGCCAGCGAAACCGTGGGTATTGGATGCCCTGGTAAGTCGGTGTCGTCATGGCGAGTCCTTAGGCGTACAACACCGAGGCGCGCTTGCCGTAATCAGGCGTCGATACCGGAGAAGAGCCACTGGCCACCCCCATGTCGCTGCCCCACCAGGCGACCATCGGTGGGGGACTCCCGTGCTGACCAGCGCTTGGGGCACTGTCGTTACACCTCCAGACGGTCGAACTGCTCGCCCACATCGTAAAAGGCAGCCTATAAACTATCAATCGGGTCGCAGGAACGCAAGGATTCGGCTCCTGACACGCCCGGCGCGTGGTGCGTCACACTCTCGGCGGCTTTGCTCGTCGGCACGCCGCGCCGTGGCGGGAACCCCCGCGGGCCGATTGGGCAAGAAGGGTCAGGCCCGTACGGCCCCCACGGGGCCGAGGGATGTGGCCACGGGTGGAGCCCTTAACATTGCGCGCGGGCAAAGCCCGCCTGACCTTCCCGGTCCCCCACCGCTTCCAGGGGTGGGGAACCCTCGGCATGGGGCGGGGCGCCGTCCGGCGTGCCGCCCAGGGTCGGCATCACCCCATGCGGCAGGGTGCAGCAGGAATGGTGGGCTGTGCCCACCCTACGGTCTTCGTGGGCTGTGCCCACCCTACGGGGGTGCAACTCCCGGATACCACATTCAGCGACGGCCCCTCGATGAACTCCATCGCGTAATAATGCGTGCCGTGGTCCCGGCTTTATCGCTTCACTCATGGGTATCACTGGCTCGGTCCGTCGCGCCCCCGTCTTGGTCATTTGCTGCGGCGGAGAAGCAGGCAGCACGTCTCCTTACTTCTTTTCTCGCGGCGTCCACCTGCGCATTGCATCCCCCAGGGGCTACAGTATACTCATGGGTCATGGGGACACGGGAACGACCGCGGGCTTGGGGCTGAGGGCCGATGTCTTTCGCCTTCATCTAATCCATCTTCGTCTTCGGCCCGGCGGCGGCCGCGGTGGACGGCCCCCCAAACTCGTCCTACGGTCCTAAGGAGCGTAGATCATGTTTCTCTACATTCTCAGAGCGGTGTTCATCTTGGTGCTGGCGGGCGTGGCGATGTCCTTCGTGGCCAAGGAGAGCGATTCGGAAAGGCCCGGATGGTTGCAGCTCAACAAAGAGATCGTCATGGGGGCGTGCCTGCTGGTGGGGCTTGCGGTGGTCTTTGTCGATGTCTTCATCCCGCAGAAGTCACTCGGCGTCGTCACCGCGGTGTTATTCGGCCTCGTCGTGGGAATGGTGGTGGCGTTCGGACTGTCGCTGATTGTCGACTTGATCGTTGAGTCGTCCGGTCAGGGACTCCGCAACCCCGTGTTTGTGGATGTTCCGACCGACGAGTTCGTCAAGGAGCGCGATCCCGATGACCCCAAGAAATGGATTGAAAAGACGGTCCGCGTGATCAAGCCGCTGCAATACGGCTACCAAACCAGTCCCATAGTGAGCTCGATCAAGCTGATGCTCGGCGTGATCGTCTGCTATCTTTCGATCAGCTTCGTCCTGCAGACCAAGGACGATATCCGCTTCATGATTCCGTACGTGGAGTTCGCCAAGGACACCCGCGGGGCACACGCGCTGCTGTTGGACACCTCCGTGATCATCGACGGCCGGATCGCCGACATCGCCGAGACTCGCATCGTGGATTCGGAGATGATCGTTCCCAGCTTCGTCCTGCAGGAATTGCAGACCATTGCCGACAGCGGAGACAAGCTGAAGCGCAACCGAGGCCGGCGCGGCTTGGACATCCTCCAGAAACTCCAGATGAGTACCAAGGCCCACATCAAAATCCTGGAAGTGCAGCGGGATCGCTCCGAGGAGGGCAAGGGTGTCGACGAACTGCTGATCGATCTTGCCGCCAAGGTGGACGGCCGGGTGGTCACCAATGATTACAACCTCAACAAGATCGCTCAGTTAAGAGGGGTCACGGTGATCAACATCAACGATCTGGCGAACGCCTTGAAACCCGTGTTTATTCCCGGCGAAGCCATGACGGTCAGAATCATCAAACCCGGTGAGGA
Source organism: Planctomycetota bacterium (assembly GCA_043803085.1). GTDB lineage: Bacteria > Planctomycetota > Phycisphaerae > UBA1845 > UBA1845 > JAAEQG01. Next base: position 13,940 of record JAZDKM010000382.1, read on the forward strand.
ACCCGGACAGGGGGTGGGCTATCTGGACGACGGGACCATGGTGGTGGTCGAAGCGGCCCGGGACAAGATCGGCGAGGAGGTGCCCGTGTCGGTGACCAGCGTGCTGCAGACTTCCGCCGGGCGCATGATCTTCGGCCGGCCCGAGGGGGCCGCGAGCCCCTCACGACGCCCCCGTCCCACCCCGACGGCGACGTGACCCCATGGCTGAGCTTCCTGGGCTGCTCGAACGCGCTGCGGCGGATCACCCTCTCCTTTTGCGCGAGGAACTGGAAAGGCAGTTCCACGCGTGCGCCCTGGTTCGCCCTTTCCGTCGCGCCGCCTACGATCCCGGTCAACGCCTGGAGTATACGGTCACCGGCGTAGCCCCGGCCCATACCGGCCGGATGGTCGTCCAGGTCGAGCGGTTCGTGGGGGGTGGTTTCGCCGGTCAGGTTTACCGGGTCCGGCTCTTGGAGGTCCAGTCGGATGATGGGCCCCTGGTGGGGCTGACCGTCGACAAACACTATGCGCTCAAGATCCTCAAGCCGCCCTCGAAGTTTGCGTGCGCCTTTCGCGATTTCCTCTACTTCCTGGCCTACCAGGGTCCGTTTAGTGCCCAAGTGAACCCCGCCGCCGTGCGCGTGGGCGTGCTCTGGCAGAAGTTGGTCCGGCAGGCCGCGGCGCACCGCTTCGGGCGCCCGGACGCCGTGTGCGACACCTACGCGACCTTTTACGACGCCGACCTGCACAGCTTCGGCGAGATCAACGAATGGATCGACGGGCGCATCTGGAAGTTCGAGGTGGACGACCGGCTGTTCGAGCGGTGGGACTTTGACCTCCCGCCGCCGGCCGACCACCCTTCCGCGGAGTACGTGTCCAAGAAGCAGTTCATGGGCGAGTTGGTCGCACTGCTCCACGAGATGGGGGCGCCGGAACTGTCCCGCCAGTACGCATGGTGGACGTGCAAGAGCCAGCCGAATGCCCTCAAACGCCTCGACGCCGAAGACGCTCCCGGCGCGGGGTTGACCGCCATCGATTTTCGGGCCGGTTTGGCGTTGCTTCCCTTCCTGCCTATGAGCCCCGCGGACTTCGGGTTGATCCTGCGCGGACTGGTCCGCGGACGGCTCGTGCAGTTCGATCGGAGCGACCCGGCCTCACTCGGTCGGTTCGTCGAGGCCCGGCCCGAGCACTTCGCCGACCTCCAAACGGCGGTCCATGAACTGTGCGAGCAGGAGCCCGTCTACCGCGCGTCGCTGCCCGACGTCACGCACCATCACGTCCGCCTGGTGACCGACGCGAGGCTGCGCCGATCGATCCGGAATGGAACGATCACCGGTTGGCGGCACTTGGGCCGGCTGGATGAGGAGCACGCCGCCCGGCTGACGCGGCGTCCCGGGCTTTTCGTTCTGCTTTTCGTGCTTTCGCTGATCCCGCTGCTCGGACGGTCGGTGGTCAAGCTGTGGGGCAATGCCCGCACGCGCGCGCATGTCAAACGCTGCCTGTCCGGCTTCGGCTATCTCTGGCGGGCGCTGCGCGGGGCGCGGATCGAAACGCTCGTCGTCTGGCACCGCCACGGCCGTAGCGGCGACCGGCGGACCCTCCGGCTCGTCGATCAACCGGTTCGCTACTGGCTCCAGCGTGTTTTGCTCGGTTGGTGGCCGGCGACCTGGCATCGCTTCGTGATGGAACCTTCCTTCGCCTGGGCACAGATGCGGGCCGCGGTCGGGTTTCTCGTGCGTTTCCTGCGCGTGCCTTCCTTCCGCGAAGAGTGGCTGCTCGAGCAGGTCCGGCTGGGGCGAGAGGAGGGGATGCTGACCCACAGCGAGGCGGACAAGATCACCCACCAGATCAAGGACCCCTATATTCAGAAGTACCTCCGCTGCCTCGCCGTCCATCTGTGTACCCTGCCCATCTCCGAACTCACCGTGCTAGTCTCAGGAACGGTGGTCGGGGCCTACTTCCTGATCCGCGGGAGGAGCTGGACGGAGGCGTTGACCTATGCGGCGGCCGTGGTGGCGGTCGTGCAGATGTTCCCCGTTTCGCCGGGTTCGCTCATTCGTGGCGCGTTCGTGCTGTACCTGATGGTCCGGGAGTGGGACATTCGCAGCTACTACATCGCCGCTCCGGTGGCCTTTCTCCGTGGAGTGGGGTACCTGGCCTTTCCCTTCCAGATGGTCGCCCATGATCCGGCGCTGGCCCGTTTCCTCGCCGGGCGCTGGGCGAGAAATGCCGTGCACATCGTTCCGATCTTTGGAGAAAGCGGGGCCCTTCTCGAACACGCCGTCTTCGACCTGTTCTTCAATCTGCCTTTGTCGGTCAAGCGGGGGTTCAGGACTCGTCCGCTCCGCTGGTCGATCGGGACCGCCCTGGCGACCGCCGCTTTGGCCGTCGTGGCTTTTCTGGGCTTCGCGCGGGTGTGGGAATGGCGCCAGCCGAGGGAGCAACTCGAAGCCGTCCAGGCCGTTTCCGTTGTTCCTTATCATGGGCCGGCCGGCGGCCGCCTGCACTGGTCCTGGCGTGGCATGCGCGTTCACTTTGAAGGCCGGGACCCCCCCGTGGATTACCCCGCCAATGTTTGGGACGGATCGGTGACCGAGGGCGCCACGGTCGACGCCGTCATCCGCAGAAGCTTCTTCGGCAACGAATACGACGGCCTCCGGATCACAAAGCGCGCGTCTCTGCCCGGAGCCGAAGCCGTGCCCACCACCCAATACTCGCCTTGATTCATCCGATGAACATCGCGTCGCCGTAGCTGAAGAACCGGTATTCCTGTGCGACGGCGTGACGATAGGCCCGGCGGATGGGCTCCACTCCCGCAAAGGCCATCACCAGCGCCAGCAACGTGCTGCGCGGCAGGTGGAAGTTGGTCAGGAGTGCGTCGACTCCGCGAAAGTGATAGGGCGGATAGCAGAACTTCCGCGTCCACCCACTTCCCGCCCGGACCCGGCCTTCCGCATCGACGCACGACTCCAACACGCGCACGCTGGTGGTGCCGACAGCCACGATGCGTCCGCCGTTTGCTCTGTGGCGGTTGATGCGCTCCGCCGCCGGCGGATCGAGCGCATACCATTCGGCGTGCATCGGGTGCCGGGCCAAGTCGTCAACGGTCACCGGTGCGAAGGTACCCATCCCCACGTGCAGCGTTACTTCCACGCGGTCCACGCCACGCTGCGCAAGGTCGTCGAGCAGCGGTTCCGTGAAGTGCAGACCGGCCGTCGGAGCGGCGACCGCGCCGGGTGGTTTCGCGTAAACCGTCTGGTAGCGCTCCGCGTCCAGGCGGTCGTGGGCGTCATCCGCAGCCGCACGCCGAATGTAGGGCGGCAGCGGTGCTCGACCGACAGAGGCCAAGATGTCCGCGGCCGCCTCTGCCGGCTCGACCCGTACCGTCCAGCGCCCCTGGCCGAGGTTCTCCCCGGCATGCACGGTCCACCGGCGAGCGTCTTGCCTGCTTACGAAGGTTAACGGCTCATCGCGGCGCAGCCGTGAGGCGTTACGCAGCATCACCTCCCAGACGCCCGCGACCTGCTCCTGCAGGAACAAGCCATCGATCCGTCCGCCGGTGCTGCGGAGCAGCCGGAACTTGGCCGGCACCACCCGCGTGTTGTTCAGCACCAGCAGATCGGTCGGGTCGAGAATCTCCGCCAGCTCCGCGAAACGGCGGTCCTGCAATCGGCCCGTGCTTCGGTCGAGTACGAGCAACCGCGAGTCGGTCCGCTGCGGGGCCGGCACCTGGGCAATGAGCCGCTCCGGGAGGTCATAATCCAAGTCAGCAACCGGAAAGTTGACGTTCCGCTTGCTTTTGGGATGATCTACGCGATGAAGCGGCTTGTTCCTCAGCCTATTGCCTCCCGCCGTCTATTCGACGACCAACCTGATGAGTGCGAGCTCATCATAGGCGACGCTCGCGAGGTTTTGAAGCGGATCAGCGCAGGCTCGTTCCGCTGCTGTGTGACCAGCCCGCCGTATTGGGGGCTGCGCGATTATGGCGTTCCCCACCAAATCGGAGCCGAATCCAGCCTGGACAATTATCTGGCCCACCTGGTGGCCGTGTTCGGTGAGGTTCGCCGGGTGCTGACAGATGACGGGACATTGTGGCTGAATATCGGGGACTCCTATACCAGCGGGGACCGCAAGTGGCGGGACGCCGACAAGAAGAATCCGGCGCGGGCCATGGACTATCGCCCGCCTACGCCCCCCGGCCTGAAACCCAAAGACCTGATCGGGATTCCCTGGCGCCTGGCGTTTGCTCTGCAAGCCGACGGTTGGTTCCTGCGGGCGGACATCATCTGGCACAAGCCGAATTGCCAGCCGGAGTCCGTGAAGGACCGCCCGACTCGATCCCATGAATACGTTTTTCTATTTTCCAAATCGGAAAAATATCTTTACAACGGAGAGGTCATCCGGGAGTCCTCGCCCTCCAACGGGGCGACCCGGAATCGTCGGACGGTCTGGTCCATCCCTACGGAAGCTTTTCCGGGCGCGCACTTTGCAACGTTCCCGAGGACGCTGGTGGAACCCTGCGTTCTGGCGGGGTCCTCGCCGGGGGACCGCATCCTCGACCCGTTCTTCGGTTCCGGTACGGTCGGCGAGGTGTGTCTCCATTTGAACCGTCCGTTCCTCGGGGTCGAACTCAACGAGGAATACGCCGCACTGGCGATGAAGCGCCTGGGCTGGGGAGAGTAGCTGCATGCCTCGTCGCAAAGCCAGAGGTATCCCGGTCCTGGAACCCAAGCTCCAGGTGGCGTTTTACTACCTCCTCAAGGCGATGCGCGAGACCTGCCTCGGCGAGGCGCTCAGCACCACCATCAGCGGGCTATTGGTCCCATCCATTGATAGTGAGCTTAAGCGATATGTGGACCAGGAAAGTCTCTCGAGGCTGGCAGGGTTCGGGCTTCGAGGCGAGCGGGTCTTCCCCGTGCCCTACGTTATAACGGCGAACCCCTCCTTACTCGGATATTATCGGCTCCTTTACGGGCTTTCGCAGAAGGAGTTCTATAGCAAGAGCAAGTCGCCATTTGCCCCCTACAAGATCCTCGAAACCAAGGGTGTGATTCCGGATCGACTACGGGGAATGGTCGAACCGCTCTGCAAAAGCCTGATTGCCACCGGGCAATTACTACTTGCAGGGGTCGACCAGATGTCTCTGACGCTGGTGGACGATTTGCAGCTCTTGACGTTGGGGCCGCAGTTCAGGGGCAGTCGGAACACCAAGATTGGTCAGGACGCCACCCAGGAGGTCTTTGACTTGATTCGGACGATGGTGAAGCCGTACCTGAAGCAGGCAACAGCACGCAAACTCCGTCTGTTGAACGATTCGCATAGAACCATCCTGATCGAGTTTGCCAGCGACCCGGACATTCGGATTGCCGATGTGTCCAAGTCCGGCAGCAGTCCCATTGTCTCGGTTGAGATCAAGGGCGGGACGGACGTATCCAATATCCACAATCGCATCGGCGAAGCCGAGAAGAGTCACCAGAAAGCCAAAGCGGAAGGTTTCTTTGAGTGTTGGACCATCCTTCGAGTCCACGTGGACGACACCCTGGCTCGGCGGGAGTCTCCCACTACGACCCATTTCTTCCATTTGGACAAGATCGGATTCCCCGCCACGGAGGAGCACAAGCGGTTTCGGCAACTGCTCGGCTTGCGGCTCGGCATCCGGATGCCGGAGTAAACGCACGTCCGATGCCCCAGAGTCCCCCCTGCGCTTCGGTTCATTGACCAGGCTTGGTTAATCGCAGTGCTCTATCCAGCCAGTCCCCAAGCTTGCGCGTGTACTCCAGGTCGTACTCAAAGCCGCCGTCGTTATGTCCGCCGGGGGTGAGCAGGAACGTCTTCGGTTCGGCGGCGGCCTCATACAACCGCCGGCCGTTCTCGATCGGGACCAGCTCGTCCGCAGCCCCGTGGATGAACAGCTTGGGACACGTGATGTTCGGAACCTTTTTGATCGAGTCGTAGCGATGGGTGCAGAGCAACCCGACCGGCAAATACGGATACTGCAGTTTGCCGATATCGATCAGGCTGGTGAATGAGGACTGCACGACCAGCGCCGCCGGCCGGTGTCGGGCGGCCAAATCGATAGCCACGGCTCCGCCCAAGGATTCACCGAACAAAATGATCCTCTCCGGCGGCTCGCTCCGGACCACATCCAAGTGTCGCCAGGCGGCCTCGGCGTCATGATAAAGGCCCGCTTCACTCGGCTTTCCCTCGCTGCGCCCGTAGCCGCGGTAGTCGAAGATCAAAACGTTGTAGCCCAGATGGTGGAGCGTTTTCAGTGAATCCACGCGGTTGGCAAGGTTGCCCGCATTGCCATGGCAGAACAGTACTGTACCCTTGGCTTCGTTATGCGGAAGGTACCAGGCGGCAAGGGACAGGCCGTCGGCCGTCGTAAGCGTCAGGTCCTCAACACCGAGCCCCAGCGACTCCGGCGTAGTCCAGTACTCCCGGTCCGGGAAATAGATCAGTTGCGCTTGCAGGGAAAAAATGGCCACGCAAACTCCTAGATATGTCAATATCGCCGTGGCGAGCCCGATCCGCAGGAGCCAGCGGGCTATCCGTCGCGCCGGCCTGTTCTGCGCCTCCGCCGGCTGTCCCGGCTCACTTGCCGGCACAGCATTGGGGCCTTCCGCCTCGGGCATCGGATTGCCTCCTGGTGACATCGTCACCGGTGGGTAGCAGTACGTCAAGGAAACGGAATGGAGCGTCCTCGGGTAGAGACTTCCAGCGTCTTAGGTTATCATGCCGCTTGACGCGCGCGACCACCACCGCATGTCGCGGTCTCGGCGGTCACGTGCCGGCGGGCAGGCTAATAAGGAGGTTTGACCATGTCGCTTAATCCCCTTGGCAAAGACATCCCGGTGTCCCTGGGCGATCTGCAAAACGAAATGAATCACATGTTCGACCGTCTGTGGCACGGCGGACTGACCACGGGCCCCTTCGACGGCAACGCATGGGCCCCGACCTTCGACGTGCTGGACGAGGACGAGCGCGTCATGATCGTGGCTGAAGTGGCAGGCATGGAAGCCGCGGACATCGAACTCAGCTTCCAGGGCGACCGCTTGACGGTCAAGGGGCATCGCCCCTCGCCCTGGCCCGAGGAGGCCGCCAAGAAGCTGCTCCGCCGTGAGCGGCGCTACGGGTCCTTCTCGCGGACCATCGAGCTGCCTCCCGGAATCGACGCCGATAAGATTTCGGCCACCGTCCGGCAGGGCGTCCTCACCGTGACGCTGCCCAAGGTCGAGCCGGCCCGGGGCAAATCGATCAAGATCGACTCGGCGGAGTGACGCCCCTGGGACAAAGAACCTATGGCCTGGTCACCGCGTACATCTTCGTACCACCGCATCCACGCCATCCTGGACCAACTCATCTCCACGGCCCATGATAAGGAGAACATGGACGAGCACCTGAAACTGGTTGAGTTGCTCGAGACGGATCGTCATCTGCTCGTGGGGGCCAAAGCTTTAGCCGCTTATATCAAGCAACGCTTCAGCGAGGACACCGATTACGTGGTCGGGCACCGCACGTTCCAGAAGGTGCGGAAGTGGCTGAAACAACAGCGCCTCGCGCACGAAGACAATGGGGAGGCGATCCAGGTCGGGGTGCTCGGCATCGACATCATTGATGCGCGCCACCACCCGGTCCTCCAGGAGATCCTCAAGCGCGAAAACGGTATCCCCTCGCCCGAAGCCTTGGCCGCGACCAAATACATTGCCATCGTGAGTGCGACGCGCGGACCGCAGAAGCGCCACTTTGATATCGGCGATTTCATCGGACTCGTCACTCTGGACGGCTTTGATGTTGAGAGATTCCTTGAGTATCTTGTGGGAAACTATGCGGAGCAGCGCCCTCATGCCCGAGAGGTCATCGACAGAATCCAAAAAGGTGAGTCCCCGATCACGATCTAGAAAACCGAAATAACAGCCGTAGCTTCAGGGCGGCATCGGCGTAACCAGATGAGGCACATACCCATGACGTGGTTCCATGCCGTTCTGCTGCTCCTCCTTGGTGTTCTGGCCGGCTGCAGCACGGCGGAGCGGAACCACGGTGTCAACGTTGCCCGAGCGTGGGAAGCCCCCGCACCACAGACCTCGGCCGGCCAGGGGACAGATCCGACCGCCCATTCTGAAACCTCAAAGCTCAAACCCCAGGCGGCCGGCAGCCCGGCGGGGCCGCGAGCTAGGGCGGCAGTGCAGTCTACGGCCCCCGAAGCGGTGCCGCGCCCCGATCCGGCCCCCGAGGCGGCTTCTCCGGCAGGAAGCGGCGCGGTGCTCGCCATCGTGGACGGCCGACCCGTCACCCGCGAGCGCGTCGTCGAGATGCTGCTCCGGGGTCACGGTGTCGGAGTCCTGGAGCAAATCATCGTGCTTGACGCGGCCCAGCGCGAAGCTGCTGTTCGGGGCCTCACGGTCAGCGGGGCGGATATCGAAGCGGAGTACGACCGCGCTCTCCACCGTCTGCTTAGCCCTCTGCCGGCGGATGAAGAGGCGCCGCTGGACCGCGAAGCGGGTGAGCGGGTATTGGAGCGAATTCTGTCCTCCCGGAACGTTTCGCGCGCCGAGTACATGCTGGGCATGCAGCGCAACGCCTACCTGCGGAAGATCGTCACGCATGAGATGCAGTTTACCGAGGCGCAGTTGGAGACCGAGTTCGAGCGGGCCTATGGCGCGCGAGTCAAGGTGCGGCATCTCCAGGTCGCGACGCTGGCAGAAGCTGAGCAAATGGAAAAACGCCTCGCGGATGAGGGAGCCGATTTCGCGGCGCTGGCTGAGCACTACAGTGCCAATCCCAACACGGCGCCCTCGGGCGGCTTGCTGCGCGTCTTCTCGCAGAACGACGAGGACGTGCCCGACCTGATGCGGAACACGGCCTTCGCATTGGAGCCCGGGCAGCACTCCGCCCCGCTCCGGATCGGCGAGTGGTTTCACATCCTCAAGGTCGAGGAGCGTTACCCACCGGGTGACCTAGCCTCCGCCGAGGTCCGCGACGAAGTAGAGCAGCGGCTCCGCGAGCGCTTGACCGAACCCGCGATGCAGCAGTTGCACCAAACCCTGCTCCAACAGGCCCGGGTGGAAATTCTGGATCCGGTGTTGGCCGAAGAGTTCCAGCACAAACGCAAGCCGCCGGCGCCGTGACGATGCAGTAGCGGCCGCTACCCTGTGGGACCGGCTTTCCAGCCGGTCAATGGGTTTGGTCGGGCTCGGCCCGACGCGCTGTTCCGGCGGGCAAAGCCCGCCCTACCCTGTGGGACCGGCTTTCCGGCCGGTCAATGGGTTTCGTCGGGCTCGGCCCGACGCGCTATTCCGGCAGGCAAAGCCTGCCCTACCGGGTTGCTCGGCCAGCATCGACTCGTGGTACCAGAGCCCCCAAATCAACTCGTGGACGTGGCCGTCATCGGCGCCGGCGCTGCCGGACTGGCAACGGCCATCTTCACCGCGCGCCACATGCCCGGGTGGTCGATCGTCGCCCTCGACGGTGCTCAGAAGCTCGGGGCCAAGATTCTTGTCTCCGGCGGCGGACGTTGTAACGTCACCAACCGCGTCGTCACCGCGGCGGATTTCTGCGGCACGAGCCCGAACGTCATCCGGCGCGTCCTGGCGGCGTTTACCGTCGAGCAAACGGTGGCTTTCTTCCGCGAGATCGGCGTCGAACTGCACGAGGAAGAGCACGGCAAGCTCTTTCCCGACACCGAGCGGGCGCGGACTGTGCTCGACGCGCTCGTGCACGAGGCCGACCGCCGCGGCGTGCGGTTGTTGACCGGCCAGCGCGTGACCGACCTCGAGCGTGGCGCGGCCGGCTTCCACATCGTCACCGGCGGCGATGCCGGCACGCTTACCGCTCGCCGCGTCGTGCTCGCCACCGGCGGCCTGTCGCTCCCCAAGACCGGCAGCGACGGCGGCGGCTATCAACTGGCGCGGCAGTTGGGGCACGCGCTCGTTCCCCCGACCCCGGCCCTCGTGCCGTTCGTGCTCGAAGGCGATTGGCATGCGGCCCTTTCCGGTATCGCGCACGACGTGGAACTGACCGTGCGCGCCACCGGGCGCAAGCCGGTCCGCGTGCGCGGTGCCCTGCTCTGGACCCATTTCGGCGTGAGCGGCCCTGCGGTGCTCGATGTTTCTCGCCACTGGCATCGCGCCCGGGTCGAACAGCGTCCCGTGACGATCACCGCCAACCTGTTACCCGGCGACGACTTCACTTCGGCCGAACGCAAGCTCCTGGAGTTGGCTTCGTCTCAGCCGAAGACGGGCTTGCGCCACGCGCTCGCTTCCTGGCTGCCGGCGCGGGTGGCCGATGCCGTGCTCGGGGCCCTCGGCTTCGGGGGTACGGTTCCCTTGGCCCATCTGGGACGCGACCTCCGCCGCAAGCTGATTCACGCCCTGGTCGAGTGGCCCTTGCCCGTGCGCGACAGTCGCGGATACGCCTACGCCGAAGTGACGGCGGGCGGCGTGCCGTTGAACGAGACCGACCCGCGCAGCATGGCTTCGCGCCGCTGCCCGAACCTCTACCTGGTCGGCGAAATCCTCGACGTGGACGGGCGGATCGGCGGCTTCAACTTCCAGTGGGCCTGGTCCAGCGCCTGGGTCGCTGCCACGGGAGTGGCCCGGAAGCACGTGGGGGATTGAACTGAATAGCCTTGCCCGTCGAGTCATCGAAGCCGATCGGCCGAGAGTCGAAAAACCGTCAACACCCGTCTTTTGCCCCAAACGACCCTAGTAGGTCAGCAGAAGCCGGTCCGCGACCATTTCGCCCTCTAAGGTCTGTCCAGGCATCTGAAACCGCCGCAGCATCGATCGCCCGCAGTCAATCAGAATCTCGCGCTCGAAAAGTCTACGGGGGACGGGAATGTCGCAAATCAGGTCTCCGGAACGCTTGGTCCCGTCGATGCTCAACGCCACGAACACGCCGCGTGTCTTGCACTCCTCGATGACCCTCAGCAAATGGCGAAGCCGAAAACGTTGGGCGCCGTACAGGATGGCCTGACTATGCGAGTAAGGAGGGTCGCAATAAATCAGGTCGCCTGCCTGCGCCGGGGCCATCGCCTCGGCATAGTCAAGTAACCGGAACTCAGTGCCGGCAACCCGGCGATGCCACTCGTCAACCCGCTTGCCGAAGGACTCTGGCGCGATGGGTCGGTGAACACCGCATGGGGTGGACATGAACCCGTCAGCCTTGCGGAATCGAACCACGCCCCCGTAACAAGAGCGGCACAGGAAGACCAAGTCGGCCCCATTGGGTTTGGCGTTGTACGCCGCCTTGATCCGCTCATACTCGGCGACCTTTGCCCCTGCCATCATCTCATGCCAGCGGTCTGCGTACCACGTTTTCAGCCGCACGGGATCATCGTGCAACGTCTGCCAAATTTCGATCAACGGTCTAAACGTGTCCGACGCGAATCCGCGCTTTGGTGCGAGAGTCGCGAGCACTGCGCCGCTACCCAGGAAGGGCTCAAAATACCTGCCAAAATCCGCTGGGAAGTACGAGACGATCTCGTGTGCCACACGCTGTTTGTTCCCGATCCACTTGAGCAGGCCACGCCGGAAAGGCGTCACCGAGCAGCGGCGGTCGTCATCGAAGAGCGTTCTCTGCATACTTGATATTCTCCCATCGGTACGGGTGATGCACAACTCAGCTTGTGGGGCCCAATCCCGATGAACAAGCAGAAAGGCAAGAAGAAGGCTCCGGCTTACCTGACCAGCATTGTCAATATGCTCATCGAGGCCAACGCCGGCGGGTTGCCGTGCGATTACGACCCACGGGAACTCACTACCTTCACACGAAACGGAGTGCCACTCCGCACCCTGGCGCGGCGTATCGACGGGGCCTTCCCGTCCCCGGTGAACCCCATCGCGATATGGGAAATCAAGGAGTACTACTACACGACCACATTCGGCAGCCGGATCGCTGACGGAGTCTATGAGACGCTACTCGACGGTATGGAGCTCGAAGAACTTCGCCAGAACGAGTACGTAGAGGCGAAGCACTACCTGATGGTGGACGCCCGCTACACGTGGTGGGAACGCGGTAAATCGTACCTGTGTCGCATCGTCGACATGCTCCATATAAGTTACGTTGACGAGGTGCTATTCGGCATTGAAGTCATCGAGAGACTCCCAGCCATTGTAAAGGAATGGAGGACCTCGGCTCGGGCGAGGGCCGTAGGTCCACCATAGCAGCGCAGCGCGGCGGGTAAACTGGACTCTCTGGAGGTGAGGTTGCGGCGTTCACCACGCCCAGGCCCGGCAAACAGCATCACGTGCCGACTCGGCTCCGGTGGGTTTCGCTCGGGTCGGCCTCGAGCCCGTAACGTTTCATCTTCTTGTAGAGCGTCGTGCGGTTGATCTGCAGCGCGTCGGCGGTGAGTTGGCGGTTCCAGTTGTTGGCCCGCAACGCGTGCTCGATGATGGCCTTCTCCGGGCCTTCCAAGGCCTGTTTGAGCGGGAGCAGCGTGAAGACACCCTCGGCCGGCGACGCCTCCGCCACGGCCACCAGTTTCGGAGGCAGGTCCTCGACGTCGAGCTGGCGGCTTTTGGTGAGCACGACGGCCCGCTCGACGACGTTTTCCAACTCGCGGACGTTTCCCGGCCAGGAATAGCGCTGGAGACAGCACAGGGCCGCATCGGTGAAGCCGGTGATATCCTTGCGGCACTGCGCGCCGTAGTTGGCCAGGAAAGTATTGGCCAACAGGGGGATGTCGCCGAGGCGCTCCCGCAGGGGCGGCAGGACGAAGTTCACCACGTTAATGCGGTAATACAAATCCTGGCGGAAACGCCCCGCCGCAACCTCTTGCTCCAGATCGACGTTGGTGGCCAGGATCAGCCGCACGTCAACGGTTTCGGTCTTGTTGCTGCCCACCGGCTCGAAGGCCCGCTCCTGGATGGCCCGCAGCAGCTTCACTTGCAGGGCGGGGGTCGCGGTGGAGACCTCGTCCAGGAAGAGCGACCCGCCATCGGCGGCCTTGAACTTACCCTCCTTGCTGGCGACCGCCCCGGTGAAGGCGCCGCGCACGTAGCCGAAGAGCTCGCTTTCTAAGAGCTGCTCCGGCAAGGCCCCGCATGCCACCTCGACGAACGACCGGTCGCGGCGGTCGCTGCGGTGGTGCAAGACGCGCGCGATCATCGACTTGCCGGTGCCGGAGTCGCCCTGAATCAGGACGGTGACCTTCGAGTCGGCGACGGCCTCGATGAGGTCGAAGATTTTGAGCATCTTGTAGTCGTGACCCACGACGTGGTCCAAGCCGTAGCGCAGGTCCAGACGCTCGCGCAACGCTTGGTTCTCGCGGATGAGGGCCTGTTGTTTCAGGGCCCTTGCGATGGTCAGCCGGATTTCATCGTCGATGATCGGCTTCGTCAGGTAGTCATAGGCGCCCATCTTGATCGCCTCGACGGCGCTCTCGATGGTGCCGTAGCCGGTGATGATGATGACCGCGACCTCGGGATAGCGCTGCCGGATGGCGCGGAGCAGCTCGAAGCCGTCCGAACCCGGCATGTTCACGTCGGTGACGATGACGTCGAAGGGTTTGCGGCCCATCGCTCGTAGGGCCGCCTCGGTGCCTGTCGCCCCCTCCACCTCGTAGCCCTCCATGCGCAGGAACTCGCAGAGGGAGTCGAGGATGATGCGATCGTCATCAACGACGAAGATACGCGGCGTGGGATCGCCCACTCTTATCCTCCGTACAGCTCGGGAAATGGGCCGTAGGTCGGGCTCCGCCCGACGCTTGGTTCCGGCGGGCGAAGCCCGCCGTAGGCGGCTATTTGTCCCCGGCCTGCCGGCGGTCCGGCAGAACGTCCGGTCGGAGGCCGTCGCAGCTTTCGACCGGGATACGGAGGGTAAACACGGCCCCCCCTTCCGGGCGGTTCGCGGCGGTGATCGTGCCGTTCAAACGGGCGACGTAGTCCCGGCAAATCGCCAGGCCCAACCCCGTGCCCTTGCCGGAAGCCTTGGTCGTATAGAACGGCTCAAAGATAACCTCCGTGTTTTCGGGCAAACCGGTGCCCGTGTCTTCGAACTTCAAGACGACTTCGCGGCCGACCACGCCCGTGGTGATGGTCAAGGTCCCCCCAGCGGGCATGACGTCGATAGCATTCTTAATCAAATTGCAGCAGACCTGGAACAGCCTGGCACCGCGGATCCTGGGCATGTGCTGGTCGCGAAAGACCGCGGCGAACACCACCCCCTGCCCGGCCGCCGGTTCCTGAAACGTGCGGATGGCCTCGTCCACCACGTCGTTGATGTTTGCCTCCTCAAATTGTTTCGCAGAGCTGCGCGAGAACTCCAGGAGTTCGCTGACGATCTGGGCCATCCGCATCAGGCCCGTGCGCGACTCCTTCAAGAACCCCAGCGCCTTTTCCGGACCATCCTTCTCGAGGACGCGCAGGGCCATGTTGACGTAGCGGAGCACGCCGTCCAGCGGATTGTTCAGTTCATGGGCCACCCGGGCGCCCAGACGGCCGACGGCGGCCATACGCTCGGAGACGGCCAGGCGCCGTTCGAGTCCGGCACGGTGCGTGACATCCTCACAGAAGAGTACGGCGCCCACAATGCGCTGCGGCTCGTCGTCGCGCAACGGCACACAGCTCACGTCGAGCAGCCGCTGCTCGTTGGGATCAGACGCGTAACCCACGCCGTCAAACCGCCGCGGGGTACCGGTCTCCATCACGCGGCGCAGCTCGGAGGCCCAGTCCTGATACCGGTCCTCGGCAGCACCCTTGGCGAGCAGTTCCGAGACGTCCCCGTCACCCGGAAAAACCAGGGCCGCGGTTTCGTTCCGATGGATGATGCGTAGCGAACGATCGAAGACCACCACCGCCAGCGGAATGCTGCGGAAGACTTCTTCGGCGATGTGCGTCAGCGTGGGGCTTGCCGCCTCCAACCCGTGGGACTCAGACTGCGCTGGACTCATAACCATTGCGGGACCACCTTACCCGCCGTCAGGGGAGAGGCTGGAAACCTGTCACACGATCCCTCCAAGGAAGTATCGACGAGTTCCTCCGCATGTCACAGGACATGTTGATTTTCTGAAACGTGTCAACCCTGGCCAATTCTCGGGAAGCGGCCTACAGGCCTGTATAATCCACAACCTATTGCCAATAAATAGATTAGTAGCTGGTAACTATCAGCCTGGTGTTCTGTCAACGACTTTCCTGGGGGTTGCCCTCTCGGGGGAGGGCGAGCCTCCCGGCGAGCCGGGAGGCTAACGCCGCCCGATGCTTTCGGCTCGGCAGGAGCCTCGCCCTCCCAATCCCACCCGCACTTTCAGCGTTGACGAAACACTCGTAGTTCCGCGTTCAGAGGTCCGGGCCCAAGTTCGGAGGCTCAGGCAGCGGAGAATAACTGAGTGCCCCGGGGCGGTTGTCCGCCCCGGGGCGCCTACAAACCCGTACGTGCGGTATTAACCCCAATAGTGTTCACTTTGGGTTGCACTACCGCCGCGATGGTGCTATCCCTTGACCTTCACCTCTTCCGGTTTCAGATGG
>JAZDKM010000383.1:0-3964 GCA_043803085.1 Planctomycetota bacterium
ACGAGCCAGTACGTGCTGCTGGAGCCGTTCGAGAACTCCATCACCATTTCCTTCTACGGCTACGGGGACGCAAACGGTCACGATCCGAACGATCCGAACCAGGGCGTGTTCGATGTCAACGTCTATCTGGTCGAGCCGCACGGGTCCTGGGAACACATAGCCAGTGTCTCCCTGACCATCGGCGAGTTGGAGATGACCCACAACCCCGTGACCGGCTGGGCCATCAACAGTGGCTCCCTGGAGCCCAACGAGGCGTACAAGTGGGCGGAAGGTCCGGGCACCGACAATCTGGCGGACGGCAATGCCTGGCCCTCGCCGGTGCAGCATACGGGGCGCACGAACGGAATCTATCGGATGACCGTTGATCCGCTGGGGGCGCAAGCCCTGGTCGTCCGCTACGACAACATCACGGGGGTCAGCCGCGTCTACGGCATTGTGAAAGGGCGGTAAGATGGCCTTTGCCCTGGTGGTCACGGTCACGAACGCCTACACCGAGGGGGTGGTGGCGGACTATCCCGTCGAGGTCTACTCGGATGAGGCGGGCACGACCCTGTTGTTCCGCGAGTACACCACGACGGCGGGTACGGCCACGTTCAGCTTGGACGCAGCCACCTACTACCTTTTCGGGAGAGGCGTCGGCTACAGCGTCACGAACCCGACGGAATCCGTCATTGCCGCAGCGGATACCGCAGAACTGGAAGTCACACCTCTGAGCGTCTACGACGGGGACGCGACATCCGCCTGCAATGGGGCGATCCTGTTGGTGGGCAGCGGCTTTGAAGGGTCCAGTCATATCGACTCGTACGAGAACGATACTGGCCCTTTGGCCGACTGGTGCCGGCGGCGCTACGACATTTGCCGCAAGCGGGCACTGGTCAAGCACCGTTGGAACGAGGCGATCAAGCTACTGTCCGGCGAGGACGGCGCGGGCGACGACGACAGCGTGGTCCACCCGAAGTATGACTACGCCTACGCCCTGCCGGCGGCGGCGGGATGTGTGGCCCTGCGCGGGATCGTCGATGAGGACGAAAAGCCGCTGCTGTGTCGCCGGGCCGGGCAGTTCATCCACACCGATTACGCCACGGACGAGTTCTGGTGGGACTTCGTCGAGGACATCGAGACGGGTTTCAGTCCGGGCCTGCAACAGTGCATCGAATACGAATTGGCCATCAACCTGACGGGCTTTCTGCTCAAGGGCAACGCCGCCGACGCCAAGCGCCAGGCGCTCCAGGAGGAGTACCGTGTCCTGATCCTTCCGGATGCCAAGGGCGAAAACCAGCAGGAGCAATATGACGAGCACAATGAGTCCGCCGACGAACTGTGGACGGACGTGACGTAGGAGTACGCCTATGCTGGGAATGCTGATACCTCTGCTGTTGGGGATGGGCCTGACGTTCTGGGACAAGACGCAGCCGAAGAACAATGCCGCCGTGCCCACGCAGGCGAACTCGACCTCGCCCCAGGTGACGCAGGCGCTCTCGGCCACGCGCAAGCGGTTGGCCAAACTGGGCGGGCGGCAATCGACCCTGTTGACCGGCGGCCTGATGGGCAATCCGTCCCTGCTGCGCCAAGGGCTGAAAGGATAGTCCGTGCCCCTGACCGTATCGCAAATGAGTTTTGCCGGTGGGGAACTGAATGATCTACTGGTCCATCGGTTCGAATTGGAGCCCTACGCCCTGGGGGCGCGGCGGCTAGAGAATTTTCTCGTTCTGGAGTCCGGGGCCATCACGCGGCGACCGGGCACGTACCACGCCGACGACGGTTCGACGAAGGGCAATGCCCCGGCCTACCTGTTCCGCTGGGTCTACAACGATGCGGACGCCTACGTACTGGAGTTCACGGCCCTGGTGATCCGGGTCTACCGGGACCACGGCCTGGTGGAAAGCGCCCCGGGCGTGCCGCTGGAGATTGTGACGCCGTTTACGCTGGCCGAGTTGCCGTATCTCCAGGTCTGGCAGAGCGGAGACGTGCTGTGGATCCGGTCCAGTCTGCGGCCGGACTACAAGCTGACGCGGACCAGCCACCAGGTGTGGACCCTGACCGATGCCTCGTATTCGACTTCTACGACCCGCATGGCGTTTCAGGACACGAATGCGACGGCAGTCACGCTGCGCGTCTCGGGTTTGGGGGTTCCCGGCAGCCCGGTCGTTGTCACGGCGTCGTCCGCATCGTTGTTCAATGCCAACTACTTGTATTCATATTGGCGGATCGATCACAACCTGCCTGGCCGTTCGCAGACCGAGAAGTTCACGGGTGTGGCTACCGATACGGAATCGCTGTTGGTGGCTGTGGACGCCCAGTGGGAGTTCATTGTCAACG
Source organism: Planctomycetota bacterium (assembly GCA_043803085.1). Taxonomy (GTDB): domain Bacteria; phylum Planctomycetota; class Phycisphaerae; order UBA1845; family UBA1845; genus JAAEQG01. Next base: position 2,320 of record JAZDKM010000383.1, read on the forward strand.
GCACGGGCGTGGCGGATTTCACCGTTGAATTGCAGGCTTCGTACGACAACTCCACCTGGTTCCAGTACCGCAGTGTCCCTATCGTCAGCGGCGCGGTGAACAACTGGCAGGAGCGATTCGACGGTGCCAACGAGGAAGGCGAGGCCATCTACCTGCGGGCCGCCTGCACCGCGTATACGTCCGGCACGATCAATACGACTGTCAATGCCCTCCCCTATGTGCATCACGGGGTTGTCTGGCTGTCGTTCTACAGTGCCATGGTCCCGACGCAGATGAGCGGCTTTATCGTCGTGACCCCGGCCTCGACGGACGCCACGGCGGATTGGGCTGCTCCCGCATGGTATGGCACCGACTACCCCAGGGCTTTGGGGTTCAATTCCGAACGCCTGCTCGAAGGCGGGACGATCTTGCAGCCACTGACGATCCATGCCGGCGTTGCCGGCGACTATGACAATTTCGACCGGGGCATGGGCGATGATGCGGACGGCTGGGCCATTACTCTGAGCCAAAGCCAGCAGAACCGGATCAACTGGATCAACGGGGAGTGGTCCCAGGCAATTATCGTCGGCACGGAAGGCGGCGTGATCGAGTTGTTGCCGATGAGTGAAGGTGGTTTCACGCCCACGAATTGGCCGACGATCCACCGCACGTTGCGGCGCCGGACGTACCGGATGCAGCCGTTGATGGTGGATGACGTGCTGGTCGTGCCGGGCGGCGTGGACGCCAAGCGGCTCTACCAAATCTACCACAGCACGGAACGGGGTGGGCTGGTCGCGGAGGACCTGACGAAATTCGCCCGCCATATCGCCGGGACAGGTTTCCGTGGTCTGTTTGTCCAGCAGGACCCCGACCAGATCCTCTGGCTACCGCGTGCGGATGGGGTGTTGGCCGGGTGCTCGTTCACCTACGGGTCCACCGCCTGGCACCGTCAGGTGATTGGGGATGAGGTCATCAGCGGCTGCACGGTCCCTACCAGCGACGGCGACGAGGTCTGGCTGTGCGTCAAGCGGACGGTGGGGGCCACGACGATGTACTTCGTCGAGTGGATGCCCCAGATCGATCTGGAGGCCGATGCGGAAGACGCCTACCACGTCGATGGCGGGGAGAGTTGGGACGGCGGGGACGTGGTAACGGTGACGGGAATAACCCAGGCCAACCCGGCGGTCATTACCGTGAGTCCATGGCCCCAGGACAGTAACGGGGTCGATTTGACGAACACGCACTATGTCCGGTTCGACGGGATTGCTGACTTGGCCGACCAAGTCTTCAAAGTCAAGACGGCCAATTTCATCACCGGCGAGATTACGTTGTATGACGAGACCGGAACCACCGTCATCGACGGCACGGCCTTCGACGCCTACACCAGCGGCGGCACGATGGAATGGGTAGCCCAGACCTTGGACGGCATGGACCATTTCGATGGGGAGACCCTGCTGGCCTACGCGGATGCGACGGAGCAGGACGTCGTGCCGGCCAGCGGCACGATCACCCTGGACAACTACTACCACACGATCCACTGCGGGGTCGAGTTTACCAGCCGATTTGAATCGTTGCCGCCGGAGTTCTACCTGCGGACGGGCAGTACGATCGGGGCCCGCAAGGTGGTGGCCGGCTTGGTCCTGAGCCTCTATCGCAGTACCGGGGG
>JAZDKM010000384.1:0-22123 GCA_043803085.1 Planctomycetota bacterium
GAACCTCTACCCCATCGGCGAAGGGGCCGGTTACGCCGGCGGCATCGTCAGCGCCGCCATCGACGGCCTCAAATCGGCTGACGCGATCATCGCCAAGTACGCGCCAACCTCGGTCGATTGAAGGATCCGAATCCGAGCCGCGACCGTGAGGAAGCGGACCGAGTCGGAATCCGAACCGCGACCGTAAGGGAGTGGAGCAGGTCCGGAATCGGGCGCACCACAAAGCTCTGGCGGCGTAGGGACACGGACGGCACGGGTCTCTCGCCCCGACTCGCACATGGTTAGCGTGGGTGGCAGGGGTCTGCGTCGTCCCGCGGCGGGAAGCCGCGGGGACGACGCAGACCCGTGCGGCTCGCCCGATGCGCACGGGTCCGCCAAGAGGCTCACCCCAGGTTCGCCTTTGGCGGACCCATGCCACCCGAATCGAGCGATACAACCCCCGAGTCCTGAACAGCGCCTCTACGCATTGGCAGCCCCTGGAATGCGGATATGATTGCGGACATGCTGCGTGCTCGTGCGGCGAAGACGGACGCGCGGGTGAACATACGCGAAGACCCACTAGGACGTTCCATCATGAAAGCAAGACTCTGGTTCCACGGTGCAGCCCAAGAAGTCACCGGCTCGATGCACCTCATCCAACACAACGGCCGCACCGTTGCCCTGGACTGCGGGCTGTTTCAGGGGCGCCGCAAAGAGGCCGACGCCAAGAACCGCAGTTTTCCGCGCCCCTCCGGAAGGATCGAAGCCGTCGTACTCTCCCATGCCCACGTCGACCATTGCGGCAAGCTGCCGCGGTTGGTGCAGGCGGGGTTCTCCGGCCCGATCTATGCCACACCCGCCACCTGCGATCTGGCGAGGATCCTTCTGGCCGACTCGGCCCACATTCAAGAGGAAGATGCCGCCTACTGGAACAAAAAACGCGTGCGCCGCGGCGATGCGCCCATCCAACCGCTGTATACCCAGGAGGACGTGGATAACACGGTGCGGCTACTCCAACCCAAACGGCTCGGCGAGACCTTCGACGTCGCCCCCGACATGCGGGTGACCTTGCATGAGGCCGGACACATGCTCGGTTCAGCCGGTGTGCTCCTGGAGATCGCCAATGGCCGGCGGGAGCCCTCTGTTTATGGGACCGACCTCCCAGCGGGTGATCCTGTGGGACCGGCTTTCCAGCCGGTCATCGGCCAACCGACCGGCTCGAAAGCCGGTCCCACGAGGGCAGTCGTGCGCATCGTGTTCACCGGCGACCTCGGCCGGCCCGGCCTGGCCATTCTGCGCGACCCCGCCCCACTGCCCCGCTGCGACTACCTGATCTGCGAGAGCACCTACGGCGGGCGCCAGACGCCCGGAAACGAGGACATGGCCGAGCAGTTGGCGGCGGTCATCAACGCGACGGTCGAGCGCGGCGGTAAGGTCATCATCCCCGCGTTCGCCGTCGGCCGGACCCAGGTGATCGTGTACCACTTTCACCGTCTGGTTGACGAGGGGCGCATCCCACGCCACCCTCCCCTGATCGTCGATAGCCCGTTGGCCGCCCGGGCCACCGAGGTCTTTCGTAACCATCCGGAGGTCTACGACCTGGAGGCTTCGATTTGGAGGCGGATGACCGGCGACCTGTTCCAATGTACGGGTTGCGAGTACACCCGTAGCGTGGAGGAGAGTAAGGCTCTGCACCGCCGTAAAGAACCGATGATCATCGTCTCCGCCAGCGGCATGTGCGAGACCGGTCGCATCTTGCACCACCTCAAGAACAACCTCGAGGATCACCGCAATACCATCCTGATCGTCGGATACCAGGCGGCCTACACTCTCGGCCGACGACTGGTCGAGAAGCAGAAACAGGTGCGTATCTTCGGCGAGATGTACGAGGTGAGGGCGCAGGTCAAAGTCTTGAACGGCTTCAGTGCCCACGCCAACGCCGCCGAGCTGGCCGACTGTACGGCCCCGCTGGCCGGCTTGGTCCGCAAGGCGTTTCTCGTCCATGGGGAGCCGGACCAGGCCCAAACCTTGGCTGCCGCCATGCGCGAGCGTGGTTTCGCCGAGGTGCTCATCCCCCAGGCCGGCCAAGTGTTCGAGATCGGGTGACCGAGCGCCTCAAAATGTGGGACCGGCTGGAAAGCCGGTCCCACAGGTTTTTTCCGGGTAGGCCGACCGTGCGGCCTGACAAACGGCAGCCAGGTTCTCCCGGGGTACGCGGGCGGGGTCAAAAGTGCAGCCGGGGGCGATCATGATCGGCCGGTCACCGGCCTGAGCAATGGCATCGCGCACCTGCGCGGCACATTGCTCCGGCGTGCCCTCGACCAGCACCCCGAGGTTGTCCACTCCACTGCACAGGGCCGGTTTGACCCGATCGCGCACCTCGGCGATGGCCGGGCCCGCCGCCCGGTCCGCCCAGTTCAGCGCGTGTACGGGGTATGCGGCAAAGCTCTCGAAGTTCACCGCGCAGCCGCACACGTGGAGCAGGTTAAACCGCCCCGCCGTTGCCGCCTCCAGTATCTGTAGGTCGGTTGGACGGACGATCTCGCGGTAGGTCCCCGGGCCGTTGGTGGGCGTGTCCACCCAGTCGTCCCGGACGGACAAGAAAATCCCGTCCGCACCCGCCTCAAGACAACGGCGGGCGAAACGGGCCAGCGACTCACCGATGGTTTCCAAGGCCCGCGCCAGCACGTCGTGGTCGTGGGCGAGGAAACGGCTGAGGATGATGCTGGCTTCGTCAGCGCTCGCCCGCATCAGGGGCGGCGCTCCATGAAACCTGGGCTTAACCAGCCGCCGCAGGGTCGCCCAAGCGTTGAACACCGTGGACGTGATCAGTACCTTGCCGCGAACTTCCTTCGCCAGGGTCTCAATCAGCTCCAACTGCCGGGCGAACTCTGGCTCATCCCCATTCAGCACGGGCAGAGTGGCCAGATCCGCGACCGAGTGGACCACCCCTGGATGGGGATACCCGTTGTCATTCATCACCTTAAGAAAGTCCAAATCGTATGTGCCAAGGTGGTCGAGGTGAGCCCGGACTGCTTCGGGACCGTAAGGCCGGTGGCGGTCGAAATGATACCAGAAGCCGACCGGAGGCCGGTCCGGTCTCCGCCCCGCCAGAACGGCCGTTACCCTTTCGACTTTCTCCGAACCCGGCCGGCCGGGCATCCTAGTGCTCCACCGCAGCTTGAGTTTCGGGTGTGCCACTGCTCTGTGAGCAGTGCTTTCCAAGAAGCCTCCTGCGACCGGCACTGCCGAGACGGCAGCAGCACACGAGTGGAGTCGACTCCGAACCTGGAGGTTAAGGTGCGTCGGAGCACTAGTCCTCGTATTTTTTCTTCAGCCGTTCGTACTTCACCTTGTAGTCGTCCCCGCGTTCCTTCTCGTGTTTAACCTTTCCCTCCAGGCGGCGGTTCTCGGACTCCAGGTAGCGGATTTGCCGGTAGGCTTTTTCGAGTTCCGCGCGGGCCTGTTCGTGCGTGGTGGTCGCCGGCACCTGGGCGCTGCTCACGTTTTCGGGCACCGGGCCGGCGTTAATGTACACGTCCGGCGCCCGCGCATTCACGCAGGCCAACTGCGGCACGAAACCCGTCAGCAACAGCAATAGACCATAGGGCAGGATTCGTCTCATGACTGGCTCCTTCTCGTTCAACCCAGACAGGTCCCCATGTTGCCGTCCGGCCCACACGGCGTCAAGATAACCCGCGTGTCCATCCGGGTCACCTTCATCTTCGGCTGTACCGGCTGCGGCAAAGGCGCGCTCGGAGGCGTGCTGGCCGAACGCCTCGACGCGGAGATCGTCAGCGTCGATTCCATGAAAGTGTACCGCCGCATGGACCTCGGCACCGCCAAGCCGTCCCCCTCCGTCCGCGCCCGAATTCCCTATCATCTCCTGGACGTGGCCGAGCCTTCGGAGGAGTTCTCCGTAGCCAGGTACGTCGCGCTGGCCGACCAGGCCCTTCGGGCGATCCACGCTCGCGGCCGGCCCGTCCTGGCCGTCGGCGGCACCGCCCTCTACATCAAGGCCCTCAGCGAGGGGCTGTTCGAAGGTCCGTCGGCCGACGCCGCCGTCCGGGCGCGGCTCAAGGAGCGGGCGGCCCAGATCGGTTCCGCCGGCCTCCACGCGGAGTTGCGCGCCGTGGACCCCGTCGCGGCCGATCGCATCCATCCCAACGACCTGCGCCGGATCGTGCGGGCGTTGGAGGTGTACGAACTCACCGGGGCGCCCATCAGTGCCCTACAGACGCAGTGGGATGCCCAGCGCACGCTGTACGATTGCGCCTTCATCGGCCTGCGACGGACGCTGGAAGACCAGAACCACCGCACCAACCTGCGCGTCAGGCGGATGATCGACGCCGGACTCGTGGATGAGGTGCGTTCGTTGCTGGCCGAAGACCCCCCGCCAGGCCACACCGCCCGCCAGGCGATGGGCTACGCCCAGATCATCGCGTACCTCGGCGGAAAGGTCTCCCTTGCGGACGCGGGCGAAAACATCAAAATCAATACCCGGCAACTGGCCAAGTCACAGCGGACTTGGTTCAAGCGCTTTCGCCAGGTGCACTGGATTGACCTGCAGCCCGAGGCGTCGGTTGAAGAGGTGGCCGAGACGTTGATCACCGAACGAGGACCCCAATGGTTCAAGTCACCGAGCTGACCAACCTCGCCGTCGATCTGGTGGACGTGCACAAGACGTACCGTAAGAAAGTCCACGCCCTGCGGGGCGTCAATGTCCAGGTCCGGCGCGGCGAGATCTTTGGCCTGCTGGGTCCCAACGGCGCGGGCAAGAGCACCCTGGTGAAGATCATGATGACCGTGGTCCGGCCGGACAGACTGATCGGCACGATCCTGGGCCGACCGCTGGGCAATCGGAAAAAGCTTGCGGTCACGGGTTACCTTCCCGAGAACCACCGCTTTCCCTCTTATCTCACCGGTGCGCAGTTGCTCGACTACTACGGGGCCCTGGCCAAAGTGCCCGGGCACGTGCGCAAGAAGCGGTCCGCCGAGTTGCTCGAACGGGTGGGCATGACCGAATGGGCCCGCACGCGCGTGGGGGAGTACTCCAAGGGGATGATGCAGAGGCTCGGTTTGGCTCAGGCCCTGATCAACGACCCGGAGTTCCTGGTACTGGATGAACCGACCGACGGATTGGACCCCGCGGGGCAGCGGGCCGTCCGCCAGATGCTGCTGGAGCTGCGTTCGCAGGGCAAGACGATTTTCCTCAACTCCCACTTGCTCAGCGAACTGGAGATGGTCTGCGACCGCGTGTCGATCCTGATCAACGGGCTGGTCGCACGCCAAGGCACGCTCCGCGAGCTGACCGAGCACACGGTGGAATACCGGATTGCAGCCGCTGGCGATCTGACCGCCGTCCGCGAAGCGGTCGAGCGGTGCGGTGGCAAGGTCCAGGGTGCGGAAATCACCCTGGCCGGTCATGACGCCGACAAGGTCAACGAACTGATCGACCTCCTGCGGAGCAAAGGCATCCTGATCGAGTCGGTCGTGCCGCACCGGTTCAGCCTCGAGGAAGTGTTCATGGAGACGCTGGGCACCGCGCGGAAGCCGTAAGCAACCTGCGGAGTGAACCTTCATGCAGTTGTGGGCACTGATTGTTGATAGCTTTCGCCACGCCGTGGACCGCAAGCTCTTTTGGGTCCTCGTGGCCCTCACCCTGGTCATGGCTCTGGTGATGCTCAGTTTCGGTTTTGACGGCAACCGCGTGAGTTTGTGCTTCGGCTTGGCCCACGCCGAAGCCGATCAGTATGCCCCGCTAACGCTGGTCGGTCGGACGCGGCTGGTGGGGTTGATGGTGCATGGGGTGATGGACCTGATTCTGGGCTGGCTCGGGATCACGTTGGTCATCATCGCCACCGCGGGGCTTTTCCCCGCCCTCATGGAGAGCGGTGCCATCGATACCGTGCTCTCGAAGCCCCTCAGCCGTCCGGTCTTGTTCTTGTACAAGTACTTGGCCAGCATGGTCTTCGTGTTGCTCCAAGCGGCGCTGTTTGTGGGGCTGACCTTTCTGGTCATGGGGCTTCGCTGGGGGGTGTGGGTGCCCGGATACCTGCTTTCCATTCCCCTGATGGTGCTGTTGTTCAGCTATGTGTACGGTGTCTCAGCGCTCGTCGCGGTGACGACGCGGAGCACGGTGACGACGATTCTGCTGAGTCTGGGCGCGTGGGTGGCTTTCTCGCTCGTGAGCCAAGCCCCCGGATTGTTCGAGGTCTTTCCCGAGCTCAAGAAGCACCAAACGGTTTATCGCGCGGTCCGCGTCGTCAGTTGGATTCCTCCCAAGACGGGCGACGTGACGTTCCTGGCCGCGAAATGGGCCCAGGCCGGCACCAGCACCGACATGATTCCCGAATCCGTGGCACGTAGCGGGACCGCAGCCGACCAGGAACAACTGGAGCGCAGTCGCCAATACGAAGAAAAACAACTGGGCGTCAGTGCGTTCTACTCCATCGGGTCGTCGCTCCTGTTTGAAGCCGCGGTTGTGCTGCTGGCCATCTGGAAGTTCACGCGCATGGACTTCTGACCTCGCTTGCGCACAACACCGTAAGCCGGACCCGCGGAGATCAAGGGAGAATGCAGAATACCGCGAGGAGAAACGAAGAGGGGGATGACAAACCCTCCGATGACGGTTCGGTTTCTCCCGCCGCTTCTTCTCCATTCTCCATTCCCCATTCTCCATTCCCTCGGCGCGTCCTCTATGTTATTACCGACCTCGAAACCGGCGGCGTCCCGCTGCACCTCTTCCGCTTGGCCACTTATGCCCAGCGCCGAGGGCTAAAGGTGTTGGTTTGCTGTCTTGCACCTCCTGGGCCGGTTTCCGAGATGCTGAGCGATGTCGGCGTCGCCAATACCGGTCTAGGAGCGCAAGGCCCCTGGGACTACCACGTGCTCGAACGTTTGGCCGGCCGGATCAGCGACTTTCGCCCGGACATCGTCCACGCGCTTCTGTTTCACGCCAACGTCGCCTGCCGGATCGCATGTCTGCTGTGCGGCTTCCCTACGCGGCGGCTGATCTGCGAGATCCAGACCGCAGAGATCGAACGCCCCTGGCACTTGTGGGTCGAGCACTGGACCCAGCGCTGGTGCCGCGCCATCGTCGGCAATTCGCCCTCGGTCATCGAACACCTGCGAATGGCCGGGCACATTCATCCTTCCCGCCTGCGGCTCATTCCAGGCGGTGTTGATCCCGAACCGCTTGCCCAGATTTCGCCGCTCGACCGGCGTGCCTTGGGTATCACGGACGACGACCCCATCCTGCTTTGGGTGGGCCGGCTCGATCCCATCAAGGGACTCGACGAATTGATCGAGGCCTTCGCCCGTGTGGCCCGCGCCCGCCCGTGCCATCTCGTGCTCGTGGGTGATGGCGCCTATCGCCCCCAAGTGGAGCGCCTGATTCGGCGGTCGGGTTGCGCCGAGCGCATGGTCATGCTCGGTACCCGGTCGGATGTGCCCTCGCTATTGAAGACCGCGGCCATGTTTGTCTTTCCGTCCCGAACAGAAGGCATGCCCAACGCGCTGCTGGAAGCGATGGCCGCCGGTCTGCCCTGCGTTGCCGCCGACGTGCCGGGCTGCCGCGACGTGATCGACGACCGGGTGGACGGCCTGCTGACCAAGCCCGGCGACGCGGTCCACCTGGCCGCCACGATTCTCCAAGTGCTTGCGAATGGAGCGTTGGCGCGTCGCTTGGGCCAAGCCGCGGCGGCCAAGGTCCAGCGCTCCTTCCGCTTAGACCGCTGCTTGAAATCCTACCTCGAACTTTACTCCGAGGTCCTCTCCGATCCCTGATCCGATCTTGCCAACGCCCGGATGGTGGTAAAAAATAGGGGGTTTTCACAACTCTGTTCGGCAGTATGATTGGGGAAGTTTGAGGAGAACGTACAATATGTTGCGGTGCCGGGCCATGACGTGGCGTTCTCCATCGGATTTTAAAAGAGTGGATGCAAAAAAAGACTTGCATCTAGTGGCAATCGTGTGGTATATTTCACCCTAGCATGAATCTGTTCTCGTTAGTTTATAGCGGGTAAGTGGGCCGTAGGTGGGAAGTCCAGCCCATGATTCTTACGGAAGCGTATGAACGGACCCTTGACAGCAAGCACCGCTTCCAACTCCCGCTGGATTTCCGCAACAGGCTGGAGACCGACGGGGCTGGGACACCATTCTACGTTTGCCCGGGGGAACGCGCGAACATGTTGGCGTTTTACCCCATAAACGAGTTCGAGAAATTGGTCAGAAGCTTGAAAACCCGTTCCATCGCCAGCGACGAAGCGCTGGCTTTTGAACAGTTTTTTTTCTCAATGACCAGCCGTCTCAGGATGGATCCGCAAGGACGTGTGGTGCTACCTGAACGGCAGCTTACCGTGTTCAACATGGGCAAGGATATCACCCTGGCAGGGGCCAATGATCGAATCGATATCTGGCGTACAACGGACTACCACGAGTTTGTGAAGTCCGGCGCCGCAGAGCATTGGCCCAAGGGGCGTAGGTTTTTGCGGGTGCCGACCAGCAGCGAGTGGGAGGAAAAAGCTTCGTCGGCGGTGGTGTAGCCCGGATGGTAATGCGGGGCAGGTGAGCCAGAGCGCGGGAGAGTCCGGAAAGGTCGCCCGAACTGTTGGCGCGGGCGGGCGACCTTTCCCGGGCGGATCTGCTTGGGTGTTCAGGGGGCCCTCACGGGGGGGGCCCGTGGATGTGTGGAAACGTGCGTCGGCGGAGGAAGTGAACGGAGTCGCCGGGCCGATGCCGCGGCAGCCGTTAGCCGCAGGAAGTCACAATGTCCGGAAGAAACGGTCGAGTGGTACGTGAGGTACAACTGCGCTTGCTCGGCAATCGACCTGTGACGGATACGGAGGCGTCGCTCGCGTCCCAGATATCCGAGTTGGAGGGTCGCGTTGCCCGGTTGCATCGTCTCGGAGCGCAGTATGCCCACATCCGCCTCTCCCGGCACGTCGACGGCCTGTGCGAAGCGGCGGTTGTCCAGGGCTGCGGGGGGCGTCGCGTCGCCACGGAGGTGTGACCGACCCCGCGTCTCCGCCCGGAGAAAGACTTCGACGACTTGTGACCGAACCGGGTTCGGGACATACGCCGGTCTTGCCGAAAGAGGTGGTCGCCCTGTTGGCCCCCCAACCGGGTGACGTGATCATGGATGCCACGGTGGGTGCCGGCGGCCACGCGCGACTGCTTGCCCGGGCAGCCGCACCCGATGGGGTGTTGTACGGCTTGGACGTCGACGCGGCGGCGCTGAAGATCGCTGAAGAGCGCTTAGCGGGTTGCGGGTGTCGCGTCGTGCTGCATCGGCGCAACTTCGCGGACTTGGCGCTGGTCTTGGCCGAGTGGCACATTCCTGGGGTGGCGGTGCTTCTCGCCGATTTGGGTGTCAGTTCCATGCAGCTTGCGGACCCGCAACGGGGGTTCTCTTTCGAATCCGACGGGCCGTTGGATATGAGAATGGACGACCACCTGGAGCGGCGGGCCGCCGATCTGGTCAACACCCTGAGTGAAAGGCAGCTCTCCGATCTGATCTATCAGTATTCGCAGGAACGCTTCAGCCGGCGGATCGCCAAGGTGTTGTGCAGTGCGCGACATGAGCAGCGCATCACCCGAACGCGGCAACTGACGGAGATGGTCTGCAAGGCGGTCGGCGCCCATCCGCGCGCGCGACGCTCGAAGATCCATCCCGCCACGCGCACCTACCAGGCGCTGCGGATCGCGGTGAACGACGAGTTGGCGGTGTTGGCCAGACTGCTCGAACAGGCCCCACGCTGTCTCAACCCCGGCGGACGGATCGGCATCATCTCGTTTCACAGCCTCGAGGACGGTCTGGTGAAACGCGATTTTCGCCGGCGAAAGGAACAGGGGATTTACGAAATCGTAACCAAGCGGCCGGTGCTTGCCGGGGAAGACGAACGCCGGTCGAATCCGCGGGCGCGCAGCGCCAAGTTACGGGTGGCGCGGCGCACGGACCGCGAATGGCAGGCGGCATAGGTGCGGCGAATCATGGCCCAGGAAACCAAGGTCGGTCTGGTCGTCGGATTGGGGTTTATTATTTGCTTCGCGATCATTCTCGCCAACCGCAGCGGGGCGGACCGCATCCACCCCCAGATGCCCTACCAGTTGTTCGGCCGCCCCGCTCCGCCGAGTCGCGGTCCGAACGGCAGTCCGACTGAAGCCCGTGCGCGGGAGGGGAATCGTCCGCGTCAATCTCGGCCCGCGGACGATTCCGCGGTCTCGCCGGCGGGGCCCGGGTCCGGACCGCGGCCATCGGCCACCGCGCCGCGCGACGGCGTCGACCCCGAACCCGCCGTCCAGGAGGACCCGGAACGCTTTACACGCCGTCGGCGGCCGATCCCCAAACCGCTCGATCCCTCTGAGCCGGTGCTGGCCAGTGCTCCTGCGAACGGCGAGGGCGGGCGGGGCCTGCCGGCCGCGGAGACTTCACCGACCGAACCGGCGCCGGACGCCGCGGCCGCGGCGAGCCTGGGCCTCCCTCCGGCTCTGGCTCCGTATGCGGACCAACTCGAGCCGGTACGGCGGGGCGAGGCGGCGACCCCCAAAGCCCAGGTCCAGCGCGTGGTCGAAAATGGGGACACCTTGAACAAGATCGCACGCCGCTGCTACGGCGCCTCTTCCACGAAAATCGTCAACGCCCTCTACGAAGCCAACCGCTCCGTCTTGAGCTCGCCGGATGCTGTGGTGGTCGGACGCACGCTCGAGCTGCCCGTGGTGGAGGGGATCGCGCCCAAGCTCGCGGCACCGGCCGGCGACACGCGCAACGCCGTGGCCGATGCAACGGAGCCGGTTCGGGGGGGCAAGCCTGCCTTCCGCTGGTACAAGGTGAGAAAGGGGGACCGGCTGGGCACGATCGCCCAGAAGCAACTCGGCAGTGCAATACGCTGGCAAGAAATCCTGGCCCTGAACCAAGACATTTGCTCCGATGCACGGTATCTTCCCAGCGGCGTGGAAATTCGGATTCCGACGAACACGTTGGCTGACGCCCGGTGAGGTTCGGTGACGCTTTCGCGGACGGTGGGGGTGTTATTGCTCTTTGCGGCGATCGCGCTGGGCGTGGTAGGTTTGCGCGCCGAGGAAGCCCGGATCGCCCAGCGCATCCAGAAGACCCAGCTTGAACTGGTCAATATCCGCCGCATGTTGTGGTCCGTGCAACTCGCCATCGCCGAATACAAGGCCCCTCCGCGTATCGAGAAGGAAATCGAGCGTTGGGCGCTGGACATGGCGGCTCCCGCCCCCCAGCCCCCCAGCCGGTCTGGTGACCGGGAGTGGGCGAGAGCGAGGTGAAGAGGAGGTCAGTTCTCAGCCAGGGGACTTCCGCCTGATAGCCGCCGGGAGATAACTGAAAGCTGAGAGTTCCTGTGGAGGGTTCCGCGTGCCCGCCGGCAACTTTGAGGCGTACCAACGGCGCGTCGGGAGCATGCTGCTAGTTGGGGTGGCGCTGGTTTTCCTGCTGCTTGCAGGCCGGCTGGTCCATATCAACACCGCAATGGCTGCGCGTCTACGGACGGTGGTGCAGAAGCAACACACCGGCTCGGTGCCGATCCCGGCCCGACGGGGCTCGATCCTCGACTGCCGCGGGCGGGTCGTGGCGGCCACTGAACTGATGCCTAGTGTCTTTGCCGATCCCTTCTTGGTGGAGAACCTGCCGGGGTCGGCCGTCAAAGTCGCGTCGGCTTTGCAGATGGTCCCGGGCGAGGTGGAGGACATCATCCGGCACAGTGAAAGCCCGCGGTTTTGTTGGCTGAAACGCCGGATACCCCCGGGCGAGGCGGAGGCCGTGCGGGCGCTGCGCCTGCCCGGGTTCGGCACGGTCGACGAATCGGTTCGCCGATATCCTCTGGGCTCTGTGTTGGCCCATGTGTTGGGGTTCGTGGGCACGGAAGGAACGGGGTTGGCCGGCCTCGAACTGCAATACGATTCGCGTCTTCGGGGATGCGACGGACGGATGAGCAGCATCCGCGACGTCCGAAGGCGTGCGGTCTGGCGGCTGGAGGATGGTACTGTCGGCGTCACCGACGGCGGGCATCTGGCGTTGACCATCGACACCGTCATCCAGGGCATCGTCGAAGAGCAGTTGGCGGAGCGGGTCAAGGCGTTCGGGGCCGAGAGCGGGGTGGCCTTGGTAATGTCGCCGAAAACCGGCGACATCCTGGCCATGGCCTGCTACCCGACGTTCGAACCCGCGGATTACGCCGCCGTTCCACCGGAGGTCTGGCGGAACCGGGTCGTGGCGGACCCCATCGAGCCCGGAAGCACTTTCAAGCCGATCATCGCGGGCGGCGCGCTGGCGGCGGGCCGAGTGACCTTGACTGAAACTATCTTCTGCCATAATGGCGCCTACGAGACCCACGGGCGCGTGGTCCGCGATACGCATCCGCATGGCAACCTGACCCTCGAAGGGATCATCGCCAAGAGCAGCAACATCGGCATGGCCCTTATCGGCCAGCGCATGGGAAACTCGGCGCTGCACGAGATTATGCGCCAGTTCGGGTTTGGCGTACCGACGGGGATTGGATTCCCAGGCGAATCGGCCGGGATGGTCCTGCCCATGCGGGAATGGACCGCGCTTTCGACCACTTCGATCCCGATGGGGTACGAAGTGGGGGTCACGCCGTTGCAGTTGGTCACGGCCTATGGCGCGATCGTGAATGGTGGGATATTGTTGAAGCCGCGCCTGGTGCGGGGAGTGTTGGCGGCCGACGGAGCACCCCTCGAGACGTTCGACGCGCCGCAGCCGCTCCGGCGGGTGCTCCCTGAGAAGGTGGCCCGCTTCCTGACCGAAACGGCGCTGGTCGCGGTGGTAGAGACCGGCGGGGAAAAGTCTGAAGCGTCCGACTATCCGATGTTAGGCAAAACGGGCACCGCGAAGCTCACTCGGAAAGGCCAGCGCGGGTACAGTTCCGGCGCCTATCTCAGTTCGTTCGTAGGCGCCGCCCCAGTGGACGACCCCCAGATCCTGGTGTTGGTCTCCATCCGTCGGCCTGACCCCCATAAGGGCTACTACGGTCGCACCGTGTCCATGCCCGTGGCGCGGCGCATCATCGATTTGACGCTGGCCTATCTGGAGGTCCCGCCGCGCCCGCGGAACGGCCCCGAAGCCGCAGCGCGCCCCGCAACCGGCGACCGAAAGAACGCTGGCTGACCGGGCTCTAATTCCGCCCTCGAGTCGGAGGGCTATTTCGTTTTTTTTGTGGCGTTTTAGTTTTGGCCGCGGTTTTTGCGGCTTGGACGGTTTTCTTTTCTGCGCTTCTCTTTTTGGTGACCGACTCCTTGCGGAGGGCTTTCCTGGCGAGCGGTTTGGCCGGTCCGGCGGTCTTGGCTTTCGCGGCTTCGGTTTTCTTCGCCGCGGTTTTGGACTTTTTGCTGGGAGACGGCGAGCCGGCGGCCTTTTTCTCTTTTGCGAATTTGGCCAGCAGCGGGTCAGGTGGGACTTTCGCGTCGATCGCACAGATTTGCAGGTCGCGGTAATAGCCCTCAGCCTCGAGGCGTTCGAGCTGAGCTTCGACTTCGCTCTGGTCTGCGGTCTTGAGCAGAGTCACGGTCAGCCCGTGGACATATCCCATGAGCTTCCATTTGAACGCCGGCGGTTCCTTCACCCCCATCGTCTTCCGGGGGGGCGCTGGGTTTACCGGGCTGAGCGTTGGTTTAATGCCGTTCACAGAGCACCTGATGATGAGATTGGGATCACCCCACGGTGACCCAGACCGTACCATGATCTGAGGACCAGTAGTTAACGCGCCGAACGACGGGCCGCCGTCGTAGCCCCCCGATACTCATGCGCCCAGTTCTCCGCCGCGACCGACGACCGCCAGAGCACGGAAAAAGTCCAGGATAAAATAGAGCGTACTCACCCCGGTGACCAGCACGACGACCGTAATGCACACGGTGACGAACGTGGTCCCCTGAATCAACGCGTCCTGCTTCATGGTCGCGATGATGTGGGGGCGCGCCAGGATGAACATCGAGACCAGCACCGCCGCGATCGTCGGCCAGATGGAGATGGAATGCAGGTAGCTGTAAATCCATACCCCGCGCCTGACCGGCGACTCCCGACCGAATTCCCCGCCCTCGTGCCGCAGATGGTGCCCGCGGACGTAGTACGCGCCGTTGCGGATTTCGCCGTTCTTCGCATCCCCGCCGATTTTCCAGTACATCACCGTATAGCCGACAAAGTTGGCCAGCCCCAGGAAAATAATCCAGATCAACAAACGGTTGCGGGTGACACGGTTCAAAGCGGTCTCTCGCCACTACGCCTCGAGCGGATCATGAACCAGCCGACGCGATCACGCTCTCCAGCGGAGATGAGGCCGACGCATAACGTCTTCGCGGGATTCGCCCGGCCAGGTAGGCCAGACGCCCCGCCTCGATGGCGTGGGCCATGGCCCGAGCCATCATTAAAGGCTCCCGCGCCCCAGCCACCCCGGTGTTGAGCAAAACACCGTCCGCCCCCAACTCCATGGCCACTGTTACGTCCGAAGCGGTCCCCACCCCGGCATCCACGATGACCGGGTAGTCGGGATCCCCCTCCTTGAGGTACTCCACGCACAAACGAATGTTACTCGGGTTCAGGATACCCTGGCCGCTGCCGATGGGCGAGCCGGCGGGCATCACACTGGTGGCCCCGGCCTCCTTGAGCTTCTTGGCTAGAATGGGGTCGTCATTGGTGTAGACCAGCGTGACAAAACCGAGTTCAACCAGCTTCCGGGTCGCTTCGAGCGTTCCAACGGGATCGGGCAGTAGCGTCTTCTTATCCGCCAGGACTTCCAGTTTGACCCAGCACGCCCCTGGGTGGCCCAGCCCCTCGAGCAATTCGCGGCTAAGACGGGCCGAGCGGACCGCATCCGCGGCGGTGAAACAGCCGGCCGTGTTGGGCAGCACGGTGTACCGTTCCAGGTCCAGATAGTCGAGGATGTTCTCGGGCTTGGATTTGCCCTCCGGCGTAAGCACGTCGCGACGTACCGCGACCGTGACCACCTCGCACCCCGAGGCTTCCAAGGCCTCGGCCATGAGTGCGTAGGTCGCATATTTCCCGGTCCCGACAAACAGTCGGGAGCGGAACTCGAACGGCCCCACCCGGTACTGGTCGCCGGTCATCATCCCCCTCCCACAAAAGTGACGATCTCCAGGCGGTCGCCGTCCGCAAGGCGAGTGGCATCATACTGATTCCGCGTGACCAGTTCCCCGTTCAGTTCGACGGCTACCCGCTGGGGGACCACCTGCCGCGCGCGGAACAGGTCCCCCAAGGTTTTGAGGTTATCCAGATCTTCCTGTCGGCCGTTGATCACCACCTGCATGACTCGTCCCCATCCACGCCGCAACATTATAGAGGCACTGTACATGGCCATCAATGCGTCGCCTGCATGAAGCAGATCAGTTTGTAGACCAGCTTGGCGGCCAGGAACTCGGTGACCGACGAGCCGGGAAGCGGCATCACCTCGACGACATCGGCCCCGACCACATGCTTCTCGGCGGCCACGAGGTGCAGCAGGTCGGTGACCTGGTACCAGTCGAAGCCGCCCGGCTCCGGCGTGCCGGTGCCCGGAGCGTACGCGGGATCAAACCCGTCGATGTCGATGGTCACGTAAACGTCATCCGTCAGACGCTCCAGGACCAGGTCCAGCCAGTCGTCGCTGGTCTGACACTGGCGGGCCGAGATCGGCACGATGCCCGCCTTCTGCATGAACCGGTGCTCTTCGCGCGAGTAGTTGCGAATGCCGACCGGAACGATCGCCTCCGTCCATTCGAGGACGCGGCGCATAGCCGCTGCGTGGGAATAAGCCGACCCCTCATACGCGTCCCGGAGATCGGCGTGGGCGTCAATCTGGAGCACCGAGAGCTCTGGGTGTTTCCCGGCAACGGCCCGGACCAGCCCGCTGGTGATGCTATGCTCGCCGCCGAGGGCGATCGGGGTTTTTCCGTCGCGCACGACCCGACGGGCGTACTTGAAGATATCCTCGTGCATGAGTTGCGGACCGGCCGCGTTCGGCAGCAACGGATCGAGCGTGGCGATTCCACAGCGGTGGAACTCCGTCCCCAGTTCTTCGTCAAAGAATTCGACCTGCTGGGAAGCCGTGATGATGGCCGACGGGCCGAAGCGGGTGCCCGAGCGGTAGGACGCGGTCGCGTCATACGGAATCGGCAGTATGGCAAACCGCGCACGGCGATAGTCGGCCAGTTCCGGCCGCAAACCGAGGAAGTTATAAGGCAGCGTTTTCACTAGCAGAGGAACACCGCCGCGGCGACTACCGTGGTCCATAGGCCGTTTTTGTCGCCTTCGGCCGTCTGCATGGTGGCACGGGTCCGCACCACCAGCCCTTTGCTGCGGTAAATCTCGCGGCGCTCGTCGTAGGCCGTGTCCGGGTCCAGGTCGATGCCCAGAGTGGTGGCCAGCATGCTGGCCGCCATGTCCTCGACCAGGTCGGCGCATTTCCTCTGCGTGAGGCCGAACCCGTGGTGCTCCGCGATGTACCCGTACTGGTCCTTGCTGGCGGGCACCGCCAGGCCCACCCCGGCACACGCCAACCGGTTAGGCTCGTTGGTCCGCTCTTCGGCCATGACCACGTAAACGATCTGGCCCGGCTGGAGCTTGGCGAGCCCCTTGGACTTCGAAAGGATCTTGCACCTCGGCGGGTAAATGCTGGATACGCGCACCAGGTTGAATCGGGCGATGCCGGCATCGCGCAAGGCGGCTTCGAAAGATTGCAGATTGTGCCGGTGCTTGCCGACGCCATTGGTAAAGAACATTTCCGTAGGCACGAGTTCTCCAGGCATGGGTGGACTCCCGTAACAGGCCCGTTCGCCGTGAAAAGCGAGAATTATAGCGTCGCGGCCTGACCGCACAACCACCGCACGGTCACTCGCCTCGCAGCAAGGCTTCCAGTCTGGGGCGGATGTTCCGCAGCGCCTGACCGCGATGGCTGATGCGGTTCTTGTGCTCCGGACTCAACTCCGCAGTGGTCCGCCCGAGTTTCGGCACCAGAAAATGCGGATCGTAACCAAAACCGTTCCGACCCCGCGGCCCATCAATGATAACGCCCTCGATCACCCCCGATGCGGTTGCCAGCACCTGCCCGACCGCCGCCACGGCCAGCGCACAGCGAAAACGCGCGGAGCGCTTCTCGAGGGGTACGTCCCGCAAGCCGGCGATCAGTTTGGCGTTGTTGGCCGCTGCGTTCTGGTCCGGGCCCCCAAAGCGCGCCGAGTTGACCCCGGGCAGCCCGTCCAGGGCATCAACCTCCAGCCCCGAATCATCGGCTAGCGTCCACAGACCGGTCCGCGCGGCGTAGTGCAGCGCTTTCTTCTCGGCGTTGGCCTCGAAGGTCAGGCCGTCCTCGACCGCCTTGGGCCATTGCCCCAGCTCGTCCAGGGGGACGAACTCGACCTCCAGGTCGGCGAAGACCTCCCGGATTTCGGCCAGCTTGCCGGGGTTGGAGGTGGCGATGAGCAGTCTGCGGCGCGGCACTACTCGTCCTTTTCCAGTAACTCGCGGATCCGGACCAATTGCGAAGCGGCGTAGACCTTCTTATCCCCGACGGTTTCGCCCCGGCGCCACAGGTTCCATAACTCGTACGCGAAGGTCTCTTTAGCCTGCAACGCACGGACCTCGGGGCTGGGTACGTTAAACCCGATCACCCCGTGCGCACCGTCATCGGCCGCCTGACTCCGCGCCGTGATCGGCCGCAGGGCGTCTTCGCCGAACTCGCCGACGAAGACTTCGCTATGGATCGGACCGTGAAGATAGAAGGCCGGATACCCCTTTTCCCGCAACGCGGCCGCATACACTGCAGCGGCCTTCTTCCTTTCGTAGAAGCCCGGCTCATTGGCGAATACGGCCACCCGGAGGGAGTAGACGCCCGTCGCCCGCTCCAGGGACCAGGCCGGGTTCCCGACGTCCGGGGTCGGCTGGGGCACGAATTTCGCGTCCGCAAAATAATGCCCCCGCCCCGGCACGCCCAATTGTTTGATCAACAGCATGTCGCGGTTCATGTCGGCGGTGACTTCCAGCCGATGGGTCTTGGGATCGATCTGGCGATAGTACCTGCCGTAATAGATTGTGGATTCGTTGTCGCCGTGTTCGAGCGTCACTCGTCGTCGGTCGATCCGAGGCGTGCTCCGCAGCACCTCCGCCACGGACTCCACGGTCTTCCGCCGGTCTTCACCGGTCAGCATGAGACATTGGATGGTCCACGGCTCACCCTTGGGCGAGAAGAGCCCGAAGGGACCACCGCCCCCCGTCATCAGACCACCCGAACAACCCACCGAGGCCAGGGGCAAAGTGCTGAGCAAGAGAAACGACAAAGCGTCGGTCCATGTTCGCAATTGCATGGGTTGTTCCCTCTGCACGCTGGAAGAGCAGGCCGCCCGTCGCAAAAGTTGTGGCACAGGCTTCCAGCCTGTGTTTCCGCGGACAGCCTGCACGCCGGCAGGTAGGATGCCCGTGCCACGCCGCTTTCTCCCACTTTCGCCACGGGCTGCTGGTGGTTCCGGCGCGGGGGGCAGCCCCTAAGTAGGGTGAGCACTGCCCACCATCTCGTAAGTAGGGTGGGCACTGCCCACCATCACCGGCTACTTGCGCGCCAGCGCCTCTTTCTGGATGCGGAAGAGCCGCTTGATACCGCGCGACGCCAGAACGAGCATCCGGGTCAACTCGTCGGGCGAGAAGGTCGTCCCTTCCCCGGTGCCCTGCACCTCGACGAACGCGCCCGAGCCAGTCATCACCACGTTGAAGTCCACTTCGGCCGCCGCATCTTCCGCGTAGTCCAGGTCCAGCAGGAGCTGACCGTCGACCCGACCGACGCTTACCGCCGCGATCCGGTCACGCAACGGCGAGCGCTTGATGAGCTTCTCCCGCACCGCATAACCGACTGCGTCGCTCAGGGCAAGGTAAGCTCCGGTGATGCTGAGCGTCCGCGTGCCGCCGTCGGCCTGCAGCACATCGCAGTCGACCAGGACCGAGTTCTCCCCCAACACCTCCAGATCCACGACGGCCCGGAGCGAGCGGCCGATCAGCCGTTGGATTTCCTGGGTCCGGCCGTCGATCCGCTGCCGGTTACGGACCCGGCGTTCGGGGGTCGACGCCGGCAGCATGTCGTACTCGGCGGTCAGCCATCCGCTGCCCCGGCCGACTCGCCACGACGGAACCCCCGGCTGCCACATCGCGGTGCACAACACATGGGTTTGCCCGCATTGGGCCAACACCGACCCGGGCGCAAAGCGTGTAAACCGTCGGATGAATGAAATCGGCCGGAGTTCTGCGGGTTTACGCCCCTCGTATCGCGCCATGCCGTGCGTATTTACCGGCAATCGACCTGGGTGGTCAAGTGGGGTGCGCGCCCGCGCACCCATCGTAGTGTGCGCCTGCGAACCGTAGGTCGGGCTCCGCCCGACGATGGTCCGTCAACGCCTCTACGGCATCTGACCGCGGTGCATGGGTTGAACCGCTCGTGAACTGGTCAGAAGTGCTCTAAGCTTCCCCGTCCGCTTCGTCGGCCTCGTCTTTTTCCCGCTGCGCTCGGAGGGCTTCCCACTCCTCGAGCGTCATCAGCACCTCGCGGGCCACCGAGCCCTTGTAGGCCCCGAGGATGCCTGCGTCGGCCATCAACTCGATGAGGCGCGAGGCCCGGGAGTACCCGACGTTCAGCCGGCGTTGCAGAAGGCTCACGCTGCCGCGGCCGCTCTCGAGAATGACCCGCACGGCCTCGTCGAACAACTCGTCGCGTTCCCCCGGATCGCCGAGGCTGCCTCCCGGGATTTGCAGGAGTTGCGGATGGAACTCCGGGACCGCCCGCCCGGCGAGGAACTCGATGATGGCGTGAAGCTCCGCGTCGTCCAGGAAGGTACCTTGGGCCCGGACCAGCTTCGCGGACCCGGGCGGGAGGAACAACATGTCGCCCTGCCCCATGAGCACCTCGGCCCCGTTCTGGTCGAGCACGATGCGCGAGTCCATCCGCGAAGCCACCCGGAAGGCGATCCGACAGGGTAGATTGCTCTTGATCAGGCCGGTGACCACCTTTACTTCCGGCCGCTGCGTGGCGACGACAATGTGGATGCCGACCGCCCGCGATTTCTGGGCCAGGCGCGACAGGTGATGCTCGACCTCCTTGGGCGAGGTCATCATCAGGTCGGCCAACTCGTCGATGACGACGACCACGTAGGGCATCCGCTTGGGGATCTTGGCCCGTTCCGCGTTGCTGGTCGGCTTGAAGCGCTGCTCGATCTCATCCAGCGTGAGCTTGTTGTAGGCGGTGATGTTGCGAACCGCCGCTTCGGCGAGCAACTCGTAGCGTTCGTCCATCTTGGTGACGGCCCAATCCAGGATGGCCTCGGCACGACGCACGTCAGTGACGATGGGTGACATCAGATGGGGGATGTTTTTGAAGTGGCTCATCTCCACCATCTTGGGGTCGACCAGGATCAGTTTGCACCGGTCTGGCCGCTGGGTCATCAGGAAGCTGGCGATGATCGCGTTGAGGCACACACTCTTGCCTGACCCGGTAGTTCCGGCAATGAGCAGGTGGGGCATGCGGGTCAGGTCCGCCACCAACGCTTCCCCCCCGGCGTCCTTGCCCAGGAACAGCGGCAAGGCCATCTTCTGAACTTGATGACCGGCCATGAGCAGTAGCTCGCGCAGCCGGACCATCTCCTTGTCCGCGTTGGGCACTTCCACGCCGACCGTGTTTTTGCCCGGAATGGGGGCCACGATGCGGATGGCCGGAGCGCGCAGCGCCCGGGCGATGTCGTTGGACAACGAGCAAATCTGCGAGACCTTGATCCCCGGCGCCGGCGCCAACTCGAACAGCGTGATGACCGGGCCGGTGTCGATCTCCACCACGCGTACCTCCAGGCGGAACTCCGCTAGCGTCTGCTCGAGCACGCGGGCCTTGGCCCGCACCACCGATTCCTGCTTGCCCGAAACCGGATACTCCGTCTGCGCCAGCAGGCGAAGCGGCGGAAAGGCCCACTCACCGATGGCCCGCGGATAGGCCTCGGCCATGGGCGGAGGCTCCCGCTGATGTAGGAACTTGACCACGGGCACACCGCGGTCGGTGGAGGGTCGGTGGGGGTCGGCTTTGTCCGCATGGTGCTCGCGCTTTAAGTCGGGTGATGGCTCGGCGACAACCTCGTTTTCCCCCGCGGTATCGTCGCCTCCCTGCTGGTCCGCCTTGTCCCCAGCCGTAGCCGTCTCCCCTGCCGTGTCCAAGAGGGCGCCTTGGACGGGCTCATGATGGTCGTCCAGGACGAGGCGCGACCGCCGCGAACGGTTGATCTCGAGGCCACACGGGGCCTCGGCGGCGCTCAAACGGCCTTGGTCCACGGCTATGGCCGCGGAAGCCGTCGAAGCCGCAACGGACGGCCCGGCAGACGCAGCGGCGGTGCGGGCCTTCGCGAGCGCGGCGCCGGAGACCTCGCCGAGACGTTTGACCATGCCCGGCAATCGCAAAACCCATCCCTCGGCCGTCAACACCATCCCGACAATGAACGCATATGCCAGCACCAGCAGCGTGCCCAAGCCGGAGAAGTGCGCTGTCAGGAATTCGCCTGCCGCGACCCCCAGGACCCCGCCGTCTCCCACGGGCAGCGAGTTGGGACCGCCGGCGGAAACCAGGTGGACCGACGCAGCCGTGGCCGAGCACAACAAGGCGAGCCCGAACGCCCGCTGGAGCACGTGCGGGATCTTGCCGCTGAACAGCCATAACCCGGCGGCCATGCTGAGGAACAGGATGAGCGGGTAGGCCCCGTCGCCGAGGTAGTGGAAGAGCATGTACGCGACAAACCCGCCGGCCCGCCCGCACGCGTTGTGCGTGGGGTCCGGGTGCGGGTACTGATGAGGACTGGGCCAGTCCTCCACACTGAAGGTCAGCAGGGAGGCCCACACAAACAGGCAGGCCAGGCCGAGCAGCATCGGCCGGAGCAAACGCCGCGGGCGCTGTTGAGTGGGGCGTGGGGACATCCAACCTCGTTTCGGAAGCCGCGTTCGCCCGGAGTTCGCGACGGCATGCCGCCGTCGGCCGGTTTTGCCCTCCGCTTTGCCGCGATGGGAGGCATGGGCATCACGCGATCCCGGCTACCAATACTGAAAACCGCGCTCTTACTATTATCGGCTCTGTTCCAACGGACGCTAGAGGCAAACTACGGC
>JAZDKM010000385.1:0-7199 GCA_043803085.1 Planctomycetota bacterium
AGGCGGGAGGAGTCTTGCCGTAGCGGTAGACCGCTCCGCTCTGGCCGGGAAACTGGCCCTGCCCCCACAGTTCGGAGAGTGTCCCGTAGCGGACGCGGATGCGCGAGGCGGGGATGGTTCCGGGGCCTTTGAGGTCGCCGGCGGTAGCCCGGAGCCCCTCGATGACAGCGGTCGAGCCGACCACCACCTGGCCGGAGTACTGCCCGTTCCGCGGACCGACCAGGCGGATGGGTCCGAGTTTCTCGTTGGGGTCGCCGTATTCCGCCACGGTGAAGAAACGATGAATGTCCTGGTTCCAAACCTGGACGTTCTCGGGCCGGGCGACATTCGGGCGCGCCCCGCTACCCTCGGTCGCGAGAAAGAGCGTGTGGACGCCAAGGTGATACCAGCCAATGGGGCATCTATCGTCCTTGGCCCACTTCAGCGCCGGAGGCTGGTAGTCACTGCTGTGATTGGCGACGGCCAGGACGTTGACCCCTTTGCGCAGGAGTTTCAACGGCACCTCGATCGGCCCCAATTGCCGCTCGCGCCCGGCCACGCGCTTCTGGACGTCGGCCTTGTCGGCGGGATCCGTATACAGACGGCCGATCCTGTACTCGCCTTCGGGAATCATGGCGCCCTTGGAATCGAGGTAGGCCTCCAGGGAGTAAGCCTCTCCGGCCGTCTCGGGTTTGAGTTCGCCCTTGGGCAGATGCCCCCGGGCGATCTCCGTGCCGTTCAGGTAGACGGCCACGCCGCCGCGATAGGTCATGGAAAGGGTCAGCTTTTTCACCGTGGCAGGATCCTCAACCGCGAACTTGCCCCGCAGCTCCAGCGCGCCGCTCATCAGGCGCATCTCCGTGGTCATGTAGGTGTTGTGCATGAGCGCCTCGCCCGGGAAGGGACCCGGCGAGCGGAACCAGGCGGAATCATCGAAGTCCGGATTCATCCAGCCCTGCGGAGGCGGCGCCGTTTTCATCTTCGGGTATCCGCCGAAGACGACGCCTTCGGTCGTGATCCCCTCGCACCAGGTGGCGTGCGCGCGCCAGTAGCCGCCCGCCCCGAGGACGATCGTCTCTCCGGCCGCGGCCGCCGGCGGCAGGGATCCGCCTGCGGCCAGCGCGAGACCCAGGACCGTCGCGACTATCCGCCACATGCTTTTCATCTCATCTCCTTTCCCGGCCCGCCGGTGAAGTGCTCGCCGGAGGCGGACCACCCCAACAGAGCGGCCGCTATCCCCAACGTGAAGTGCCTCATCGTCGGTTCCTCTTCCGGCGCCGGTCATCGGACCGGCCCAAGGTCGCAGGTTTCCTCGGCGTCGTACTCCAGTTTCACGCGGACGACGCGGTAGCGCAGGTAGTCGGCGATGTAGAGCGCCCGGTCGCAGGCCGCGACCACGGTCGGCCAGCCGAGCTCGATGCCGGCGGCCTCGCCGGCCTTGCCGCGCGCGCCGATGAACATGATGGTGTTGGCGTTGGCATCGGTCACCTCCACCCGGCCGCCGACCGCGTCGGGGATGAACAGCCGCCCGAAGTCGTCGAGGTCGAAGCGCCCGTTGCGGCATGCACAGCCTGGCCCGCCCTGGTTGTCCATGACCCGCGAGAGCATCGGGGAGAAGCCGGGGTGTATCCACTCGGCCCCCTGGACGGCGTAGGGCCGCATGCCCTTGGGGCCCGGGCAGACCATCTCGCCCTTGGGGTCCGGCTTGACGATGCCGCCTTCGGGTCCGAACTTGAGGATCGAGCCGTAAAGCCGCGGGTACTTGGCGAGGAGTTCCTTGGGCAGCTTGTCGGCCAGGTCCCGAGGGGGAAGCGCCCCCGGCGGCTGCACCGCCCCGCCCACGTAGACGTTGCCCCGGCGATCGACCTTGACGCCGACGCTGCAGCAGCGCATCTCGATGAATCCGTATTTTTTGATCCGCCCGTCCGGGCCCAGGCGCGTGATCTGCTGCGCGAAGTTCATGTGCGGCTGGTAGTGGTGGCTCTTGTAGATGTCCCCGTTGGGGGCCACGCAGATGCCGCGGTGCGGGTTGCTGTGCGCCCCCCACAGGTCGGGGATGAAGCAGCGGCCCAGGGCCTCGAAGGGGACGGGCTTGCCCTCGCGGTCGAAGCGCCAGATCTCGTTCGAGCCCGAGATATAGAGCAGCCCGTCAGGCCCGATGGCGATCTCGCCGTTGTCGAAGTGCCAGGCGCCGAAGGGCGACCCGGGCGGCCCCGCCACCTTGATCTCCCGCAGGAACTTGCCGCTGGCCCCCTCGTAAACGTAGCGCTCCTGGACGTAGAGTTCCCCGCGCGCGCGGTCCAGGCTCAGGAAGTTGATCCCCCCGGCGCTGTAGCCGCTGTGGCTCGGCGGCCAGGCCTTGCTGAGGTCGGGCGGGGTGGGCAGGTGGTCAACGTCCAGACCCTTGGGGTATTTGTCCTCGTCCACCGTGGCCTTGTCCAGGGCGATGGCGTGGTCGAATTTGGCGGCCAAGCCCAGAGACACCTGCGCGCGGTAGATCCCCGGCGGGACCGGCTTGCCGGAGTCGTCCCTGCGGTCCCAGGCCAGATCTTGGACGAGGGAGTCTTTCTTCAGGGGCTCCGGCGCGTTCTTACCCAGGACCCCGGCCGCCAGGTGCCGGACCACCTTGCCCTGCGCGTCCAGGATGGCCACCGCGCAGTCGGCGGGCCCGGAGGCGCCGAAGGAGATGTGGGTCTCGGCGCCCGCGGTGGTGACCGCGGGCTTGGCGGCAAAGCCGGCCGTCTGGCCGGCCTTGCGCACCGGCTCGGTCATCACCACCTCGGGCTTGCCGGCAGGGTGCTCGGGGCGCAGGTCGTCCCACTGCTCCATGCGCGGGGCGTCGAAGTCCTTGGCCAGCCGGTCCCACTGGGCCAGGTCCCAGCCGGCGCGGGCCTCCACGTGGCCGATGAGATTGGCTCCCTGGCCGGAGACCAGCCGGTTGTCGATCTTGCCGATCTCCAGATTGAGGGGGCCGAACGATTCCGGGAAGATGAGCTGCACCCAGCCCTTGCTGCAGGCGTAGGAAGCGTTGTAGTCCGGGTACTTCTCGAAGAGCGGCTTCCAAGTGGCCATGTGGTCATACTGCAAGTTCATCCCGGTGCCGCCCTCGACCAGGGCATGGCCCGTCCAGTAGACCGTGAACTTCTGCTTGCCGCGGTCGTCGCCCCACTGCACGCGGCGCAGGTCCGCGCCGACCAGGGAAGGGACCCCGTCGGCGGGGTAGCGGAGCAGGTCCTTGAGCGGGATTTTCAGCTCCGCGGTCCAGCACGTGCCGGCCTTGTCCATCTTGGCCGCGCCCTGCACCGCGGGCAGCCCCACGTCGGTGAGCACCAGGTCGTAGCGGTGCGGCCAGGTGAAGCAGCGGTAGACCTCGCCCTTGGGGCTCACCGCGAAGATGTAATAGTTGTGGAAGCCGAATCTTCCGAGGTCCAGACACAGCGCGGCGTAGTCGCCGGCGAGCACCGGGTAGTTTCTCTTCTTCAAGGGATCGTTGACGTCGTCGCAAAGCCACGGCCCGTCGGGGTGCGTCTCCTCGCAACGGAAGGCGACATAGAGGTTCTCCCGGTCGGTGAGCAGACGGGCTTCGGTGGCGTCCCTGGGCCTGTCGCCCTTGTCGCGGCGGGCCTGGTCGCAATAGCCCTCGAACTTCAGGACCGGGGCCTGCTTCCAGCCTTCATCGCCCAGGTCGCCGTCGACGGCCGGGGCCTTCTCGACTGCGGGCACCTTGGGCATCTCCGGCTCGGCCGCGCCGGCTAGGCCGAGCGCCGCGACCAGAAAACCGGCAACGGCGGCCGGCGGCACCCTGGCGATTCCTGTCCGCATTTGCCACCTCCCAACTCCGGCGGAAATTTTATCCCCGTCGGAGATCCTCGCCTACGAAATTCTCTTCATCATGCCGTCTCCTTTCACGGCGCCGGGCACTCGGCAGAAACAGCGTAGACGGGCTTGACCCGTACCACGCGGACGTTGAGCCAGTCGCCGACGTAGACGGCCTCGGGGCTGGTGGAAGTCTTTGGGCCGCAAGGGCATGCGGCTCGGGATGTCGCGGGGAGCCGCGGGCAGGGGGAGAGCCGGCCGTTTTCATCTCTGGAATTCCACCACCAGCCGCCGGCGCCACGAGAAGCGCGCCGCGGTCACCGGCTCGGAGGCGTTGCCCGTCGAGTAGGGCGAGAAGCCCTTGAGATTCACCATCTCGAAGGGGGCATCGGTCCGCAGGCATTTCGGGCAGCGGATGGGCAACGCGGTGGTGACCTCCCGGCGGTCGTCGGTGGCCAGGGTCAGTCGCGCGCGGCGGCCGAGGTCCCATCGGGCGGTGGCGTCGAACTTGGCGTAATGCAACCGGGCCTCGGCCCAGTCGGCGCCCATCCGGAGCGTGCCGGTGTCAACGGGGTAGCCGTCGTCGCGTCCGATCCGGATGGTCGAGAACTCCGGGTCGTGCTTGGACTTGATGCCCGTCAGGACGGCCCCGGTCTCCCGGTGCGCCAGGAAGACGACCGCCTGATGGTCGAGGGCGTAGTCGTTGGCCGGCTGGTGCACGCGGTTCAGGGCCCGCATGGCTGAGATCGCCGCCATCCAGCCGTCCCGTCGCACGACGCCCAGCGGCAGCGTGATCCGGAAGTAGCCGTCGGTCCGGTACTCGGGGGCCGCGCACCGGCCGGTGCGCATCAGGCCCAGTTCGTGGTGGAGCACCGCCAGGGTCTCCGGCGTCTCGCCGGACAGGTCCAGCGCCCCCAGCAGCCCTACGATGTGGCCGCGCCCCTTGGGCGTCAGCGAGTGCAACGCCAGGCCGTAGGCCGAGTGCCGCGCGTGCGCGTTGGTGCGCTCGTCGGCCAGCGGGATCATCGTGCCGTCGCTGGTCAGGAACGATCGGAAGAACCTGCCGGCCCGCAGGAACTTCACGCGCGGCCGGCGGCGGCCGTCGAGCACGTCGTACAGGCAGCCGGCGGTCAGCGGCGTGTACACCGCCGAGGGCCCGCCCTCGCGCGCCGGGTTGGTGTTCTCCTCCCAGTAGCCGTCGGGGTGGCCCGAGGCGTAGAAGCGCTCCGCGAACTCGCGCGCCAGCCTCACCCACTCCGGCCGGCCGAAGACCCGCCCGCAGTGATAGACCCCCTGCATGAAGATGGCCGTGTGGTTGTTGGCGAAGCCCAGGTGCAGCCGGCGCTCGCCGGGGTGGAAGCGTTCGTTGTGCTCGATGGCCGCCGCGACCTGCCGCTCGACAAGCCGTCGGTAGGCGCGCTTCTCCCTGGCGCCGAGGGTTGGTTCGAGCGCGCGGTAGGCCAGCGCCGCGTGGAAGAGCAACCGCCGCAGGGGTACGGTCCAAGGTCCGAAGCCGGGCACCTCGCGGTTGTGGATTCGCGTCCGGTAGTGTTCCATGTTGGCCCGGATGATCCGGACCAGCTCCGCCGCGCGCCGGTCGCCGGCGGCGGCCAGCGGCGCGAGCACGGACAGGCCGCAGGCCTGGTAGTCGTAGAAGCTCACCACCCGCTCGATGGCCGTGAGCTCGGGGCGGAAGGATTCCGGGATGGCCGTCCGGCCGTGGCCGTAGATTCGCTCCATGACCGGGACGACAACCTCCTCGATCCGGCGCCTGACCGACAACAGGAAGGCGGCGTCGAGGACGGCGGGATTCTCGCGGGCGGGGTGGGGCATGGCTTTCTCCCGAGGACGCCGTTTCATTGATTTTCTCTTCACGGCGCCGGACACTCGGCAGAAACAGCGTAGACGGGCTTGACCCGGACGACCCGCATATTCAGCCAATCCGCAACGTATATGGCTTCCGAAGAAGCCGCCACATACGCTGGCCAGGCAAGAGGTATCTTCGGCAGCGGCACCGCGCTGTCGGGCCCTTGGCTGTCCATGTTGCCGTAGCCGCCGAAGTGTGTGATCTCGTTGCCGGCGGTGTCCAGCACATTCACCCGGCATCGGCCGGCGTCGGGAACATAGATGCGGTCGAAGCGGTCCAAATCAAATCGCCCGGCAACGCAGACGCAGACCTGCTCAACCGCCGGGACCGGGGCCATGCCCAGCCGCAGCCACTTGACGCCGCTGGCCTTGACGGCGCCCTTGTCCTTCTCGTACCCATGGAAGCTCGGCCAGCCGGTGAGGTGCTCGCCGGCGGCGCGCTCGATCTTGCCGCCCTCCGGCCCGAACTTCACGATGCTGCCATACATCCACGGATACCAAGCGGCGTGCTCGTAGCGGCCGCCCCAGACCATCCCGGTCGGGCCGGGCTTGACGCCCAGCTCCGCGGGGACCGGCTCGGCCGCGGTCTTGATGTTCTCGGCGATGTAGATGTTCCCGGCGCGGTCCACACGGACGCTTGAGGCGGTGCGCATGGAGGTCACCACGTCGGTGCGCTTGACCTTGCCGTCCGGTCCGACGACCGTGACCGTGGTCTTCGACCCGTCCGGTTTCCAGGGGTCACCGGGGTAGTGCAGCACACAGATATCCCCGAAGGGGGTCACGCAGAACCCGCGCGGCATGGACTTCGTGCCTCCCGGCAGGTTGTCAATGGTGTGGCTGCCGGTGCCGCTGAAGGGGGCAGGCTTGCCATCGGTAGCGTAGCGGGAAAACATGTTCTTCAGCATGGTGGAGTTCCCATAACAGTAAAGCCGGCCCTCACTGTCAAAGGCTCGCTCCCGGTCGAAGTCGAGCTTGGGTGCCGGCAGGCACTCACCGCTACGGCCGTCGAAGATGCGCCACTTGGTTTTATAAGCACCTACATGGACGTGTTCCCTGACCGGGTCGACCGCGAGGTAGTGGATGATATCCGGCCCCTTCGAGCCCGTTTCCGGTCCCAGCACGCATTTCGTCTCGCCGAACGAATCGCCCTGGTCCAAGCAACGAAAGAGACCCCGCCCAGTGCCGTGGTAGGTGCTGGGATCAGCACAGCTGATCCAGAGCACCGCGGGCGAGGCCTCGTCGTCCACCGCGATCGTCAGGGCGTAGCCGCCAGCGGGCCGATCGAAGGCATCGATGCTCGCCACGACCTTATGCTCCGTCCAGCTCTTGATCTTCAACACCTTGATGTCCTTCCTCAGCCACCCCTGAGGATGGAGGGAGGAATTCTTGCCGTGGTCCACTGATCTACTACTCCGGAGAATCGTCGTGCGGCGCGGCGATATTCATGCGGCTTTGACTAGGAGTTGCTTGATGGAGGCACTACGAGTTGCAAAGAGCGCGGCAGTGAGCAATTCGCCACGGTTGGTAAGGCGGTAGCG
>JAZDKM010000386.1:0-10910 GCA_043803085.1 Planctomycetota bacterium
GGCCAGACCATGAAGAAGTCGCTTCCATCCCATTGCGATTCGTCAATGAGTCGGCTCACATTCATGCATTTGTAATGGTTCAGCGTGAAATGGACAATCGGCCGTTCTGAGTTAGCTACATCCGGGAGACCGTCTCCCGGCGTTTGGGTCTTGAAGAACTCGCGGCTGCGCCGCGAGGGATTTATCGCTTTAATGCCAATCCCGAAGGGGGTTGGGAAAGACGGGCGGCGGACATTCCGGTCAGCCGCCCGCCCTTCGGTCTCGGCCCCCGGGTCGGCGCTCAGGTCGGTTCCCACCGTTGCCTTATCCTCCGCCCGGGCTGATGACTTTTCTATCGCCGCACGATCCATCAGACAACCACCTTCTGGCGAGCGTTCTGACGTGCGGCTTGTCGCCGCTCGCGTGCCGCCGCCAGCTTGCAATCCCGCGTCGCAAAGATAGCGGCTTCCCGCCCTTCCAGTTTGTCCTTGGGCGTTACGTAGCCGATGGCACTGTGCAGGCGAACCGTGTTGAATGGAAAGGGGGTCAGGCTTACTTACTCGTCGTGAGGATGCCCTTTGCGCCAATAAGTAAGCCTGACCCCCCTGTTCAGAGCGTCGAGACAAGCTGTGCCAGTTCAGCGGGCGATAAGGAGCACACTTCTTTAAGAATGGCTTCGACCTTGGTCATCAAGTGCATTTTACTCCGGCGAACGACAGGCGTCCATACTTGTCGTCCGAGTTGTCGCATGGGTACCACGTACCGCTACCGATAAAGCTGAGGACTCGGAAATCTCTACAGGTGCCCTCGCTGAAAGCGGATAGCTGACAGTCGGCATGGTCGTCGCCGTTCAGGTCGTCCCCCATCCCCCGTAGGGTCCGCGCTCGCCGACCAACTGAGGCACCTCGTCTCCCCGTAAAACGGTCCGCGAGCGCGGACCCTACGGTCGCTGTAGTGCCTCACAATTGCCGCAACCTATTCATTGCCGAACCGCGACCGTCGGCCCTTGACGTGGGCTGTCAAGGGTCAGGGAGCGGCCTAGCACATCGCCAAGCCGGGCCGCTCCCTTACGGTCGCGGTTCGGATAAGCTGCGGTTTCACTGAAGCACTACACTGCTTCGCTCAAGAGGCGCGGCGGCGGCACGTCTTTTGACCCCGCCTCGTTGGGCATCTATCATCCTGCCGGGTCGGTCGGGCGCAGCCACCAACCTCGTCCAGAGAAGGGAGTCCCGCCCATGAGGCCAGGTGTTGCGGGGATGCTGCTGGCGGTGGCGTGCGCTCAGGCGGCACCGGATAGGCATGCGGATCCAACGATGAAAGCCACGGAAAACACACACGCCAATCGCCTGATTCACGCCACCAGCCCCTATCTGCTCCAGCACGCCCACAACCCGGTGGACTGGTATGAGTGGGGCGAAGAGGCCCTGCAAAGGGCCCTCCGCGAGGATAAACCGATCTTCCTGAGCATCGGCTACTCCGCGTGCCACTGGTGCCACGTTATGGAGCACGAGAGCTTCGAGAACGAAGCCTTGGCCCGCGTGCTCAATGAGCACTTCGTCTGCATCAAGGTGGACCGCGAGGAGCGCCCGGACCTCGATGAAATCTATATGTATGTCACGATGCAGATAAACGACGGCCGCCGCGGCTGGCCCATGAGCGTCTTCCTCACGCCCCAGCGTCTGCCGATCTTCGCCGGCACCTACTTCCCGCCCGAGCAGTTCCAGGCGCTCTGCACGCGCGTCGCCGAGGCGTGGAACCAGAAACGCACCCAGATCGAGGATTACGCAGCGAGCTTCCAGGCCCATCTCCGGCAATGGGCGAAGGGCACGGACCCGATCGCGGAAGTGCTCCCTCCCGACAGCATCGCCCGGACGGCCGACCTGCTGACACGTTATTTCGATCCGGTCAGCGGCGGCATGGGACAGGGCAACAAGTTCCCGCCCAACATGGCCATGGAGCTCATGCTCCGTGTCCACGCCCGCACCGGCGACGCGAAACTGCTCAAGGCCGTAACCACCACGCTCGACCGCATGGCCAACGGCGGCATCTACGACCACCTGGGCGGTGGCAGTTGCCGCTACGCCACCGACCCGGACTGGTTGGTGCCGCATTTCGAGAAGATGCTTTACGACCAGGCGCTGGTCAGCTCCATCTTTCTTGACGCCTACCAAGTCACCAAGAAAGACCTGTATCGCCGCCGCGCGACTGAAATCCTCGACTACTGTTTGGCCGACCTGCAATCCCCCGAAGGGGGCTTCTACTCCACGCGCGACGCCGACAGCGAGGGAATGGAGGGCAAGTATTACGTGTGGACTGTGGAGCAGGTCCGTGCGGTCCTCGGAGACGAGGACGCCCGGCTCTTCTGTGCCTACTACGACGTCACCGAACAGGGCAACTGGGACGAGCGTTTCGGACACGCCCCGCCCGGGCCCAAGAACATCCTCAACGTGCAGCGCGACGCCGAGGTGGTCGCCAAGCTGCACGGCCTCCCGGTCGACGACCTCATTCGCCGCCTGGAGACCATGAAGGCGAAAATGCTGACGGCCCGGCAACAGCGCGTCCCGCCCGGACTCGACGATAAGGTCCTGGCCGGTTGGAACGGGCTGATCATCGCCAGCCTCGCCAAGGGCGCCCGCGTGCTCGACGAGCCGAAGTACGCGACGGCTGCGGCCGCCGCTGCTGACTTCGTGCTCACTCAGATGCGCAAAAACGGAAGGCTGCTGCGCACTTACCGCAGCGGCCAGGCGCGGCTGACCGCCTATCTCGACGACTACGCCTTCATGATCGAAGGCCTGTTGAACCTGTACGAAGCCACCTTCGACCTGCGCTGGCTGGACCAGGCGGTCGCCCTCAACGACACGCTGATCCAGTATTACTACGACGCAACGGGCGGCGGCTTCTTCTACACCGCCTCGGACGGAGAAGAGTTGGTCGTCCGCACCAAGAATCCTCACGACGGCGCCATCCCTTCGGGCAACGCGGCCCAAGCCACGAACCTGCTCCGGTTGGCCGTCCTGTTCGAGCGCCTCGACTGCCGCGAGAAGGCCGCTTCGATCTTCCGCGCGTTCGGCGCGGAGGCCGCCCATTCGCCCGGCGCGTTCGAGCGCCTCCTCTGCGCTCTGGACGGGTATCACCACGGCACCAAAGAAGTCGTGGTCATCGGCGACCCGCAAACCCCAGACACCCGTGCCTTGCTCCGCGTCATCTACGAACGCTATTTGCCCAACAAGGTGGTCGTCCTGGGGCGAGGCGCCGCGGATGCAGCCTCTGCCGTCCTTCCCCTCTTGAAATCGCGAGGTATGATAGACGGAAAGGCGACGGCGTTTGTGAGCGAGAACCGTGTGTGCAAGCGTCCGGTGACCGATCCGGCCGACCTGGCCAGACAACTGGAGAACGGCAAGTAGCGGCTGGCATCCCCGACGGCCTGCGAGCCGCAGGCCGCTACCGCCGGCCGCACCGAGCATTCACGCGTTCTGACGCCGGAGGTCGATAATCACCAGGGTGCGGCTTTCCCCCGGCCGGGACTGACCGTCCGGTGCGTCCCAACGCCGACCTCGTGGAGTGGACTATGATGCACAGAATCCTTGTTCCCGCTCTGGGCGCGGTGCTCGCTCTGGCGGGTGGCGTCGTCTCGGTCCCTGCGGCGTCCCCGGACGCCCAGCCGCAGCCTGCGACCAAGCCTCAGGGTGACCCGCAAACGCCGCCACCGGCCGCGACGACGCAGCCGGAAGCGCCGCCGCCCGGCGGCGCCGCGGTGCCATCCCAGCCGACTCAGCCGGACGACGCGGCGGCGCGTACGCCGCCGACGGTCTCCGCGGATGAGGTGCTGCGGGCGTTCCAACGGGACCGTCCCACGCGGGTCCCCATTGCCCCCTCGGGGGGGCCTGACGAGTCCACTTCGCCGGAGGCCTCGCTCGCCCCGGCCACGAGTCGCCGCCTCCCCGACGGGTACTTCCTGGTGGACCGCGTAGGTCGTGTAGTGAAAGAAGGCGAGTGGTACGTTTTCGTGTACGAGGGCGACAACGCGAGCCACCCGGAACCGCCGCTGAAACTGCTGCCCAACCAACTGCTCGAACGCGTGGTGCTCGAATCCCAAAACGCGCGCAACAGCGCCGTGTTTGTCGTCTCGGGCGAGGTGACGGAGTTCCAGAACGAGAACTACCTCCTGTTGCGGAAGCTGCTCCGTCGCCGTAATCTGGGAAACCTGGAAAAGTAAGACGGCGTGACGCGGTCAGAGAAGGACCGAGGATGGCGGATGATGTTGACCATCGACAAGTCCGG
Organism: Planctomycetota bacterium; assembly: GCA_043803085.1. Classification (GTDB taxonomy): domain Bacteria; phylum Planctomycetota; class Phycisphaerae; order UBA1845; family UBA1845; genus JAAEQG01. The sequence goes on from JAZDKM010000386.1 coordinate 4,261, forward strand.
CCCGTTTCCTGTCGCCAAGATGACCGGCGAATGGCGGGCCACCGACGGACACGAGTATCGGGACGAGTTGCACCCCCTGGTGGCCACGGCCGGCGCGAAGCTGGCCATCGACCTCAGCGGGTTGCACTTGATCGACTCGTCGGGCCTGGCGGTGCTGATCAATGTGGTGACGCACGCCCGGCTGGCCAACGCCCGGGTGATCCTGGTCGCCCCTTCGCCGTTCATTGCCGGCGTGTTCGAGGTCACCCGGCTGAACACCTGGTTTGACATTTGCCGCGACCTGGGCGAAGCCGCTAAACTGCTGCGCGGCGGCTGACGGCCCGTGGCAAAAGGGGACTCGCTCCGAGCCTGACCGCGCCCCCTCTCCCCTCGGGAGAGGGCTAGGGTGAGGGCTGTCGGTGAGGTCGAAAACCCGGCATCGTAGGGTGCCTGTCCCCTTTGGCTACAGAAGAAACGATGGGTGTAAGGAGATCGGCGTGGGTATCCTGGCACTTTTCTTGGGCGCGTTCATCTGGTTGTTCGTGATCTTGGGCAGTTCGGCCCAGGGTTGAAAACGGACGAGCCCACGAACCGTGGGCTTCAGCCCGCGTGAGTCAGCGCCTGGACTCAACGTCCCTTCACGGTCGGGGGATGATGTGTTCATGCGCCGGCCCGGTGGGGTGGTCTCAAGCACCCCGTCCGACATCCCAGGCGACGAGACGAGTGGAGACAAACATGCGCAGTCTACGAGTTCTATGGTGGCTGACGGTTCCCGGACTGGTCCTTTGCGTGGGCTGCCACAAACCCGCGGAAGAGGTGGCGATCACTCCCCAACCCGACTACGCCGCGCCTCTGCCGCCGGGAGAACTGGCCCTGCGGCGTATCACCGATCCGAATCGCATCCCGGACTTCTCCCCCGGCTTCATCTTTCGGACCCGCTTGCGCGACGCGGTGGACCGCAGCTTGAACTACATGTCCAAGCCTTCTTCGCACAGTTACTTCCCCTACGGCGACATCACCCATGAGCGCGCGGTCGCCAGCCTGAAGGCCTTCCGTGAGGTGCTGGACCAGGCCCGCTCCGGTGAAGAGCTGAACGACCGGGTCCGCCAACGCTTCGACGTCTACGAGTCGGTCGGCTACAACGGCGAGGGCATCGTCTGGTTCACCGGCTACTACCGTCCGATCTTCGACGCCCGACTGAAGCAAGACGCGGAGTTCAAGTACCCCCTCTACGGCCTGCCCGATGATCTGGTGAAGGATCCCGAAGGGAACTGCATCGGACGCCGCCAGGCCGAAGGCTCCACGACCCCACGTTACTATGACCGCAGGGAGATCGAGACTTCCCGCCTCCTGGCCGGCAAGGAAATCGCCTGGCTGCGCGACCCCTTCGAGGCCTACATCGTCACCGTCCAGGGCTCGGGCAAGATGCGCCTGGAGGACGGCACCTACTACGAGATCGGCTATGCAGCCAACAACGGCTACGACTACGTGCCGGTCGGCCCCAAGCTCGTCGAGGACGGCAAGATTCCCTCGAACGAACTGTCCCTCAAGCGGATGATCGACTTCTTCAAGCTCTACCCCAACGAGATCACCTACTACACGCACATGAACCCGCGTTATGTGTTCTTCATGCCCAGGACCGGCGGACCGTTCGGCAGCCTCAACGAGCCGGTGACGCCTTACCGCACTATCGCCACGGACAAGGATGTCTACCCGCGGGCGTGCGTCGCTTTTGTGAAAAACATTTTGCCCGGCCGCGAAGCCGGGACGATCGTTCAAAAGCGCTACGAGGCCTTCGCCCTCGATCAGGACACCGGCGGCGCCATCCGCGCCCCCGGCCGCTGTGATATCTTCCTGGGTACGGGCGACACCCAAGGCGAACTCGCCGGTCGCACCACCATTGAAGGGCGACTCTACTACATCTTCGTCAAACAATAGCCGCCCCAGATCAAGCCCGGCGAGGTATCGGATTAAAGTGAATGTGCATCATGGTTAGCGGTACTGATACGCGAGGTTGGCAGGCCATCCCCGGGGCCGAAAAAAGTGGCAAAGATTGTTTGACTTCGTGAGACGGCATGCTATACTGCAGATGGACAAAAGAATAGGGTAAGCCGATTGGGTCGAGCAGGGTTGCGTATAGATTTATCCGCAATCCATTAATAGATCGTAATTCGATCATCCCTCCTATCGCCCTGCACTCCAATTGAACATCGCAGTTTAGTTTTTGTTGCGCGCTGAGTCGTGCGACCTCGTTGTGGGAACCCGTGCCCATGCCGTGTGATACGGTTCGTGCGGTTGCTTCCCGCGGGGTCGCACGTTGGAGAACGCTAAAAACAAAGGCAGGGTGGCGGCCTATGCTTTCTTTCGTACCGGTTTTTTGGAAAGTTTTCTTTGAAGAAGGAGACCAGTGTTGCGGAGCCACTACCCAAGGCCGCACCCTGCCTTGCCTAATATGTCGCTCCACGACCGACGGCCGAGCATTACCCACCAGGCCGTAAGCCTGTTACCCGCCGTCGGAACCGTGTAGCTTGCCTCCTCCTTCCGTGTCCACATCACATGGGTTCGCAGGTGGACCAAGTCGGAGTCCCTCCCCCCCGACTTGGTCCACCGCGCTATATCTGCTAGAATCCTGACGAACTCCGTTGGACGAGTTTCCCCATCTGAGGACGAGTTAGCGTGCCCAAGGGAATCCCGTCGCCGTTAAGAGCCTTGGGCCGGGAAGAGCTCCCGAGAACGATTACCTTGCCCGCTGGAGAATTCCGCCTGGTGAGGGTTTTCAAGCACGACTTCTTCGCCGTTACCGCGCTCTACGATGGCCCTTCGGGTAAAGCCGTACTGAAAATAGGCCGCAAGGCCGATTTCTGGGGATTCCCATGCGGTTGGATCGGCCGGTTTCTGACCCGCCATGAAGCCGGCGTCTACCTCCTGCTCCAGGATTCGGATGCCATCCCCCGGTTCCTGGGCTTGTGGGGCAGGCACGGGCTCCTTCATGCGTATGTCGAAGGTCACCCCATGCAGGCCAAAGAACGGGTCCCAGACGACTTCTTCGATCGCCTTCGTCATCACATCGACATCATCCACCGCCGTGGGATGGCCTACGTTGACCTTGAGAAACCCCAGAATGTCATCGTGGGAGACGACGGGCGACCGTACCTGGTCGACTTCCAGATCGCATGGCACATCCCCGAACGCTACGGTGGCCGCTGGTGGCCGGCACGCTTCGTTCTGAAACTCTTGCAAGAGGCTGACCTCTACCATCTCAACAAGCTCCAGCGTCGGACCCGACCCGACCAACTGACGCCCGAGCAGTTGGCGGCCACTCACCGCAAACCCTGGATGATCAACCTGCACGATTGGCTGACCCGACCTGCCTTACTCTTCCGCCGCCGGACACTCGAGCGCTTCGGCTCTAGACGGCACGTCGGCGAACGTGGGGCGATGTCCGAACATACGCACGAGGACCCCGGCTAAGGGCCCATCCAGGGAGATGTGGGGCAGACTTTCGAGCTTGCTGATGAGCGGCTGGAAAGCCGGTCCTCAAAAAAAAGAGGCCCGGTGGGGTGAACCGGGCCTTGGGGGAACCGACCCAGGGGGGTGGGTCGGTACAAAAACACTCTTTCACGCGGCGAATAACCTTCCCGCGTAAGTCCAGTACGCCTTAATTCCTTCTTTCCCCGTCCGCGAATCGTAGCTTGGATTTTCGAGGCTTCGACGGCCGGTGTCAAGCAAATTCTTGAGCAATCCCCACCCCAACTGAAGCTGGGCGAAGGGTCGGCCGGCTGCCGGTATACTGCCTGTCCGAATTCTGTGCATAGATTCCGCCGATGTCTCCGGGTAGAATAATGGGGTTGAGTTCCCACGCCGTTGGCGAGCGCAGGGCGGGGGTCCGCGCCGCCGAGGCGGGTTTCCATTGGCAGATGGTTCCCCCTATACGGAGGCCCGACCATGCGAAGGCTATTTTGGGTGATCCTCCTCATGATGCTGGGGGTCACGCCGATATCACGAGCCCAAGATGCGCCCGGCACCGGCGATCGAGAGATCCGCCGTAACCCACCGCAGCCGGCCTCCTCAAAGAGGGACCTGCGGCGCTTTCTGCGCACGCGGGTGGCCCAGGTGGAATGGGATGATACGCCCTTCGGCGAGGTCATGGACTGGCTTCGCGAGCAGGGCCAGATCAACGTTGTGGTCCGGTGGAATATCCTCCTCGAGCAAGGCATCGATCAGGATTCTCCGGTGAGCCTGCGGCTGAAAGATGCGACCATCGCCACCATCCTGTCCGAAACTCTGGCCCAGCTCTCCGACAAACAGGAGTTGCGTTACCTTGGGATGGGGCTGACGCTCACGATTTCCACGCGCGAGGACTTCAACCGGAAACTCTACGTGCGATCCTATCCGGTCAACGACCTGCTGTTCCGGATCCCCGACTTCATGGACGCGCCGCAGGTCAATTTGCAGCAAAGCGGCGGCGGGGGCGGACCCGGCGGAGGCAGCGCCACCCAGAACCCCTTCCAAGGCGGCAGCGGCGGGGGCGGAGACGAAGACAATCGCTCCAGAAAAGAGCGCGTCGAAGAACTCATCGAGGTCGTCAAGGAAACCGTCGAGCCGGAATCGTGGCGCGACGCCGGAGGCGAGGGAACGATCAGGGCCTTTAACGACAACGTTTTGGTCGTCCGCGCGAACCTCGAGGTCCACGAGAAGCTGGGCGGCCCGCTGATGCTCGAAGAGTAGCCGTTCCATCCGGCGGATGGGCTGCGCCGATCAACCCCTGCACGGCGGTCAACCCCTGCTCCTGCAGGTAGCACCGCAACCCATCCAAAACACGGGTCAGACAAGTGGGATCGACGAAGGTGGCGGTGCCCACGGCCACGGCCGTGGCGCCGGCCAAGTGGAACTCCACCACGTCGCGCCAAGTCTGGACGCCCCCCATGCCGATGAGGGGCACGTTTGCCGCCCGGGCCACATCGCGGTACACCTCGTAAACCATCGCCAGTGCCACCGGTTTGATGGCCGGTCCGGAAAGCCCACCGAAGACGTTCGCCAGAATCGGCCGCCGCGTTTCCGCGTCGATGGCCAGGCCCCGCAGCGTATTGACCAGTGAAAGGACCTCGGCCCCACCGTCGATGGCGGCCCGGGCCAGCCCGCTGATCGAGGTGACGTTGGGCGAAAGCTTGACGATCAGCCGGCAATGCCCGAGCACCCGGCGAACGGCCCGCACCAGGACTCGCAGACGCTCCGGGTCGGTACCGAACTCCAAGCCGTCGGCCACGTTGGGGCACGAGACGTTGAGTTCCACCGCGGAAACCACGTCGATCTCGTCGAGCCGGCGACACACGGCGACGTAGTCCTCGAGGGCGTGCCCCGCCACGTTGACGATCGTGGGGATGCCCAATCCGCGCAGAAACGGGACTTTTTCCGTTACGAAGCACTCCAGCCCGACGTTGGCCAACCCGATGGCGTTGAGCATCCCGGAGGCCGTTTCCACCGTCCGCGGCGGCGGACTGCCCTTCCGCGGCCGGAGGGTGACGGACTTGGTCACGAAAGCCCCCAGTTGCCGAAGATCGACATAGGGTGCATACTCGGGCCCATAGCCGCTGGTGCCCGAGGCGGTCATAATAGGATTGGCCAGTTTGAGTCCGGCCAGGTCGACAGAGAGATCGACGGCGGTTTTCGCAGCGGATTCAGCGGGCATCGTTTCAGGATCGGAGGTCGGCGGGCGGGCGTCAAGCCTCGCCGATCAGAATCATAAGCCTGCCGCGACTGTGCGGACCTTGGGGAGCGTATGAGTGAGCAAGCGGGCAGTCTTGGCCAGGATCTGGCGGTTTTCCCGGGAACGTTCGATCCCGTCACGCTGGGGCACCTGGACATCATCCGCCGGGGGGCGAAGATCTTCGGCCGCGTGATCATCGCCGTCGGCTGCAACCCCGAGAAGATTGAGTGGTTCCCCCCGGCTGAGCGCGTGGAAGTGATCCGCTGGTTGACCCGCGACTTGGCCAACGTCAGCGTGGAGTCCTATGACGGGCTCACCATGGATTATGTCCGCCGCGTGGGCGCCAAGGTGATCTTGCGTGGCATTCGGGACAGTGACGACCTCCGCACCGAGCTCCAGGTCGCCAACACCAACCTGATCGTCGGCGAGGTCGAAACCGTCTTCTTGATGACCAGCGATCAGCATGCCCTGACCTCCAGTACGCTGATCAAGCAAATTGTGGAAATCGGCGGCTATGACCGCACCCGCTTGGCCCGGCTGGTCCCCGAGGAGGTCATCGACCGGCTGGAAAAACATCTGGGCCGGTCCGCGGACGGGACCGCGCCGCAAGCAAAGACGGGACACCTTTGCTGAAGTGATGCAGGGCGGGTGTTCGGAGGTGGGTGTCGAGAGGCTTGGACATGGGGTCTGGCCAGGTTTCGTGGCAACCCGGGTCCCGGGAGTATGGAGAACGTCCTGGTGCCATCATCGTCTCTGAGAGCGTGTGTGACATGGGGAGAGGCACGATGACGCCGTTCCACGCGGGTGGCATGGGTTTGGCCCGCCTCGGAACGAGGCGAGCCAGACCCGTGCGCCATGACCTTCCGGACCTCATGCACGGGTCCATTACCGGCCTCGCCGTGGGCTCGGCCCGTAACGGACCCATGCCACCCAGCCAATCTGTCCGGTTTTCCCCTCGACGGAG
>JAZDKM010000387.1:0-14945 GCA_043803085.1 Planctomycetota bacterium
TCCGGCGGGCGATCACGGCCCCGCAGATGCCGAAGCCGCTGCTGGTCAGGCTCTTGGTGGCGGACTGCACCACGATGTCCGCCCCGTGGCAGATCGGCCGCAGCAACGCCGGCGTGGCCACCGTACTGTCGCAGATCAGGGGGAGGCGATGGCTGTGGGCCAAGTCCGCGACCGCGGCGATATCGAAGAAGCCCAACTGCGGGTTGCTGGGCAATTCCCCATAGAGGAAGCGGGTGTTCTGGTCGATCTTGGAGGCCCACTCGTCGAGGTTGGTCGGATCCTCCACCCAGCGGCACTCGATGTCGCGCTCCTCCATGAAGCGGACGCTGAATTGCTGGAAAGTGCCGCCGTAACACTGGGCAGTGGCCACAAAGTTCCGCGGTTCATGCACGTGGTGCCGCTTGTGCACCAGGAACGGCTGGACGGCGGTCATGATGGCCGCCATGCCGGAGGAAGTCGAACAGCACGAGGTTTCCCCGTCAAACCCGTAGCCCTCCAACAGAGCCAAGGTCCATTCGTAATAGTATGTCGAGGGGTTGGCTATCCGCGAGTAGCACCAGGTAGGGATGAGGTAGGCCAGCGCCGCAGCCATCTCGTCCGAGTCGCGGTAGGCCTGCGAGGAACTCATGAAGATCGGCTCGATGATCGCGCCCTGGTAGTCCTCGATGGCCTCCTCGACGGTGTAGAGGCCGTGGACGGCGATGGTGTCGAACTTCCACTTCTTGACCACCTCTCGGATGTACCGGTCGCGCTTGGCCAGGTAGGCGTTGTTCCGCTCGATGTACCGTTGCATCCCCGGGGTAATCTCGATTTCCTCTCCGCCGTACATGGTGGTCCTCCTGCTCAAGACCTGGTGGGGTCTCCCAACTGGTACATCCAGCATACCGTACTTCTGGGGAATAGTCCAAAGTCAGTATGGGCTCATGGACATGTGGGACAGGCTTTCTAGCCTGTCGCTGACCGGCTGGAAAGCCGGTCCCACATCTTCTTGTTAGATGCGCTTAGTCGTTGGGCTGGGACGTAGGTTGGGTCTCCGCTTCCTTGAATGGAAAGCTCCAGAGACCCTGGGCGCCGATCAGGGTGAAGGAGTCCACAAAGAGCGGAGGCTCCATGCGCGCGCTGGGATCCACGGTCATCATCATGACCCCGTAGACCGTTCGCTTGGAGAACTCGCATTTGATCGGGATCGGAGTGGGAGGGCCGGAGTAAGTGACCGCCGCTGCGCCTCCACCCCCGCGCCAGTTCGTCTGCCACGCCTGCGTTTGACTCCAACCTCCGGCCGGCGGAGCGACTCCCGAGGCGAAGGCGCGCCCCCCAAAATCAAGGGACACCGACTGGATCGTGCCATACCCGTCGGCCAGACGCCTTTTCAGGGTCGCCAACTGGTCATCGGTCACCTGGGCTGCGGTGCCGGCCGACAGGCGGGTGCGGGCCGAGCCGAAGTCGTCGTGGGCCACGTCCCGAATGAAGGATTCGACCAATTGGGGAGGCAGGTTCATGGCCGGCCATGCGACGACGATGAAGAGCGCCGCCAGGGCAACATGCGCAACTAACACCAGCGCCGAGATGATGACCCCGGCAACGGCCAAGCCCTTGCCTTTGACCAGGCCGTCGGACTTGGATATCAGCACGAGCGCGATGATGCCACACACCAACCCAAACGTGGGCGCGGCAAACGGAATACAGAAGAGCAACCCGAGCACCAAAGAGAGGACCGCCAGCACGCTCGTCTTTTGCACCGGCGCACGCCGCGTGGACAGGGGCGGTTGGCCGACCGGACTACCCGGCCGGTTGGGGTCGATTTGAGACATGAGACATACCTCCGTTCGTTTCGGATGCACGCTTGCAGATGGTCGTTTCACACGAAGCGACGGACAGGATCATACCGCACCCGGAGCGATCGAGCCAGCCTGGATTGGGAGAGCTTGTGGCTTGCTTGTTCGGCCCGACGGGGTATGCTGACGGCGCTCGAAGTTCGGCTTCGTTCACATCGAGCGCGGAGCAAGAGTGGTGAGCGTCTGCCTTGGGCCTGGCGAGATCGCAGAATTGCTGGCCGGCGTGCTGTCGCCCGAAGCGAAGACCCGCGCCGAGGCGCACTTAGGGCAGTGCGCGCGGTGCCGGAAAGAATTCGCGACCCGCAGCGAGGAAAACCGACTGTTCCGCGTCATCCAAAACGCTTATGAGCTGGAGACGCTTCCCGACCCCTCTGAAGCGGATACGGTCGCTCTCGAGAAGCCTTTGCCTGAACCGCAGCCCCCCACGGCGGAGACCGTGGAGGGGTACACGATTCTTTCCGAAATCCACCGCGGCGGCCAGGGCGTGGTCTACAAGGCCTTCCAGAAGGCCCCGCAGCGCACGGTGGCCCTGAAGCTGCTCCTGCAAGGGCCGTACGCCTCGTCCGAGCAACGTCGCCGTTTCGAGCGGGAGATCCGCTTGGTCGCCGGTCTACACCATCCCCACATTGTCACCCTCTACGACAGCGGCGTGACCGCCGACGGGCGCCACTACTTCGCCATGGAGTACATCGAGGGCCGCTCGTTGAGCGCGTATCTGGCGCAGAACCCCTTAACGGTGGACAATATGCTCCGGCTGTTTCAGAAGATCTGCGCGGCGGTGAACTATGCCCACGAGCACGGGGTGATCCATCGTGACCTCAAACCGAGCAATATCCTGATCGACGACGCCGGCGAGCCGCACGTCGTGGATTTTGGTCTGGCCAAAACCTCCCGGGCCGACTTGGCCGACACGGCCCCGGTGACGGTGACCGGGGAGTTCGTGGGCACCTGGGCTTACGCCTCCCCCGAACAGATCAAGGGCGACCTGGAGCTCATCGACACCCAGACGGACGTCTACGCGTTGGGCATGATGCTCTACGAGGTGCTCACTGGGGGCCGTCCCTACGCCGTGGACGGACCGTGGTCCGAAGTGCTCCACAACATCGCGGAGGTGGAGCCGGCTAAGCCGTTCACCCGGGACCGCCGCATCGACGGCGAAGTGCAAACGATCGTGCTCAAGGCCCTGGCGAAGGAGCCGCAGCGCCGCTATGCATCGGCCGGCGAAATGGGGGGAGACCTTGCCCGGTATCTCGACGGTCTGCCGATTCGGGCCAAGCGAGATCGTCCCGTCTATATCGTCCGTAAGCGGATTCGTCATGCGACGGCGCGGCATACGTTGGCGGCGTACATCGGTGTCTTTGTTCTGGCGTGGGCGCTGTCCTTCGTCTCGCTGACCGTGAGGTTTCCCTTTCGCCCCCTCGATCGAATGTTCGAGTCCGGGGCCGTCGCGCTCCGGCATGGTAGTCCCTCGGCGCGTTGGTCCGCAGCGATTGCGGTGATCGCGCTCAACGATGAGACTTACCCCCGCATTCCGGAGCTGGCGGCCGCTGAAAACCTGCCGGAGGTGTTGCCGGCGAACTACAAGAGTTGGCGGGCCCTGCACGGGGCCTTGATGCGGCGTGTGGCCCGCGCCCGGCCGAAGGTCGTGGCCTGGGACATCTTCTTTCGGACCGCCGAACCCTCTGATGCCCGGTTTGTGGACGGGGTAGAAGCACTTCACGCCGCCGGGGCGAAGGTCGTGGTCGTCTGCGACACGGAGGGCGACCCCGACAAGCCGCTGGTGAGTCCCGCCATCGCCGCGCGGGTCGATGGGGTCGGTTCCGGCTCCATGTCCGAATTCGGCGGCATAGTCCGGGGCACCCGCCTAGCTATCGACCAGCCTCCGTCTCCGATCGTACCCTCGTTGGCACTCATCGCGTTCGCCTTCTACCAGCATCCGGACTATACGCCGCGTCTGGTCTGGTGGGGTTCCGAACCGTTCCTGGAGGTGCATTACGTTCAGGAGGTCCCGGACACCGCCGGAGGGGCCCGGTGGCTGGGCGGTGACCGGGTTTGGTTCACCCGCAAACAGGACATGCCTCCGGCGGAGCAGGCGAAGGGTGCCGTGGCCGGCCGGCGCCGCGATGCGCTGCTGTGGACCTTCGTGCCGAGCCCGGAAGTGCTGGCGCGCCACACGGTGCCCTACCACGAGGTTTTTGCCGCCGATGACGCGACCTTGCGGGAGTGGTTCGAAGGCAAGGTGGTGATGATCGGGGACAACCGTTTGTGGACTACACCGTACCCCGACCGGCGTTTGCTCGCGGATGCGGCGGGGGGACGCGAGGAGTTCAATTGCTATATGCACGCGGCGGCCCTGAGCGACCTGCTGACCGGCGCGACGTTGACGCTCTGGCACCTCCTGTGGGAAGTGCTGACTCTGCTCTTCGTGGCGGCGCTCGGTCTTTGGGTCGGGATCGGTCTTCGCCGTCTGCGCACCCGCCTTCCGTCGTGGGTGGCGTGTATGCTGGCTGTCACGCTGCTCGGCGGGCTCGTGGTGGGCGTGGGGCTCGCGCTAGTGGTCAGAACCGGAATGCTCATCCGCCCGAGCAGCGTGATCCTGGCCTTGGCGGTGTCCATCGCCGGTGGGGCCTGGGTGGCGGGTTTGAGCGCCAGGCGTCGGGGATTCCGGGTTTGGACGGTTCCCGTCGCGAAGACGAGAGCCGATGCCGGCACATGAGATCCTTCGAGAACAAGCGTTCAACTGTTAGGAGTTAAGTATGAAGAGGACACAAAACCATCAAAAGAAGTTCATGGTAGGGGCATCGGTCGGTCTGGTCTTCTTGTACCTCCTGGCTTCGGCCAGTTGGGCAGACGATCCGTCGGCGAGCACGCCCTCGGGATCCGGCGGGTCGAGCGGAGGTGGCGGCGGAACCACGGCTTCGTCGGGGCGTTATTATTGGGGCCCGCTGTGGTACGTGATGGGCGTCTCGGTGTGTGATGAGGAGACTGCGGTGGCGGGCGGGGCCGACGGATCGGCCCTTATGCTCTACCACACGAGAAACAACACCACCGAGTGGACCTTCCTGGAAGGCCGCCACATGTACCTCGGGCCGCCGGGCCTCTCCACGCGGCAGATCGTCACAAACACACCCGGCGACACTTTTGCGACGGAGAAGGGCAAGTGGACGGCCGTTCCGGCCAGCCCCCAAAAGATCGACCTGCGCCTCCTGCGGGTTTTCGGATACAGTCGCCTCCCGGAGGACCCGCCTCCGATTCAACACGTGCCGTTTCTGGTAGGCGCCGGGTGGTCCGGACCCGCCGGTGCCCCGCCGGTGTCGGGGGCGTGGCACCGGACCGCCGAGAAGCTGCTGACCGGCATGGACCTGAAGATGGTCCGTTATCCCGGGACTCCCGAGGTTGGATACGTCCGCTTCCAGCATCCTTCAGGCGGGACCCGGGTGAATCCCGGCGACCCGGACGAAGTCTACGTGATCCTGGGCGAACCATCCATGGCGCCCGCGGTTGAGTTCACCCAAACCGCAAACTGCGGTGACTACTTCGATGACGCGTGCCCCATCAAGAGTCCAGGTGAGGTCCTCGGCGATACCATTGGGAAACACGATCTCCTGCCGGCCCAGTGCGACGACGAAACCGGCGCGGCGGTCCGTGCCCCGGAAGTCGTATGGCGGCTTCCCGCGTCCAGCCAGGGCAAGCAGGTGACCGTCAGGACCAGGGGTGAGAACGAGAACCTGCGTATCTCGGCGTGGATCCGGCCGACGCAACTTCCGACAAAGATCGCTTGCGTCGTGGGAAGTGAGCCGACCCTGACGTTCGATGCGCCCTCCGGTCAGAATGGCTTTATCGTGGTGGAGAACGCCTTGGCCGCGCCCGTCGTGGTCCAGCTCGAGATCACCTGGAAATGACCGCTGAACTTCGCCGCGGCGCGCGGCACAGGGCCTCGTAAAGACCGGCGGAGGCCAAGCATGTTTCGCACCCGGGCGACGTTGTTGATGCGCATTAAGGATCCCAGGGACACCGTCGCCTGGCGCGAATTCCACGCCCTATACGCGCCGTTGTTGTATCGCTATGCCCGGGCCCGGGGGCTGACCGTCGCCGACGCCGAAGAAGTACGCGACCGGTGTCTGGCGACCCTGGCCCGGCGGATGACGACCTTCGAATACGACCGCCACAAGGGGCGGTTCCAGGCCTGGTTGGGGCAGCTCGTCCATAACCAGGTCACCGACCTGCTGCGCCGACGCTGCGTACCGGTCGCCGGAAGCCGCATCGCCCGGACGGTCCCCGACCCTCGGCCTACGCCTGACGAACTCTGGGAGCGGCAGTGGCGGCGTCAGCACCTCAAGCACTGTGTCGAGCACGTGAAAGTCTCGGTCTCGGAACGCAACTACCGCGCCTTTTGCATGCTGCTGTTTGAGGAATGCTCGGTGCAGGAGGTCTGTCACCGTCTGGGGATGAGCAGCGGCCAGGTCTACGTTGCCAAGTCGCGCGTGCTGCAGCGCGTCCGTGAAAGGCTGGGCGAGCTGGGTTTCGAGTACGACGGATAGACGCCTCCACCGCGTTCTCTCCCCTCTTGAAGGCGGCAACCATCCGACATGATTACCGGTCCACGCGAGGCGCGCGGCACGTTGGCGTGCTACCCGCTGGACCGTGTTGGGAGGCCCGCATGTCGCCTAAAAGACAGGGGGATAGCCGAGACTACGACGAATTGTGCTGACTTGCCCGGCGTGTAACATGGTGTGCAACGCTGCCAAGCTGAGGAGGACGCCTAACGTGTTCGCCAGCGGCCCTGCATCCACGTGACGATCGAGTTCGCTTGCGGGCAGAGTAACCACACGTTCCAGCAGTTCGTTCCTTAGCCTCTCGAACGATACCATCTCTTCCGGCGGGCGCGCGCCAAGTCTGACCAACAGTTGGCGGTCGGCGTCCGCGAGGTGGCCCATGATCCATCGCAGGTTGTTGGCTCCCCAACATGGAATGTGATCGTAATCCGTGTCCTTCAGATCCGTCAGCATCGAATCCAGGATTCCCAAGGATTGCCGGAGGGCTCCAACCAAACACTCGATCGCATTCATAGTCCAAGATCCTCCATTACGCGGTTCCGAAGGGGCGCGCAAAAGGGGACATTCCTCTTTCAAAGCCAGCTCATCATCAGCATCGTCGGCGGAAGTTGCGTTGGGCGAACTCCCGAGCGGCGCGCCGTTTGACACCGTGAGGCATTAAACAGATCCGCCTTGATCACAGGACGTGTCCGCGGTCCGTTGTTCGCCCAGCTCGCCTGCACGCTCGCTCACTGATGCGAATAACTGGTCGAGCGTGTATTGCGTGCCGCACTCCGGACATCGCGCCTGCTGCAATCCGGTCATGTTGTATCCACAGCGCAGGCAATTGATCACGATGCCGCTCAGGCTCCGCAAACGGGCGACTCGCTCCACCGGCGTCTCCCGCCAGATGATGGCCGTGCTGGCTACCCATGACACGGCCCAAGTCGTGCCCCCCAGGATGACACCGACTTCGTCCTGGCGAATCCAGAGGGCCATGCTCAGGCCGACGATGGTGCCCAGGCCGATCGACCAGAGGACGGCCAGTGCCGTCAGCGCGCGTCGCCACGGCGTCCAGACCACTTGAGCTCGCCAGACACTTAACCAGCAGGCGACCAGGAGGCATCCGGTAATGATATTCGCGGCGTGAAGAGCGAGCACGTCCCGACGCGCCCAGGTGTTCTCGAGGATCAGGTAGGCGAAGAGGTAAACTACTGGGGCTCCCGCAACGGTGGCCATGGCGAGCAGTAAGCGTGACAACAGGGCGGTCACAGCGTAACCACCTTCTCGGCGGCGTTCAGGACCGCCAGGATTTCGTCCATGTTGCTGACCCGCTCGAGCACCATCTGGTCCTGCAGACCGAAATGGGCGACGCACGTGCCACAGACCAGCAGCTCCACGCCGTGCTCGTGAAGCTGGTGCAGCTCGGCGACGAACGGCGAAGTCTTGGTGGCCAGCTTGACCCCGCCGTTGTAGAAGACCACGGCGTCGAGGCGGGCCAGCCGCGGGAGCTTGCGCAAGCACGTACCGAGGATCTTGCGGCCCAATTCCGCGTCACCGTGGCCCATCTGGTCATTATTAACTATAAGAACCGTTTTCATAGGTGGTTGCCTTCAAAGGGTACGCCGGGCTGAAAGGGCCGGTGACGCCGCGGGCAGACCTTCCGTGTCCGGCGGCCGCACGCGCCGGCCGCACACAAAGCGGGGCCTGAACACCGCGACCAGCGCCGGCAGCAGCGTCACACTGGCCAGGAAGCTGACCAGCATGGCGGCGCCGATCAAGAGCCCAAACTCGATCAGCGTGCGAAACTCCGACACGCACAAGAGCAGGAAACCGGCGGCAATCACGAAGGCGGTGAAGAACAACGGCCGGCCGGTGAAGGCATACGTCTTGCGGAACACCTCGCCGGGATCGGCAGCCGGGGCGCGAAAACCGTGGCGGAAGCGGTCGATCATGTGGACGGGAAAGTTCACACCCGCTCCGATGGCGATGCTGGCGAACATCGACGAGCCGACCCCCAACGGGATGCCGCCAAGGCCCATGACCGCGTAATTGACGACCACGCCAACGGCCGCGGTGAGCGTGCATAGCAACCCCGCCGTAACGGAGCGGAACATCAGCCCGGTGAGCACGAGCACCCAGGCCAACGAGGGAACCACGCTGCGCAGGTGACTTGTGCGGATCAAGGAAAGCCAATGGTAGTCGAGGTTGACGCGGCCGGCCAACTGCGCCTGGAGAGGACCGCCGCTGAAATTCCGGCTCAGGTAGTCTTCCAACGCGTGGATCACGACCCGCTCGTGGATGAACTCGCTGCTTCTCATCCGGACGATCAGGTTGGTCTGTGTATAGGTGGGGTCGATGACCTCACGCAGCAGGCGGGCCATCGGGGAGGTCTTCTCGCCGAGCACGTCGAGGTAAAAGCGGGTGTCCGCGGGGTCCTCCGGGATGGCGTAATAAGCGGGGTCCTCTTCGTGCATCTTCTGATGGGCCCGCTTCACCCAGCCCGCCAGCGAGTGGGTGCCGCCCACGTAGGGCAGGGTCTCGGTGAAGGCCTCCAAGGCCTCGATCCGGCGGAGCACATCGGGCCGCAACAGGGTCCCGGGCTGGGAAGCCGTCACCACGATGTTGAGATGACTCGTGCCGTCGAAGTGTTGGTTAAGGACCCGACTGGCCTGCACAATCGGGTGTTGCTCCTTGAAGGCCAAGATCCGCGCGTCATTGATCACCAGTTTCGAGGCGCCCCACCCAGCCACGGCCAAAACTACGGCGGCGGCGCCCAACACCAGACCGCGGCGCCGGAAGACGAACGCCCCCAGCCAATCCATCATCCTGCCGAAAACGTCCAGGTCGATGGTGGGCTCGGCGACGCCGGGAGGGCGAGCCTCCCGGCGAGCCGGCCGACGCGGCTCGGCAGGAGCCTCGCCCTCCCCTGCGGCGTTCCGTTTCGAGAAGGCCGGGCTCATTTGCAGCGGCCTGATCATCAGTCCCGCGGGCACGATGGTTCCCGCATACAGCAACGCGCCCAGCACGCCCACGCAGGTGAACACGCCGAAGTATCGGATCGGCGGCATCATCCCACCAACATACAAACCGAAGAAGCCCGCCAGGTCAGTGAAGGAGGTGATGACCACCGGAAACCACAGGGCCATGCAGGCATCGACGATCAGTTCCTGTTTGCTGCGCCCTCGCGGAAGAAGCTGTTCTTCGTAATACTGCCCGATGAGGTGAAAGGAGTTGTCCACCGCCAGGGCCATAATGACCACGAAAATGCCGTTCGTGACGATGTAGATAGGGATGCCGCACGCCCCCATCAGCCCCAAGGCCAACAGCGAGGCCCCGCCAACCACGCACAGCGGCAGGACAGTCCCGCGGACCGTCCGGTAGGTGAGCACGATCAGGACGGCCATGGCCACGGGGCAAATCAGGTTCATGCGTAGAGCATCGCCGGAGACGGCGCTGCCCATGTAGGCCCGCACGGCCGGCTCGCCGGCCACCACCAGACGTTCGTCCCGAACCGGAAAGTCGCGGAGCAATTCGGCCAAGGATCGGTAAATGGTGTCGGGCTGTTTCTCGTCGTGCGGTCGAATCAGAATGCAGGCCGCCGACCCGTCCGCGGCCACGAGGGTCCCGCGATAAAGCTCGTAGCCGAGGACATCGGCTTTGAGGGCTTCGAGGCCTTCGGGGGTCTCGGGAACCTCCTCGAGCAGCCGCTCGAAACCCGGCTCGCCATCCTCGAAAAAGACTCCCGACTGATTGGCGAGACTGAGCACGTCGTCCGGCGCCACAAAGGGCAGCTGCTGTATAGCGCGGGTGAGGTCCTGAATGAGCCTCAGCGTGTCGGGGTGGAAGATCCCTCCAGGTCGTTCGCGGACCACGCCGATGGCAATGGGCTCCACCAGGCCGAAGGACTGCTCGACCAGTTTATTCAGGGCCAACGCCTCATGGTCGGGTGGGATGAACGCATCGGGACTGGTGTTGCGGGTCAGCTTGAAAACGAAGGGGGCAAAAACGAGGGCGACGACCGCGCCGGCGCCCAACGCGAGGATGGGGTGTGAGGTGACGAGACCGAAGTAGCGGCGCATCCTAACACCCGCGTTGCGCATGCGTCGTCACGAACCGGACCGTGACGTATAGCCTTCACACAAAACGTGGGACCGGCCTTCCCTCCGACATGCCCGCCCAAGGTGGTGGGCATGCCACCCAGTGACAGGCTGGAAAGCCTGTCCCACAGGTCCCTTCGTTGGACGCTCGTGTAACCTATGGAAGTGTCGGCGAGCCGTCAAGTTCGGGCGCGCCCGTTGCTAAAGAGTAGGGTGCGCGCCCGCGCACCACGCGCGTGCATTCCTCTCCCCCCGAAATGGTCCGCGAGCGCGGACCCTACTGCTCTCCTCTGGTCAGCGAGCGCGGAGCTTACTGCTCGGGCCGTGGGGCCGGCTCGGTCCCCGTATCATCGTCGCTCGACGAATGACGGCGCGGCTGCTGCTGGCCGAACGCGGTCAGACCGCCCAAAGCGCCTAGCCCCATCGTCTCCACGGCCGTCGAGGGTACGATGATCATCGAGCCCTTCTGCTTGAGGCCCTCGAAGACCATGTTCATGGCCCGCAGGTGCAAGGCCACCGGGTTGTGCTGGTAGGATTCTGAGGCCTTGGCGAATTTCTCGGCGATCTCGGTCTCGGCCGTGCCAAGGATAATCCGCGATTGCCGCTCGCGCTCGGCCTGGGCCTGCTTGCTCATGGCGTCTTCCAGGCCCTTAGGGATGATGATGTCGCGGATTTCCACGGATTGAATGGTAATCCCCCACGGGTTGGTCTTGGCATCGAGCACCTGCCGGATTTCGCGCCCGAGACGGTCTCGATGGGACAACAGGTCGGCCAACTCGCTCCGGCCGATCGCGTCGCGCAGGGCGGTCTGGGCCGATAGCAGTACTGCGGCCTCGAAGTCCGCCACCTCCAGCACGGCCTTCTCCGCATCCCACACCATCCAGAACGCAATGGCGTCGACGTTCACCGGGACGGTGTCCTTGGTCAGGGTGGTCTCCGCCCTGAAAACGCTGACCCGAATCCGTTGGTCCACATATTGAGCCACCTTGTCGATCACGGGGAGCACGACGAACACGCCGGAGCCACGGATGCCCACGAATTTCCCGAACCGCAAAAGGACGGCCCGCTCCCACTGATAGGCGATCTGGATGCAGGGGGCGAGCAACGAGGCGACCACGGTCGATCCGACCAGCACATGGGAAGGGATTCTCAGACTGCGGAACAGGAGGTAGCCGACCAAAGCCACAATGGCTCCGGTGACGACTACACTTTCCCAGATCTGTGCCATGCGGATTATGCCGGCCAGCACCAAAGCTGCGGCGACGGCGTAGACGACGGCCTCGACGCTGAAGTCATACGCCACCACGTGGACGATCAGGCCCAGCAGCATCAACGCGACCAGGAGCAGAACGTTAAAAGGCGCAAACCGATAGTCCGCCCGAAAGGTGGTCGCAAACGCCTCCAATGAAACCTTCGGAATGCTGACATTGATGCCGGCCATGATCGTAGTCTCCTTATGTTAACCCTGATTTCAGAACGTCTACTCTCCGCGCGGGCTAAAGCTCGCGGCTCTTGCTTTACGATGGCGCATCACTTCCGTGGAGCCAGAGCACGTTGACTTCCGGCTGCCGCGGATGGTAAACCACCCCGACCTTGTCCCCGGGCTTCAATGCTTCCGCCCAGGCATAATGGTAAGTCCGGTCCTGGCCGGTCACTTCCATACGCCGGTGATCGTGAAACCGGTAGTGGACGTCAAAGGGGTGTCGCGTGCCGAAATGAATGTACCACACCGATTGCACGCGTACTATCTCAGCCGCAGTCCCCACGCCATAGGCGAGCAGCTTCCGCTCGCTTCTGGATCGCAAGCCGACCACGACTAACATCACCACGCTACCTATGAGTAGTGGAGCAATCGTGACGAACCCCGCCCAGGGCGGGGCCGACGCCGCATAGCCGCCCGCCGGGCGGGCCCGCTGCGCGTGGGTTGGATAGTATTCCACCTCCAATGCCTCGCCGCGGGCTTTGTTGGCGAAGGTTTGATCGTAGGTATAGCCCACGGATTCCACCTTCGCGCCCTCGGGGGTCGTAAACCGAAAAGCCACCTTCCAGGGGTTTCGGGAGCCCATATGCACGTAGGGGATGAGTCGTTTGTCGATGAGGATCGCCGTGGTCCTGGCGTGGTAATAGTCAAGCATCAAATCGTCCACCGGCCAGAGATTGGCGTCCCACAGGGGGAGGCAAAACAGAATCAGCCCACCCAGGCCGACGAACACCAGCCCGCAGACGAACATCGGCTGCATCCGGCGCACGAAAAACCACCTGGGAACCGCGCGTGGAGGGTCGGGCACCAGCGTGCGATCTGTTCCTCCGTTAATCATGCTTGGCTCTCCTCGGCGCGCTCGCGCAAGGCTGCGATAACCTCGGGCAGCGTCAAGCCGTACGCCGATGCCCGCGAGAGCAACTCGGTGCAAATCTGGTCGAGCATCCGCTTGCGCTCCAGCTCCGATATCTCCACTTTTTCATTGCCGATGAAAGTCCCGGTTCCCATTTGGGTGCTAACTACGCCCTTGATCTCCAGTTCCTGGTAGGCCCGAGCTACCGTGTTCGGGTTGACCTTGAGTTCCACCGCAAGCTGCCGGACGGTCGGAAGCTGGTCGCCACACCCGAGTCGGCCATCGGCGATGGCGAATTGGACTTGGTCGATAATCTGCCTGTAGAACGGCACGCCGCTTTTCGGGTCAATCGTGAGTTGCATGATGTTGTGTCCGTACGACAAATACCTAATATAACAGATTACCAGTATACTATATATATAGCACACTAGCTGGTCGATGTCAAGGGAGAAATTCGAAAAAAATCTTGGAGTGGTGTAAGTTTGTCAAATGAGCCCCGTGACCGCGCTATGGTTACAGTGTGGCTGTATCACCGTGTTGACCGGATAGGCGCCATGTGGTAGTGTCAGAAGCTACCTGCTCTCTCGGCCTACCACGTTGTTCGGGGCAAGAAGCGTGGCGCAGATTCGCTATAACTCCCATCGGATCTATGCTCTAGGTGCCGACACGTCAGATCGTGCCTGGCCGAGCGGCGTGAGGCATCCAGCTCTTTGGGCTGTATCGGGATTAGCGCGAGGCTTTTTGCCCGCGGGAATGTGGCTGGCCCTTGGCGCAGCCTTGCCTGCCTACGGGGATGAGCCGGTGGTCGATGCTCCGGTCGTTTTCACTGATGTCACCCTGGCAGCGGGGATCGATTTCGTGGAGACCATCGGCGACGACGAGATGACCAACATCGTGGAGGCCACCGGTGCGGGGTGTGGGTTTCTGGACTACGATGGGGACGGGTGGATGGACATCTATCTGGTCAACGGTTGCTGGATGAAGGACCTGTCCGATCCCGGCCTCGATCCGGTGCGACGCGAGAAGCTGGCCGCGGCGACCGACCGTCTCTATCGCAACCGCGGCGACGGCACGTTCGAGGACGTGACCGTGAAAGCGGGTCTGGCCCGTCCTGCGTATGGGATGGGGGTGATCGTGGCGGACTACGACAACGATGGCGATGCAGACCTCTACGTCACGAACTACGGCCCCAATTTCTTGTACCGTAACAACGGCGACGGCACGTTTGCTGAAGTGGCCGAGGCCGCCGGTGTCGCCGACCCGCGTTTTAGCGTCGGCGCGGCCTTCCTGGATTTCGATCGTGACGGGTGGCTGGACCTTTTCGTAGGCAGCTACGTCACCTACGACGCGAGCCTTACACCGAAGGGTGGGCAAAACGTTGTGCGGAGTCCGTTGGCCTACGCCGGCCAGCAGGACAAGCTGTTCCGCAACCAGGGTGACGGCACCTTCAAGGATATGACCCAGAAGGCGGGGCTGGAGATTCAACCGGTGGGAAGGGCGATGGGGGTCGCCGCTTTCGACTACGACAACGACGGGCTGCTCGATGTCTTCGTGGCCAATGACGCCATGGAGAATTTTCTCTGGCACAACGAAGGGAACGGGACGTTTACGAACCGAGCGTTGCTGGCTGGGGTAGCGTTCAGTGAAGCGGGCGGCGCGGCGGCCTCGATGGCCGCTGAGGTGGCCGACTACGATGGCGACGGGTGGTTTGATCTGCTCGTGCCGGACATGACCCGCGGCTGTCTTTACCGCAACCTGGGTAGCGGGATGTTTCAGGACGTGATCGTGCGGTCGGGCATGGGGGCGGTGATGAGCCGCTACCACGGTTGGGGGGCCGTGCTGGCCGATTTCGATCTCGACGGTCACCTCGATGCTTACCTGGCCAATGGGAGCGCCTTTCAGCTTGAAGCCCAGGCAGACCGGCTTTTCCTCGGTAACGGAGGAGGGCGCTTCACGGACGTGTCCGACCGGGCGGGTGAGGCCCTGGCGCAGAAGTTCGTCAGCCGGGGCGTGGCCCGCGGAGACTTCGACAACGACGGCGACCTCGACCTGCTGGTCAACCATTTGAACGCCCGCCCGGCCCTGCTGCGTAACGATACCCCGCGCCGAGGGCGACACTGGCTGGAGATCGACCTCGTCGGG